>CAZMAK010000012.1:26348-39651 GCA_964564245.1 uncultured Ectothiorhodospiraceae bacterium | reverse complement strand
GGCAGTCATTTCTATCTCGCCCTGTACTGGGCGCAGGCGCTGGCCGGTCAGCAAGAGGACAGGGACCTGCAGGCGAAGTTTGCGCCCGTGGCCAGCCGGCTGTTCGACAACGAGACAACGATCGTCGGCGAGTTCCGGCGCGTACAGGGTGAAGCGGTGGATATCGGCGGTTACTACCGCCCGGATCGCGCGAAGACTGCGGCGGTCATGCGACCGAGCCAGACCTTCAATGCGGTGATCGATTCGCTGTAGGCGCCGCCCTGGCGGCAATGGCGCCTGTGGCGGAGGGTGCCCCTCAGTGCAGGCGATACTTGCGCGCCGACCGGGCCATCGCGCTGATGCGGGCCATGTGACTGCCGGTACTGATGGTGACGTAACGCTCTATGTCGTCGTACACGCGCTGGGCATCGCAATTGGCCGGGTCCCCGGATGCCTTGCAGATCTCCAGCACAAACGCGTTCAGACACACCGGCAACTGGTCGTCGTTGCAGCCCAGGCACCCGTCGAATGACTGGTCACACGCAATAGCGCCTGTCGAAAACATCGCTCCGCCCAGGAGGATTCCCCGGATCAGGCGTATTACTGTTAACCTCATAAAGCCTCCCACCATGACTACAGACTGCCCCCGGTTTGCCGGGCCGCAGACACGTACAGTACCAAATAGTACTGGATAGCTATCGACACATCCTGAGCAAGATCAAGTATGACAGGCAATTGTTACAGCTGAACGGCTTGTCGAGCCGTGTGCCGCGCATCGAGTATGGGGGGCGTGGTTCAGGTCGTTATTCCTGCGCCCGGCCCGAATGTTCCCGGCGCAAAACCCCTTTGCCAGACAACGGGGAGGGTGCAGCCGCCTTTGTCATCCGCCCCGGAAAGTGTATATGTTATTGATAATTATAATAAATAATGTAAGTCGCTGATTTGGTGTGTACCCTGGCCACCGGCGGCCTGCCGGCAGGACGGAAGCCGTGTGTCTGAGTGTGGGAAAGGCAGGTAGCCGGAGGTTCCGGCTGCGTTCCGCGGGACAGTCCGCGGTATCAGCCGGCCAGCGCGGTCCGGTCCTGCAGCAGTGCGTACTGGAAGTCGGTGAACCCGCCGCGGTTCTGGTCCAGCCAGGCGAGCAGATCGGTCCAGGTCTCACAGTCCTTCTGTGCGTCCCGCTCGTTCAGTTCGTGAATGCCCAGTCCCTGTTCGGTGGCACTCACGTAGTGCTGGGTGTCGCGGATACGTGCGATCACGGGAATGTCGAGTTTGTTGAGAAAGCGTTCCAGCTTTTCCACGGCCTTGATGCGGATGCGGGTCCGGTTCGTGACGATGGCCAGGCGGGTGTTGTGGGTGCGTGCCTTGCCGACCAGTAGCAGGTCCCGGATGAAGTCCGCGGTCGAATGAATGTCGATCGAGGAGGGCAATACCGGGATGAGGATGACATCGGCCTCGGCCACCCGGTCTTCGATGTCGATCAGTGCACAGCCGGCCGGCGTGTCGGTGATCACGTAGCGTGTGTCTTGCGGGACCCTCATCTGCCAGGCCCGTGTGATGCCCGCCCGTGGCGGTTCGTAGGCGGCGACGCCGTGAATCGGAGGGCGTGTGGTCGGGCGCTCCTTGAGCCAGCGCATGCTGGAGCCCTGCCTGTCATAGTCGTACAGGGTGGTAACGTAACCCCGGGAAGCGCAATAGCTGGCGAGATTGGTGGCGACCGTCGTCTTGCCGCAACCACCTTTGGCGTTCATGACGCTGATTTTCAGCACGCTGGAGTGAGCCTTTTGTTACAGAAGGAATACATGAGTATTGCGGGGAAATTCTAGCAGGATTGATTGCTACGTCCAGCGGATTGAACAATGAGTTTTCGGCCGTGTCATGGAAGCCGTGAGACTGGATCGGGTTGTGGTTCTAACCTGGCGGAAAGTAAGCAGAAAGACATCCTCATGTAATATCGAGGAAGCGTCATAAATCAGGCGTCCTGAATGTTCATTCCGGTGAAGGCTGGAGATCGCTTTGCAGGCGGGACTATTGGTGCTGCGGTTTGGCCTCCGGTGTGGTCATCTCGTCCTGATTCGCCCCGGTTTTCACCCTGGCGGCGTTGAGTGCCTCGCTGGCAATACCGGCGTTGGTGATGGCCTGTTCCAGGGCCTGCGTGGCGACCTGCAGTTCGTGCTGCAGGGCCGAAAGCTGTTCGTCACGGCTGGCGAGCTCGTGGTGGAGCCGGTCGCGTTCCGCAGTGAGCTGCCGGTTCTGTGTCTGGTACTGATCGATGAGCTGTTGCTGTTGTGCCAGCGTGGCGCTGGAGATGTTCTGTGACCTGACCAGGTCGGTCACGCGCACCCGCAGGGCATTCTGTTCGCGGGTTCCGTAGGTCACCTTGTCGGACAGTTTTTCCTGCGCGGCAAGACACGCCTGCACCTTCCCGCGTAACTGCTCGAGCTGGCTGTTCGCCTCGTTCAGTTCATTGCGCTTTGCATCCAGTTGATCCCGGGTCTGTGCCAGCTCGGCACCGGGCGGATTCACCGTGGCGGTGGTCGCCGCCGGCCAGGCAGGATAGTTCGGGTACTGCATGCCCTGTGGATAATACGGTGCCGGTTGGCCGTACCCCTGCCCGGGCGCGCGCCACGGGTTCGATGGCTGCCAGGGTTGTGCATACCCGCCCGGGGCAACCCCGCTTGCGGGTGCCGTGGCCGACCCGCCGCCGGCGGGTGTGTCCGACCAGGCCCGTTGGGGCAGGACGCCGATCAGTATGAAGGCGACAAATACGGTAATGGCTGTCCGCTGGTTCATGGCTTACTCCAGGTTTGCCTGATATGTCGGCACCAGCCGATTTTACTCGAGGAACACCGGGCCGGGTCTGTCATCCCCGCAGGAGGTGCCCGGGCACGGGGCGGTTGAACGTCCGGCGGACGGCCCGCAGGGTGGCGCAGCCGGACCTGCCGGCGGCACTACAGGGGCCGCATCAAGGGTCGGGGGCGGGGCGCCCGTTACTGCTGCGGCGTGGTGTCGCCGACGAGGGTATAGCCGCTGATCTCCGTAATGACCAGTTTGCCGTGTTCCCGTTCATAGGTGGCGTATTCGCGGATCTTGCTGGTCATGGGCTTGCCGTCCTTGATGACGTGCTCGGTGATGGTCGAGTAGGTCTGCGCGCTTTGGCCGTCCGGCATGATATGGATTTCGGTGTTCTCCCGCTGGTAATCGTAGGCGGTGGTTTCCTTCCACCCGTCCCGGATCATTTGCAGGTACTTTTGCTTGTCGACCCTGACCTTGGCCAGCCATTTCTTGTAGGTGAACTCGATGATCTTTTCGAACGAGTCACCCAGGTAGTTGCCGATGGTGGCGGCATCCCGGTGTATCGACGCCGTGTCAGTGGCATCCAGGACCTTCTGGACCTGGGACTCGGTGATCCCGCCGGACGCCAGTGCCGGTTGTACAAGGAGTGTGGTCAGCAAAATCCCGGTGTGAATTCTGTTCATGTTGTTATTCTCCTGCGCCGGCCTTCCGTGACGGGTGCAGGGATACGGTGCTAGCACAGGTCACAACGCCGGTATGATCATTTAAACACCGTAACGCCGGCTGCCGGAATTGGACTAAAGTACGTGGTCTGCCAGGATCCGGGGTGGTTCCGGGTGGCCCTGGTGCGGACCTGTGCGGGTGCCGCGTCCTTGACACGCTACGTGCCGCGTCCTATGAGTTAGGCATGGCGGGCGCGGCGCGCTGGTGCCATCCGTCGGGATTGCGCAGGTCACGGGGAGCAAGGGGAGGCCTGCAGGCTGTCCTGATCCGGTGCGGCCTGCCTGCGCAGGAGGTTTGTATTGCAGCTGCGCGATTACCGTTCCACAATCCCTCTGCGTGCCTGGCTGGACAGGGACCGGGTCTTTGTACTGCGGCAGGCAGGCACGCCGAACATTACCGATCAACAGGAGGGGGACATGAACAATAATGTGCGCGGTCTGCTGCTGGTATCCCTGGGTGTACTGGGTGGTTGTTCATCCGGCCCATCCGGCGATTATGGCGGCAGTGATTGTGGCTTGTACGACAAGCTTTCCTTTCGGGACAACGGCAAGGTCTACATCAGCATGAAGATGTTCGGCGTGCAGATGGGCGAGACCGCCGGTGACTATACCGTGGACAAGGATAAGGTCATCGTTTCGGCAAACAACCAGACCACGGTCTTCACCATGAACAAGGACGGTGACCTGGAAGGCACCATGCTTGGCGACAAGATCCTCTGCCGCAAGGGTGCGGGCGACGGCGGTGGAAGCGGGTCGGCAAAGTCCGCAGGTGCCGCTGTGCAATCCGCTTCCTATGGCGGCCCGGCCTGCATATTCGACAAGATGTCCTTCGGTAACGGCAACAAGGTTGACCTGGTCGTGGACAAGCAGAACTCCCAGGGCACCTACAGCACGAAGGGCGACCAGGTTACGGTCACCGGGAAGGGTGGTTCCGTGACATTTACCCTCAACGGCAACAACCTCGAAGTCACGGTGGAAGGGCAGCACGCGGTATGCTCGAAACTTTGAGTCCGCTTGGCGTGGCGTTGTCCTTGATGTACGCTGGAAACCGGGCCACCGGAACCTGAGAGTCGGGGTGTGCCGGGCGCAGGCCGGTCTGCAGGGTGCTGACCGGGCAAGCAACGAATAATCGACAGCAGGAGCAGGTGATCGTCAGGCCAAACAGGCAGCATACCGCAAGGGGGCAGGTATGTTTGACAGGTTGCAACAGTGGCTGCATCAGCTGGTGATCGCGGTGCCAGGAGAGGTCTCTGTCTGTGAGTTCGACTGCGACAGGACCGAATGCAGATTCGGCGACTGGGTGTCCTGCAGGCGACGCCTGGGCCAGGAGCCGGAAAAATCCCTGGAGGACAGTGATTCCAGAACCGGCTGACAGGATGCGCCTGTCCTGCTGGCCTGAACCACCGGTCAGGCTTGCCGGGACGGTCGGTGTGATCCTGAACGCTGCGGCGCAGCGCGTGCCCTGTTGCAGGCCATGACGCCGTGACCCGGCCGAGGCGCTGCTGGCCGGATGATCCAGGCCATACCTCCGGGTTCAGTGTGCATGGTGACAGGGTGGCAGGATGCCGCTGATACCATGACACAGGAAACCTCACCCATTGCCCGTGTCCTCAACCATCCGGGCCGCTTCCTGCTGGCGGTGCTGCGGGGCTTCCGGGACGACCAGGGGCTGCTGCTGGCCGGTGCCGTTGCCTATTACACCCTGTTGTCGATCGTGCCGGTGTTTGCGCTGGTACTGATCGTGCTGTCCCAGTTCATGGACCAGGCGCTCCTGCTCCGGGTGGTATCGGGCATACTGGCGCTGGCCGCACCCGTCCGCTCGGAAGAGCTGGCCCTGCACCTGCAGGTATTCCTGTCACACTGGAAGGTGATCGGCACTGTCGGTGTGCTGTTACTGCTGTTTTTCAGCTCGCTGGCGTTTGCCGTGCTGGAGAATGCCATGTCGATGATCTTCTTCCATCGCCGGGTCAGTCATCAACGTCACTTCATGGTATCCGTGCTGATGCCCTACCTGTATATCCTGTTGTTGACGGCGGGATTCCTGGTGGTATCCCTGATGGCGGGCTGGCTCGCCCAGCATGACAGTGCGACGCTGAAACTGGCCGGTCTCGACATCGACATGAGCGGTACCACGGCAACCATCCTGTACCTGCTTGGCGTACTCGGTGAGGTGCTGCTGCTGACCTCGGTGTACCTGGTAATGCCGGTCGGGCAGCTGGCCTGGTCGCACGCCCTGGTTGGCGGCATCGTGGCGACGCTGCTGTGGGAAATCACGCGTCATGTGCTGGTCTGGTATTTCACAACCCTGTCATTCGTCAGTATCATCTACGGCTCGCTGGCCACGACCATCATCATCCTGCTCAGCTTTGAATTAGCGGCCCTCATCCTGTTGCTGGGTGCACAGGTGATCGCCGAGTATGAACGTATCGACCATGGCGGCGTCACGCCGCGTGGTCCGTGAACCGGACCGGAGGAAGCATTGCTGTGACATCTCAATCGATTTACGCAAGGGCGGTGGCACTGATCGACGCCGCGAACAGCGAGGACCCGAACCGGGTCAGCGTCGACGGCCGGGAATGGCCGAAGGAACTGTTGTATTCACACCGCATGTCGGACATGTTGCAGCGCTTTGCGCCGGATGCGGACGATGCCATGAAGCTCGCGCTGCGCGCCCAGCATATCCAGCGCTGGAAGTCACCGCGCGAGAACTACCCGATGGACCGCATCGGTTACCTGCAGTGGCGCAAGGATCTGTACAAGTTCCATGCGCAGACGGCGACAGCGTTGCTGGAACAGGCGGGTTATGGCGAGGAGGTGCTGGAGCGGGTGGGCAAGGCGGTGGCGAAACTGCAGATCAGGGAGAATCCGGACACGCAGCTGCTGGAAGATGTCACCGACCTGGTGTTTATCGAACACTACATGCTCGAGTTTGCCGGCAAGCACCCCGAGTACGACGAGGAAAAGTGGCTGGATATCGTCCGCAAGACCTGGAAGAAGATGTCTGATCCGGCGCAGCAGTTTGCACTGTCGGGTGGTATCCGCCTGCCGGAGCCGCTGATTCCGCTGATCCAGAAGGCAGTGTCCGGCGCGTGATGCGGGAACGTCCCGGTCTGTGCCGGGCTTACGCCGTGATTCCGATTCGCCGCCAGGGCGGCTCCTGCGGATAACCCCGTGCCTGCAGGAGCCGCCCGGCAGGCGAAGGGGCAAGCGCCGTGCCATTCACGCGATCCCGCGCGCCTACGGTACTGCCGGGAGCTGCGATTCGTCCTTGCGTTCCATCCCCGGCAACGGTGTGAAGGGACCCAGTGCGGTGCGTTTCCACCAGTTGCCGGTCTGGCGCCGTTCCTCGAAGTTGGTGAACTCGTAGCGATAGGCATTCACACGGATGTGGCGCGGGGCGACGTTCGGGAACGGGTCATTCGCCAGCAGGTCCTTGACGTCCGGTGAGTTGCGCAGCAGCGCCTCCAGGAAACTGCCGAACCAGGGCAGGTGGCGCGGATGCAGGGTAACGAACCACATCTGCCAGTCGAGTCGTGGCTGGTGCGGAATGACGAATTGCGGTCGCCTGTCCAGTTCATCCGGCTTGTATTTGAAATGGTAGGTTCTCCAGTTGATGCCGTCGATCGAACCCTGCACCTCCAGTTCGATCCGCTGTGTCGTCATGGTCGGAAACACGTGGTAGACATGGACCACGCCGTAGAGTGACGCGTAATCGATCACCTTCCCGGCCAGCCCCGGGATGTGCTTCTCGGTGACCAGTTCATAGGCCTTCAGCGTGCTGGAAGACAGGATGAACAGGCCCAGTACGCCGATGGCCAGGCGCTGCGCGAGGTGAGGGGTCCGCGCGATGTCCGCCTCGGTCCAGTTCAGCCGGCCGTGTAACCGCTGTGGCAACACGCGCCTGATCGCCCGGTCGTCAAACAGGAACAGGCAGAGGAAGATGGTCAGGAAGTTGATCCAGTTGTGGTTGCTGGTGAGCAGGATCAGGACCTGCCAGAAGATCGTGATCCACGCAGCGGTAAAGCGCCAGCGGCGTGGCAGGAACATCATCAGCGGTACCACCAGTTCCACGAACAGGGTGCCGCCGGTGCCGACGCGCAGCAGCCAGTCCGGCAGCTGGTTGGCATACCAGGCGACCGGGTTGGGAATCGGCTGGACCTCGAAATAGGTCTTCAGTGCAGTCAGGCCCGACCACGCCGGGTCGCCGCTGACCAGCTTGAACAGTCCCGATTCAAACCGCAGCCGAAACAGCAGCCAGCGGAACAGCCAGATCGTGACGCGTGAATAGGGCGTCAGGAAGATGGCCAGGAAGCCGCTCTCCAGCAGCAGGGTATCCCACTGGAAGTTCATGAACGGTTGCGAAACCTGGAACAGCGACAGGTACAGCACGAATGCCGCCACCAGGGCCGGGCGGGTCAGCAGGTTCAGGATGATCAGCAGCGCGGCCAGTGCCCCGATGGTGGTCGCGCAGGTCAGCGCGGTGTCGCTCGAGTTCAGCCAGAACAGCGTGGGCACCTGAAAAAAGCGCTCGATCCCGGTATGCTGCGCCACGGCGGTCAGCCAGGGGCCGGCCGGCAGGATGCCCTGGCTGCCGACCAGGCCCTTGATCTGGACGCCGATCGAGACGAAGGCGATCAGGTAAATGACGCCCAGCAGGCGCAGAAACAGCGCAGAGACCAGTCGATAGCCGTTGTCTGATGGCGTCAAAGTCATGGGTCTGTGCAATGGCGCGGCGAGGCATGCGGGACCGTCCGGCGGACGTGCCCGGTCTGTGTGCCATTACCAGCATAGTAGAACGAAAGCGGGATACCGCCATTTGATCGGTATCAGGTAGGTCGGATTCCGCCTGCGGGGTTTCCCGGGCCAGCAACGGGCGCACAGGCACGGGTCTTGCAACCGGTTTGCACGGGCAAGTATTCAATCTGGCTGTTAAAAGGGAATGGTGATGACCTCGATCGGTTTATTGAGTGATGTACATGCCACGCCGGCGGCGGTGGCCGAGGCGTTTTCGATCTTCCGGTCGGCGGGAGTCGATACGGTATTCTGTGCCGGCGACATCGCCGGTTACCGCGATGGCGTGGCAGAGACCGTGCAATTACTGGTCGGGAACCAGTGCCGTTCCGTACTCGGCAATCACGACCGGGATTATCTCGCCGAGCACGGCGAGGAACCCGGTAATGCCGTTGCCGAATACCTGCGCGGGCTGCCCGCGTTCATCGATACCACGATCGAGGGCAGGCGGGTCTACGTGGTGCATGCCGAACCGCCGGACTCCTGTCAGGGGGGCATCCGCCTGCGAGACCGCACCGGAGCAGTGCAGCCCGACCGCGTTGCGCACTGGGCCGGACGGCTTGCGGCACTGGATTGTGATGTGCTGGTGGTCGGCCATACGCACCAGGTATTCGCCGAACCGGTGGGGGCTATGCTGGTGGTGAATCCGGGCAGCTCTGCATTCAATCATTCCTGTGCAATCCTCCGCCTGCCGGACCTGCAGGTGCAGGTCTTTCCGCTGTCCGGCAAGGCCGTCCGGCAGGTCTGGCAATGGGGCGATCACCTGCGCGAAGAGGCCTGAACACGAAGGCTAAACAGCCCTGTGCAGGGCTTTCCGTCGTGGCGGCGGATCCGGTGCCGGGCGTATTGCCTGGCCGGCATCTCCATAGAATCAAACGATATAATTCGTCAAATATTACGAATTAATACATATATACATTGTTATATCGTAAAATATGGCGAATTGACATTCATATATAATTCCTGTATAAATCGTCATAATCAACGAATTATTGTTTATTTATTTCTTAATTCGACAAGAATGGCGAGTATGAAGATTTCAGATCAACTTGCGGATGAGGGCATCCTGGCGGAAATCGGCCTGCGTATGGCGCAACGCCGCCTTGAATTGCAGCTGACCCAGGCACAGCTGGCAGAGCAGGCCGGGGTGGCCAAGCGCACGGTGGAACGGATCGAGGCGGGTGCCTCGGCGCAGATGTCGAGCCTGATCCGCCTGTTCCGGGTGCTGGGCCTGTTGCCGGGGCTGGACCAGCTGGTGGCGGAGGCCGGGCCCAGGCCGATGGATCTGCTCCGGCTGAAGGGTCGGCGGCGGCAGCGTGCCTCGTCGCGCCGGGTGGAGGACACGCAAGGGCAGCCGTGGTCCTGGGAGGAGGACACTTGAGCGCGGTCGCCGAGGTCCGGTTGTGGGGGCGCACCATCGGTGCGGTCTCGCTCGATGACGACACGGACGTGGCGGCGTTCGAATACGCACCGGAGTTCGTCGCCAGCGGCATCGAGGTCGCGCCGCTGGTCATGCCGCTGGCGCGACGCGTGTACCGTTTCCCGGAACTGTCACGCACGACCTTTTACGGCCTGCCCGGGTTGCTGGCGGATTCCTTGCCGGACCGCTTCGGCAACGCACTGATCGACGCCTGGCTGGCCACGCAGGGGCGGCAGCCGGGTTCCTTCAGTGCACTGGAACGGCTGTGCTACATGGGCGAGCGCGGCATGGGTGCACTGGAGTTTGCGCCGGCCATGGGTCCGAAGGCGCGCCAGGCCAGTCACATCGAGATCGATCACCTGGTCGCACTGGCCACTGAGGTCCTGACGCATCGCAACGAGCTGCAGGTGTCCTTTGCCGAGGAGAGTCGCGAACAGGCGCTGAGCGATATCCTGCGCGTCGGCACCTCCGCCGGTGGTGCGCGTGCGAAGGCGGTGATCGCCTGGAATCCCGCGACCAACGAGGTTCGCTCCGGCCAGGTGCCGGCCGGTGAAGGATTTGAATACTGGCTGCTCAAGTTCGACGGTGTGCGCGGCAACCGGGACAGGGAGCTGGAGGACCCGCAGGGGTACGGGGTCATCGAGTATGCCTATTCGAGGATGGCGCGTGACTGCGGCATCACGATCAATGACTGCCGGCTGTTCGAGGAAAGCGGCCGGCGGCATTTCATGATGCGGCGCTTCGACCGGCTGGCCGGCGGTGAAAAGCTGCACATGCAGTCACTGTGCGCGCTGGCGCATTTCGATTTCAACCTGGCCGGCGCCTACAGTTACGAGCAGGCCATGCAGGTGATCCGGCAACTGGGGCTCCCCATGAGCGCCATCGAACAGCAGTTCCGGCGCATGGCGTTCAATATTATCGGGCGTAACCAGGACGATCACGCCAAGAACATCGCGTTCCTGATGGACAAGGCCGGCAACTGGTCGTTGTCCCCGGCCTTCGACATGACTTACAGCTACAACCCGGCCGGGCGGTGGACATCGACCCACCAGATGAGCCTGAACGGCAAGCGCGATGGGTTCACGCTGGAGGATATCCGTGCCGGCGCGAAGGCCGTCTCGATGAAGCGTGGCCGTGCCGAGGCGATCGTGCGCGAGGTGACGGAGGTATTGTCACGCTGGCGCGAGTATGCCGGGGCGGCGGGGGTACCGGCGGCCTGGCAGGACAGCATCCAGCACAGCTTGCGACTCGATCTGGTGCCGTAGGGGCCTGCCTGCAGGCGCAGGGGTTTCTTGATGACGGTACCTGTTGGTGTCCCGGGGCGGGACGGGGTATCTTCCGACGATGATCGCACAGACCGTTATCGATCCCGCACGGACGCCTGCTGGCGGTTTTGTCAGGCCGTCGAAGACCCTGACCTCGCAGGCCGGGCGCGCCATCGCCGAGTTCGGCATGATCCGCGCCGGCGACCGGATACTGCTGGGCCTGTCCGGTGGCAAGGACTCGTTGTCGTTGTTGCATGTCCTGCAGCATTTCCGGCAGTGCGCGCCGGTACGCTTCGAACTCGGTGCGGTCACCATCGATCCCCAGGCCGGGGATTATGATCCGTCCCCGATGATTCCCTATCTCGGATCGCTGGGCGTGGAATACCACTACGTGCGCAGGCCGATCCTGGAGCTGGCACAGGAACACATGGGGCGTCCGTCCTACTGTGCCTTCTGTTCGCGCCTGAAACGCGGTTTCATCTACCGGACCGCGCGCGAGCACGGGTTCAACGTGATTGCGCTGGGACAGCACCTGGACGATCTGGCGGAAAGCTTCCTGATGTCGGCATTCCACGGCGGGCAGCTGCGTACCATGAAGGCGCACTACGTCAACGATGACGGCGACCTGCGCATCATCCGTCCGCTGGCATTCGTACGTGAGCGCACGACGCGCGACTTTGCTGCGCGGCACGCCCTGCCGGTGATCCCCGATTCCTGCCCGGCGTGTTTCTCCATGCCGACACAACGCCAGCACATGAAAGAGCTGCTGGCCGGCGAGGAGGTACACAACCGGCAGCTGTTCCGGTCCCTGCTCACTGCGCTGAAACCGCTGATGGCTGCCGGTCTGCCCGACCAGGGGAGATGATCCACGCTTTTCCTGTATGGAAAAATTGTTCCTGTCGAGTCTATACTCATGCCTCGTCAGGGCTGAATACCAGGAAAGGATACTGCAATGAGTCAGGATGCAAACTGTCAGACGCTGCTGGACACCGACCTCGGCAAGGATCTGGATAAAGGCGATTGCGAACTGTTAACCGGTATCATGGGTGTGTGGAGTCTTGTCGACGGCGAGGTGCTGGCCAGCGAGGGTGATACCAGCCATACCCTGTTTATCCTGGTGTCCGGCAAGATTGCGGTCAGCAGCCGGATCAACGGCACTGAAACCATGCTGTACACCATGAAGCCGGGCGAGTGTGCGGGTACACGCGCATTTGTCGAGCGCGCCTCCCGCCAGGTGACGTTGACTGCGGCAGGTGACAGCATCGTGTATACGCTGGAGCCGGATGATTTCGAACCGCTGCTGGAAACCCATCCGGCACTGGTTTACCGGTTCATGCGCGGCCTGTTCCGCCTGACGCACAACAACCTGGTGAGTATGCACATGGAGACCCAGCAGTTGTCCAACTACATCACCAAGACCGGCGGGCGCTACTGACCGCTACATCATCCCGGTTTGCGCGTTGCAAACCGGGAACCGGCAACGCTGTCACCAGCCCTTGCTCTGGATCAGGGTCCACTGCATGAGCTGGCTGATCAGCGCCTCAGCCTCCACCCGCTGCCCGCGGGCCTGCAACCACTCCGCCAGCCAGCGATGCCCCCAGGCGCTGGCGTTGCTCTCGTTCGGTTCGAGCGTGACCTGGTGCGTATTCGACAGATAAAGAAACAGCGGGCGCGCCAGTGCATGTACCGTGGCAGCCAGGCGGTCGGGGTAGCGCCAGCGGCACAGCCCCAGCGTGGAATAACGATCCGGGATGCTGCGACGCCGGATTGGAAATGCTGGAACACGTCCCCAGTGCATTTCCTCGGCAGGATAATCGGCCCCCTGCCAGACGTTGATCTTGATACGGTACATATGCTCCGGGCGCGGCGCGGGGATACCCGGCCGGTTCTCGCGTGGCATCCAGCAGGTGCTCAGGGTGACCGGCGGGATCTGGCCGCCGGGCTCCGGTACATGCTGTGTCGGGGTCATCGGGCTGATGCGCACCCAGTCGAGCAGGCGCAGGTCATAACCGGACAGCTTGTGCTGCACAAAGCCGATGGCGTCACCGGCAGCGGTGCGATCGGTGACGACCAGGACGGACTCGTGCATGGGCGTACTCCGTATAGATACAGGCAGGACAACGGAGGCCGGTTGTCCTGTTTGCCCGGTGGCATGACTGGCATGACCGGTTTCACGATAAATAAACCCGGCGGTTTTTGCCAGCCGGTGCGAGCAGGGCCGGGTTTACCGCCATGCAGTCACGATTCGTCGCCGGTTACCTGTGCAGCATCGGAGTGAGCCCACCGGTGGGTGCGCTGGATTGAGGAAATTGCCCGTCCTGGAGGTAGGG
>CAZMAK010000012.1:9493-26338 GCA_964564245.1 uncultured Ectothiorhodospiraceae bacterium | reverse complement strand
TTCCTGATTCGGGGCGTTGCCGGTCCAATCGAGCGTAACCGATTGTTATTACATTATTTAAACCGAATATCAGTAGACTGCACTGCAGACAAAAGTGTCCGGATAATTTACAGAATGTCGGTGTTGCTCGGTACGGATTAGTGAGAAATGAGTTAACTTGTTGTTTTTTAAATTGTAATGTTCATCTGGAATGGTTTTTGCCTAGAATTCACTGAATTCACACATGTTTCCAGGGAACGAGGGGCCAGCGCATGCCAACCAAAATAAAACTTTCCGGGCTGTTGTGCCTGCTGTTCATCGTTGCCGGGCCAGCCGCAGCGACAACCGTCACCTATGGTCTGACAAATATTTCCGGCAACACCTGGCAGTACAGCTTCTCCGTCAGCAATGATTCACTGATGGTCGACATCGAGGAATTCACGATCTACTTCGACTATACCGCCTATGAAAACCTGGCGTTCCCGGCTTCCCCCGCGACCTGGGATCCGCTGGTCGTGCAGCCGGATACCGGGCTTCCGGATAACGGGTTCTATGATGCGCTGCTCTTCTCGGGTAGTGGTATCGGTTCCGGCCAGACACTGGGTGGTTTTACCGTGCAGTTCGATTACCTTGGGGCAGGGACACCGGGTACGCAGTACTTTGAAATCGTCGATCCGAATACGTTCGCCGCGATTGACAACGGGCAGACCACGGCTGAAACCATCGTGCCGGTACCGTCCGCCCTCTGGCTGTTCGCATCCGGATTGTTCGGGATGATGAGTCGTATACGGTCTGCCAGCCGCCGTTTCGGGGCTTTCCAGGCGACCTGAACTCCGGGTATATTGCGCGCGACCTGATTCTGGTCGTACAGGCAGTGGGGGCTGCCTGCCCGCTGGGGGTGGTTCCCGGTATCCACACGGCTGTTTGTGGATACAGCAGACAGTGGTGGTGACAGTGCACCGGCAGGTGCCTGACTGACACACAACACGGGTGCAGAAAAATGCAATCGGGAACCGGGTTGACAAGATTCCTGCTATTGATCCTGATACTCATCGCATCAAGCGCTTCGGGCGCGTCAAAAATCATCCCGGGTCCGGATGAATACGGCGATTTCCTCGTCGGGGACTGGAAACCGGACCGTCCCACGGTAGTGGTGTTCAAGGATCCTTTCTGTCCCTACTGTATCAAGGCGATCGGCAAGCTCGACAGCCTTTCGGATTACAACGTTTTTCTGTTCTGGTCACCCATTCTCGGCAAGGCCAGCGAAAGACGGGTGGATGAAATCTTTCACTGCACCAGGCCGGTGAGCCGCAAGGTGCTCACGGCGGTTGCGTCGAGAGCGCCTCCGGATTGCCATGGTGACCGGCGTGATGAACTGATCAGGTTAAACCGGCAGGTAGTCGACAGCTACCACGTGTATGCCGTCCCGGCCTACTTTTTCCAGGGACGTCCGGTATCCGTATCCATGCTGGCGAAGGCACCTCCGCAGCACCCCGTGATTAACGGCGTGGTCGTTGACTGGGACCGGTTCGGGATCATGCGACGCAACGGACAACGGCAGCCGAAGACGCTTGCGCTCATCATCCGGGATACGGATGAGCACCGGGCGCGGCAACTGATTGCGGCCAATGAGCCGGAGTACCTGTTCCTCGGACAGGGTCTGGCCGCCGGGCACCCGGAACTGCTGCCTTGCACCAGCCAGGGGAGATCCTGCGATGCCGACTATCTGCATCGCTACCGGTCCAGGTACGCGGAATTTTCCCTGCTGCTTGGTTTGCCGGCGGATTCCGGGGGCGCCATGGTGTTGCAAAAAAACGGGTTGCTGGCGCAGGTCACGCCCTGAGGTCCGCCTGATGTCACACCTCGCAAATCAGCCGCAGGGTGGTCGCCGGATGCTCCGAATACGCGGAAATCCCGGACCGGGCCTGGTGCTGGCCGGTGTGCTGGCCATCCTGACGGGGGTGGTGCTGGCAGGCACCGGGCAACCCGCCGGTCACGTGTCCGAAAAACCGGCCGGTGCCAGGCCGTTGCTGGAAGATGTCACCCTTGCCTCCGGTGTGAGGCATTCACACGTACAGATCTCCGAACATATCAATGATATCCGGGACAGCCTTGGCGGCAGTGCCTGTGCCGGTGATTTTGATCACGATGGCTGGATCGACCTGGTATTTGTTGCCGGACAGGGCGGCGCGCGATATTTCGGCAGGAATTCCTGGTGGAGCACACACAGCAGCCTGGTTTTTTACAGGAACGAGCACGGCCATTTCGTCCGGGTTGAAAAGGTTGCGGATATTGCGAACAACACGGCCACGACAGGTTGCCTGGCCGCGGATCTTGATAATGACACCCGGCCGGACCTGGTCGTGCTGACCGCGGACGGTGTCCGCCTGCTGCACAACCTGGGGGGATTCCGTTTCGAGCCGGTCGAAAAGTTCGCGCATACCGGCATGCCCGTCTGGACGACCCAGGCCGCTCCGGTTGACCTGAATCACGACGGCTTGCTCGATCTGTACCTGACACACTACCTGCGCTACGCAAAGAACATAAAGCGCTTTGAGGGCGCGACCGGATTCAGTGAGCAATACCGGGGAAATTTTGACCCGACCGTGTTCGACGGCGTTGCGAACCAGTTGCTGCTGAACAAGGGTGGGCTGCAATTCGAGGATGTCACCACGGCATACGGCCTGGGACAGCATGCCGAGCGTTCCGTGTCCGCCACCTGGCAGGACCTGGATGATGACGGGCTGGAGGATCTGCTGGTCTTTAATGATCGCGGAAATCCCATGCGGATTTACCGGCAGGATAAACCCGGCAGCCTGGTGGAACTGGATGCCGGGGTCTCGCTGGAGGCGACCCGGTTCGGAGCTTCATGCCAGGGTCTGAAGGGCGGGGCCAGCCTGTTCATCACCCGTGCCAACGGATACTCCAGCCTGCTGCTGGATTTCCCGGACGGTATCGACCTGACCGGAGACCGGTCCCGGGATGACGGAATGAACAATGCCGGCTGGCTGTATCTTGATCGCTGGGGAGCGGATTGCGTCGATCTCACCAACGATTCGGAACCGTCGATTGTCATTGCCGATGGCAGGGTGGAAATGGACCCCTACGCCGGCAAGATGAGCCTGCCACAACCGAACCAGTGCCTGCGGCCGGGCGTGATTTCCGCAGCCGGCCAGGCAGTCGCCTGCACGCAGGACGAGATACCGTCATCGTCCAGGTCCGTTATCGATCTGGATATCAACAACGATGGCAGGCAGGACCTGGTATTCACCAATAACAATGACTTTCCGCAGGTACTGTTGAACAGGACGGCCGAAGCCGGCAACTGGATCACCCTGGACGTGGGAGACCAGCCCGAGCTCATGGGAGGGAGCATCCTGGTCGAGGCGCAGGGGCTGCGGTTACGCCGGCGGATCTCGGTCCGGCCTGCGCTGTTCGGCAACAGTGACCCGCGATTTCATTTCGGACTGGCACGGGCGGATACGGCCCGGGTTACGATTTCGTCTCCACAGGGGAAGGTCGTAACAAGCCGGGATGTCAGTGTAAACAGTATTTACAGGGTAAAGTCCGGGTCGATTCAACCTGTCGAACCATCGCCGCGCAGGAGCGGGTTGCCCGACAATTACCGCTCCCTTCCGGTCACACTGCTGTTCAGGCTGCTGGCCACGCAGCCGCTGGGTCCTGACGAGCAGGACGCCATCACGGATTATCTGGCCGGATTGCACGGGAAGCGTGCCGACAGTGCGGGGGCATTTCTTCGTAATCATCCATCGCCGGGCATGCTGGCGCTGTATGAAGCCATCATCCGGTCCGGCAATCCTGATCTGGAACAGGCCGCACTGGATGCGGTCGAGAAGCTGGAGGTCGAAAACAGCGTCGGTCTGGTGATCCGGGCCCTGACATCACCGGATGCGGGCACGGTTTGCCGGGCATCACACCTGCTCGAGCACTGGTTTCGGGAAGAGGAAGCAGTCATTCGTGGCAAGTACAGGGCGATACCCTATCTGATCAGGAATCTCGACGAAAAGGATGCTGTGCGGATCAGCTGTGCGGCGCAGGCGCTGTCCGAATCCGATGACATCACGGCGGCCTATGCGCTGGCCGATCACCTCCAGTCGGCGCCTGTCGAGAGCCAGCCGGATCTGGTTTCCGCGATCGGGAGTCTGCGCCATACAGGGGCGGTTCCCCGGCTGCAGCAACTGTACAGCAGCAGCCGGAGTGCCCCGGTGCGGGCCGCCTGTCTGATTGCGCTGAACCGGCTCGGCGATGACGGGATTGACGCCATGGTCAGTGCGGACCTGGAGCGGCCGGAACCGGCCGGGCTGGCGCTGGCCACGATGTATGCGCTGCTGACCCAGGATGATGGTGTGGTCTTTCCGGGCCAACTGGTGCGGGGGTGGATGGCAAAGGCACTGAAACGCCTGGACGGCTCAGTCCCCGATGATTCGCAGGTGCTGCGGGCACTGGTGTATGCCTACCGGCACGATCTGCTGACCTACGCCGAACTCCCGCTCGATACCCTGGTGGATCACCCGGATCCGGCCGTCCGGCAGGCGGCAAGCGAAGCGCTTGCCGGGTCAGGCCGGCGTTCCACGGCCCGGGTACTGCGCTTGCTGGAATACCCGGTCACGAGGCCACAGTACCGGGTGCTGAAGAGTGCTGTCACCCGGCTCGGGATAACCACGGAATCGATGAACCGGCTCGATGCCGTACAAATCACCAACCTCGTCATGTTCACTCCACTGTTCGATGCGCAGGAACGTCAGGCCGTTCTGCGACGCTGGTCGGACCTGCACACACCGGAATTGCCGGGCGGGCTGCGGCAATCCTTCTGGGAAAGCTGCTATGCCCATGGTGCATTCGGGGCGGATGACGCAATCCGGCAGGTCAGCAACGCCGCCCAGGCGGTCAGGATCTGCAGGATTGTCTCTGTCCTGAACAAACCGCGCCGGGGTGAACTGAAAACCGTGCTGGCCAACAACCTGTTGTCGCTGCCGGAAGACCGCTCCCGTGCCGATGTCCGGGAGCTGGCCGGCTTCATTTCGTCGCTGGATGATCGTCGCAGGATTTCCCGCGAGGTGAGTATCGCGCTGCTGACGAATGCAAAGGCACCGGACACGGTAAAGTCGAACTGGTCTCTCGGGCGTTTTCATGACGATGATTACGCGCGGGACTGGATACTGGGTGAGGTGGCCGGCAGGAATAACAGCCGGATGCTGTCCGCATTTCTCGAGGCGGGTGGCTATGACGTGCTGAGGGAAAAAGGCGATCCGCTGGGACTGATTGAACACGGCAACCTGGATTCCGGGGCCAGGATCGAACTGATCGCCGAATATGCCAGAAACAACGGCCTGAGTGCCGTGGATCTGCTCGGCAAGTACAGATTATGAAAACGCTGCTGGAAAAGGAAAGGTTACTCAATCTCGGCGTGACCGGGGCCCTGGTGATCCTGGCGATCAGCGGGTTCACGAGTTATTACCTCCTGCCGCACAGTGAACCGGAGCAGGTCATGGTCCTGTTGCACGCGGTGTGGGGCATACTGATGGGGCTGCTGCTGGTGCCCTATACGATTGTCCACTTTCGCCGGGTGATCGGCTTCCGGCGGCCCGGAATCATTGCCAGCGGTGTGGGGGGCCTGCTGTTGCTGGTTCTGGTGACAGTGTCCGGATTCGACATGCTGCTGTTCGGGCGCCGGGAGAACGCCGACTGGATCTATCAATCGCACCTGGTCGTGGCCTGGGCAGTTGCATTCATCCTGCTTGTGCACATCATCGGGCATGGACTGACCTACCCGCAGCGCAGACGTGGCGAAGGCAAGCTCCGTTATCCAAGTTTCCGTGCCCTGAAGACCCGGTTCGTGCTGCAGCTTGTCGTTGCCTGTACGCTGGGCGCGTCTCTCATGGGACTGAATGCCTATACCCGGCATGAGAACTCGGGCAAGCCACTGGTCGCGGATTATGAATACAACTATGGACCCAACCCGTTCCGGCCCAGTCAGACAGCAACGGAAACCGGCCAGTTCATCGAGGAACGCTTTATGGATAACTCGGCCAGTTGTCTGAAGTGTCACGCGGATATCGGGAAACAGTGGCAGGCATCCGCTCACCGGCAGGCTGCGTCGGACAAGGCCTATGAGACCAACGTGAAGCTGCTGGCCGGGAAGAAGGGTATCAGCGCAACGCGTTATTGCGAGGGTTGTCATGCCCCGATTGCCCTGCTTGCGGGTGCCCTGACAAAGGGTGGGTATCACGGCGGGATGGCGAATACGGCGGCCAACCGCGAGGGGGTCAACTGTACCTCCTGTCACGGTATACACAGGCTGGTTCACACCAAGGGGGTGGCCAGCTACGAGTTCGGGTTGTCCCGTCCCTACATGTTCGATACCTCAGGCAACCCGGTGCTGGCGGAAATTTCCAGGCAACTGGTTCGTCTCAAGCCGGATCAGCACGTGCATGACATGCATGCGCCGGTGCTTTCACAGTCGCGCTATTGCGCCGCCTGCCACGCGCAGTTCATCGATGAAACGGTAAACGGGTGGGGCTGGGTGAAACTGCAGGATGAATATACCGCCTGGCTGGATAGCCCCTTCTCGGGACAGCACGAACTGGTTTTTTCCACTGACAGGAAGAGTCGCTGTCAGGATTGCCACATGCCGCTCACAACGGCGGCTGATCCGTCGGCGGACCAGGACGGAAAGGTCCGGGATCATCGTTTCCTGGCGGCGAACACCATGCTGCCGTTGCTGGATGCCGACGAACAACAACTGAAGCAGACCCGGGAGTTCCTGCAATCCAACAAGATCACGGTCAGCATCGACAAACCGTACCGGCACGATGCCACGCTCAATGATATGCCGGTGCAGGAGGCATTGCGCGTTCAGGCCATCCAGCCCTACTACTTCTACAAGGGGGAACAGGCGGATATCAAGGTGGTGGTGGCAAACGTGGGCGTTGGTCATGATTTCCCGGGCGGGACCATTGATGTAAACGAGGCGTGGCTGGAGCTGAAGGTGGTGGATGCAGAAGGGAATTCGGTGTACTCCTCGGGGCTGAAGGGTGCGGACGATGCGCTTGGCGAGGATGTCTACAGCTACCGGTCCCTGCCGGTGGACAGGATGGGCGATCTCGTCTGGAAGCATGATCTCTTCAACATGATCGGGGAGGTGTCACGCAACGTCATCAAGGCCGGTGAATCCGACGTGGCGACCTATGATTTCAGTGTTCCCTACTGGGTGAAGGGGCCGTTGTCCGTTACGGCAACGGTGCGGTACCGGAAACTGAATCCACGTTACGCACACTGGTCGTTGAAGGAGGAGTACCAGCCATTGCCGATCGTGGATATGGCCTGGGATTACCTGTCAATTCCGGTGCGTACGGAACGGGAATCCTACTGAGGGATGCCGTGCGGGACCGGCAGAGGGCTGCGTGTGCGATCCGCCTGCGCAGGACAGGTGCGGTCGTGATGTATGACGGGAAGTTACGGGATGCACAAATGTGGTGTTGTATGCATCAGGGTGGTGCGTGCATCTTGTTCCGGTAACTGTGTGCAGTGATGTCGTCACGGCGTAATAAAAAATTCACTGATACAGGTTGGACAATTATGCGCAATACGCTAGGATTTAAATCAGGTCCGGCCTGGCCGGGCTTACAGGGGTATTGGCACAGGGAGATGCCAAATAATAGTAATAAGAAGAAGTCAGTCAGAATTGCAGCAGTCCACGGTACTCTGCCGGAATCAGCACGGTTGACTCGCCGGACACACTGCATGCATCACGGAACGGCGCTGGCTCTTCAGGTCATCCGGAAATCCGGGCAACTATCCTGCGTGCTTGTGCGGGATGTTTTGTCCCGGGTTCCGGTTGTACTGCCAGAATAACCGGAAAAGAGCATGCACATCGGAATGCGCATTCGACAGTCGTTTTTGTTTATCACGCTGCTGGTTCTTTCGTCGTGTCTCTTTGCCGCTGTGACTGCGGGCCCGATGGAACTGGTGGATTCCACACGGGTTGGCAGGACCGTTTTCGAATTCACCTACAGGCTGCAACTCGAAAACAGCGGTGATGCCGCCAGTAACGTCCGGGCAGTGGTAAGCAGCTCGTCCGCTAATACCGTGATTACCGATGGTGATCTCTCGTTCGGTGACGTCGATGCAGGTGCAGCAGTCACCAGCCAGGATACCTTCTCCTTCCGGCAGGACCGCCGTGTCCCGTTTGACCCATCGGTACTGAAATTTACCTTTGTCTCCCTTGGCCCGCTCGAGCAGGTCAGTTCCACGCGGGTCGGTCGCACGTTATTTGAATATGTCTACAGGCAGTCATTGACGAATCTCGGCGAGGATCCGTTGAGCGTCAGCGCTGCCATCAGCAGCACATCTTCAGCGACATCCATTGTCGACGGCGACCTGCAGTTCGGTGTGCTCGGGGCCTTTGAATCCGGCGTCAGCCAGGACACCTTCTCCTTCCGGCAGGACCGGAGCGTTGCCTTCGATCCGTCCGTGTTCCAGTATGCATTCCAGTTCGCGACGGTTGCTGCGCCGGTCGTGAAAATCACGTCTCCGGAGTCGTTGCTGACAGTCGGGGCATCACCCGTGCAGGTACAGGGAGAGGTCAGTCCCGACACTGCGACCCTGATCGTGAACGGCGCGGAGATCAGCCACCCCGGTGGGACATTTTCCGCGTCTGTCAGCCTGGAGGAAGGGCACAACACGATCGAGGCCAGGGCGCTGCTGGGGGCGCTCGTGGCAAGCGACATCATCTCGCTCTCACTCGATACCACGCCACCGTACGTGACGATCGAGTCACATGAGGATGGCCAGGTCGTCTACGAAGACCACGTGACCGTTACCGGGCTGATCAATGACATCGTGCGTGGAACGATCGAGGCAAACCAGGCGCATGTGACCGTCAACGGCGTGGATGCCTCCATTTCAAATCGCAGCTATGCCGCGACCGTTGCGCTCCAGCAAGGTGACAACCAGATCATGGTGATCGGTTCCGACCAGGTTGGCAACACCAGTAACAAGCAGATCACGCTGAAATACCAGCCGCCGCTGGGCAAGCGGGTCGTCCGGGTCAGCGGTGATGGCCAGGTTGCGATCATCAACCAGGTTCTGCCTGACCCGCTCATCGTAAAGGTGCTGGACGATAACGATCAACCGGTCGAAGCCGCGACCGTGGTTTTCCGCGTTACCCAGGGGTCGGGCTCGGTGGGCGTAGGTACGGCCACCGAAGGCCGCGCCGTCGTCGTAGAAACCGGTGCAGACGGGCTGGCGCAAACCCCGTTCCGAGTGGGTTCCCGGGTGGGGACCGCCAACCACAAGGTGAGGGCCGCCGTGGTCGGGTACGAGTCGGAGGTTATTTTCAACGCCTCGGCGAACGGGCAGATCGGTAACAAACTGAGCGTGAATTCCGGCAACAACCAGCGTGGAGCGGCGGGACAGATCCTTCCCGAGCCACTGGTCGTGGCAGTGACCGATGCAGGTGCCAATGTCGTCAAGGACTCCCGCGTCCGGTTTGACGTGACTAAAGGCGGCGGCAAGTTCAGCAACCAGTCCCCGTCGTATGAAACCACGACGGACAGCGACGGGCGGGCAACGGCCGAATATATCCTGGGCGGGGTACAGGGGCTCGATGCACAGCGTATTACGGCGACGCTGCTCGACGCCCCGGCCGGGCAGACCATCACCGCGGGCTTCAGTGCCACAGCCTTCATTCCCGGCGAGGCGGGTACCACGACAATCAGTGGAGTCGTTCTCGATAACCAGGACCATCCGATCCCCGGCGTCACTATCCGGGTCGACGGCACCACTCGCCAGGCCGTGGCTGACGCGCAGGGGCAGTTTAAAATCGAACAGACCCCGGTGGGTCCGGTGCACCTCATCGCGGATGGCTCCACGGCAACGGTGGATGGCGAGTTCCCGTCGCTCAGCTATAACCTCGTCACCATTGCCGGCGTGGACAACCCGCTGCCAGCACCGATCTACATGGTCAAGCTGAACACGGCCAATGCGGTCTACGCGGGACCGCAGGATGCCGTGCTCGAACTGCCGGAATTCCCGGGCTTCAAGCTGGAGATCGCCAGGGACTCGGTCACTTTCCCGGACGGTTCCAGGGAAGGCTATATCTCCGTCACGCCGGTCAATGCGTCCAAGGTTCCAATGGCACCGCCGAACGGCATGCAGCCGCAGTTCATCGTGACCATTCAGCCGACCGGTGCGAAGTTCGACCCGCCTGCACGCCTGAGCCTGCCCAATGTCGACGGTCACCCGCCCGGTGCACAGGTCGAGATGTACTCTTATGACCATGATCTCGAGGAGTTCGTATCGATCGGTCTGGGCACCGTCAGTGACAATGGTGCCGTGATCACCTCCAACCCGGGTGTGGGCGTAATCAAGGCTGGCTGGCATTGCGGCAGTCAGCCAACCGGCGGGGGGTGCGCGCACAGTTGTGGAGAGTGCGAGGATTGCGGGCCGGAATGCAGTTGCAAGCCCAATGACAGCCTGACGCCGAGCTCGTTACAGAATGTTCCCGGGGACTGCAAGAAGCCGGGCTGCAGCGGTGGCAGTCCGACCCAGATGAACGACGACAGCGATTCCCCGCCGGACAACAAGTGCAAGATCTGTGAAAGCGGTTCCCTGAAGAACCGCCCGGACGGAAAACTGGACGCCTGCATCGTCTGCAAGAACGGGGAAGAAGACAAGGTCCCGGACAACGAGCTCGGCAGCGTGAAGGTCAACTATGCCGGCGTCGGGAATTTCATTTCCAATGTAAACTCCGTGCTCGAGTGGCTGGGGTCGGACACGAAGATTCCGGTCGTCCAGTTCGAATTCTCCAAGGCCTGGAAGGAAGTCTGCTGTGCCGCACAGAACGGCGCGATGACCAGTGAAGAAGAGTGGAAAGGTTCACTGATATTCCCGAAATGGAGCGCCGAATGGCTGCCCACCATTCCGCCCTGGTCCGGTACCTGGAGCTTCACCGTGTTCGGGCGAAAGGTCGGCATTGATTACGGCATCCGTTTCACGGCCGCTTTCTCGGGCAGTGTCAGCCTGAGCAGGACCAAGCGAGAATGCCAGAACGATAACTGCTGGGGTGGGGGAATCGGCGGGGATCTCGGCCTGGGAGGAGGGCCGTACGGGGAGATTCCGAACCCCGGGCTGCCACCGGAATGCGGACCCAACGAGGACAGGACGTGTGCCCTGGCGCGCCTGGAAGGGACATTGTCGACCGGGATCAACATCCAGAGCAGTGTGAACTGCGAAAAAATCGAGGGCAAGATCGGACACGACGGCATCTCGGCAAATGCACAGCTGGTGCTTGCCGAAGGCACGTGGGTCGAGGTTTCGGCCCAGGCGACCCTGCAACTGGCCAACTCGGGAACGATTGTGCCGCTGTTCGAAATCCCGCTCCCGCAATAGGTAATATCACCAGGAATGCATGATGAGGAAATTGCTGCAAACCTTGAAGTGGACCCTGACCGCCGCGCTGTTACTGGCCGGTGCACCGATGTATGCGGGTGAATGGGTATGGCCGACACTGGATACCTCGGAGCCGCAGACCGGTGAGTTAACCGTCACCACCAGGTATGTCTACAAATTGTATGTCGCGGAGGGTGCACAGGAGCTTCCGGTCCTGGACCGCCCGGCGGCAACGCTGGAGACGCCGGTGGATGCACTCATCGCGCGAATGTCCGCGCTGCGTAAACTGGACTATGACTGGTGGCTGTCACTCTGGGACAAAAGGTCCAGGGAGCTTTACCAGGAAAAAGACAGGCGTGAAGGCAGAAACAGGGACTACTGGCTTACCTTGTGGAAGGCCCAGTTCCGGGATGCGCGCATCCTGGTCAGAAAGAAGATCGAGTACGGGAAGTACACCATATTCACCTACTCGGTCCTGTCGAAAACCGGGCAGGACATCGGCGGTGGTATCGAGTTTCCGCTGGTGCTGGCCAAGGAGGACGGCAACTGGAAGGTTACGCTGGACCTGAGGGCGAATCCACTGTTGTCGGAAAGCCCCTGGTACAGCGGTATTGCGGAAAAGACGATTCAGGTGAACTGAAGGTAACACTGTGGAACAGACGGGAATGGAATTTCGGGGTGTGGTGGCATTGCTTTGCGCAGGCTTGCTGCTGCTGTGCAGTCACGCCGCGTATGCGGCCGACATACGCTTCGATTACAAGGGTGAGAAGACCTATGCAAGGCATGAAAAGTATCACTTCCTGCATCGTACCTACATCAACCGCAAGCCCGTCGACCTGCTGGACCAGAAGCTCCTGTTCAATGAAGGGCCGGACCGGGAAGTGATCAGTTTTTTCTCCGCCATATCCATGGACGACCCGAAGTGGTGGATATCGGAGTGGGATGAACAGACCAGGAACGCCTGGGGCAGCAAGAATCCGACCCACACGCAGTTGCAGGACATGTACCGGTATTACCAGCGTGAACTCAGGCATCGCAAGCTGGAGTTGACGGACTGGGTCGTGCTGCAGCACTCGGTGTGGATCTTCCTGGACCTGACCGGTGGCGACCCGGCGTCCGGCGTGCTGCACGAGGTTCTGCCCCTGGTGCTGGAAGGGGGGCGCTGGCGGGTTTCCTATCCGGATATGAATTCGCAGTTCTACGCGGCGCTGAAACAGAAAATATACGGCAAATCGAAGTAACCCGGTAATGGTATGTATCGTGTCAAGAAACAGTCCGGCGTCATGACGATCGAGGATTACCCCGTAGGGCTGGTCGGTCTCGCGTTGTTGCTGATGGCCGTCGTGCTGGGCAGGATCGTGTTCGTGCGCGGGGGCGATTACCTGGGGCCGGTACTCGGAATTGCCGTACCGGGGATACTGGTGCTCGTTGCGAAGAAGCGGGTTACCCGGATCGACCGGAATGTCCGAAAAGTCAGGCTGACCGAATCCTCCGTGTTCTCGAACAGGACAGTATCGCTGGATACCCAGGATATCAGCGCCCTGTCCGTCCGGCACGGGAAGGGCCGGTTCATGCACTCCGGGCTGCTGGCGATGGAAACCGGCAGCCGGAAACTGGTGGTTTCGGGCGCCGACATCCTGCCCGGGCATGCGGCCAGGCTGGTCTCGCTCAAGGGCATGATAGATCAATGGTTGGGATAGGTAGTTTGCCTGGGCAGGAGAAGCAGGAAGCAACAGGGAAAATTCGTTGTATCGGCACGACCGGGGAGGAGTGACCGGGCATGCACAATCAAGAATAAAAGGTACCGCTATGAAGCACTGGTCAACAAACTGGATGCAGGTGACCGCCGTCGTTGCACTGGTCCTGCTGTGCGCAGGGCCGGCATCCGCTGCGGATCTGGGCAGTGACTGCGTGGTAAACATACTGAACAGGACCGTTCAGGTGTCCGACAACGGTGCCTGGTCATTGCCAAACGTGCCCTCCAACATGGGAGCCATCCGTGCGCGTGCCACGTGCGTCACGGACACCGGTACCACAGTTTCGGGACAGAGTGACTATTTCACCGTCGTTACCAACGGGGTCACGCGTATCGGTGACATTTCCCTTGCCGGCCAGGAGCCGGTGCCGGTAAGGCTCGATTTCTTCACCACAGAGAAGCTTGTCATCGAGGTCCTGGGCGATGTGCGCCAGCTTTCCGTGATTGCCACCTACGTGGACGGTACGCAGCAGAACGTTACCCGCGCCAGCAGTGGTATCAACTATGTTTCGTCAAACCCGTCGGTGGTCAGGGTGGATGCAGACGGGCTGGTGACGGCGACAGGCAGTGGCTCGGCAATCATCACGGCGCGCAAGGACGAGGTGGTCGCGATTCGCTGGGTCTATGTCAATGCGGGTGGCGACCTCGACGGAGACGGCCTGCCGGATGATTACGAAACCAGCCATGGCCTGAATCCGAGCGACCCGGCAGATGCCTTTGAAGACAGGGACAAGGACGGTCTGTCCGCCCTGGATGAATTCAATGCCGGTACCGATCCGAACCTGGCCGATACGGATGGTGATGGAATCAACGATGCCGAGGAACTGGTTGCCGGGACGGACGGGTTTGTGACCAATCCCCTGCTGGCGGACACGGACGGCGACAAACTGTCGGATTCCATCGAGATTTCCGTTGGCTCGGATCCGACCGATGCCGCCAGTGCCGATTATGCGGCAGCAATCGTGTCCATCAGTTCGGTGCCGCCGACCGTGGTCATGACCTTCAACGGCATCGACAGTGAAGTCAGTACACAACTGAGCATACGGGGTGTCCTGATCGATGGTTCCATTATTGACCTGACGCCCAGGTCCACCGGCACCACCTATACCTCGAGCGACCTTTCGATTGTCAGTTTCGGCGCCCAGGACGGCGAGATCTTCGGCGGCCAGCCGGGCACCGCGACGGTCACGGTTGCCAATAACGGGCATACCACGCTGGTCAATGTCACCGTCAAGCAGTTCCAGCCGGTTGCCCTGTCCGCAATCTCGATACCGGGCTACGCCAACAACGTCGATGTGAGCGGGGATTACGCCTACGTCGCGGCCGGTGCGGCGGGCCTGCAGGTGGTCGACGTGTCAGACCGGTCCAGTCCTGCCGTGGTGGCAGCACTGGATACCGACGGCATCGCCATCGATGTGCGGGTGGTGGGGACCTACGCCTACCTGGCGGACGGTGCGGCGGGTCTCAAGATCATTGATATCACCGACCCGCTTGCACCGGTTCTGGTTGGCTCGCTGGATACAGCCGGTGTGACCCAGGACCTCAAGGTGGACTTCGGCTACGCTTACCTGGCCAATGGTGAGGCCGGCATCGAGATCGTCGATGTCAGTGACCCGACGGCACCGGTTAGCGTGGCCACGCTGGATGGCCTGGGAACGGCCTACGGCATCGACGTGGATGCGGATACTGCCGCGGTCGTGGCCGGTACCGCGCTGGTCATCATGGACGTCTCGGACCGCCACAGCCCGATGCGGCTCGGCAGTGTCAACATCGGGCCGGTCAAGGATGTGGTGGTCAATGGCGACTATGCCTATGTCGCTGCCTACAGCTCCGGCTACCGGGTGGTGAATATCACCAATCCGATGACGCCGGTGATCACCGGCGGCGACGGCAGCATCGCCCCGCGCGACGTGGAACTGACCCGCGATTTTGCCTTCTACGCCGAACAGTTGTTCCCGAACGTGGTGGCGTTCATCAACGTGTTTGATCCGGAAAACCCGGTGTTCCAGGGCGTCATCAACCTCGAACCGCTGGGTGACTACGCGGGTACCGGTATCGCGCTCGATGCCAGTTATGCCTATGTCACGGAAGAGAGTTTCGTGGTGAGCAGGGACTACGGGGAAACGGGCAATACCAAGCTGTTCATCGCGCAGTACCGGGATATCAACGACAACAACGGTGTACCGCCTACCGTCTCGATCACAGCGCCTGCGGATAACCAGGTGTTCGTCGAAGGCCGGCGCTTCACCGTCAATGCGGATGCGACGGATGACGTCGCCGTCGCGCGGGTCGACTTCCTCGTCGACGGCAACCTGGTCTACACGGATACCACCGCGCCGTTCCAGGTGGCGGTCGTGGCGCCTTCAGGCATTACGGAACTCCAGCTGCGGGCGGTCGCCACGGACCTGGGCGGGAACACCACACAGAGCAGCGCACGTTACGTACTCATCCAGCCCGACTCCGACCATGACGGGCTGGGCGATGACGAGGAGACGGCAACCTACGGAACGGATCCCGCCAACCCGGACACTGATGGGGATGGCCTGCTGGATGGGCAGGAAGTGGCGATCGGTACAGACCCGCTCAAAACGGATACCGACGGTGACGGTATCAGCGACAAGGATGAGGTGGATGCCCAGACCGACCCGCTGAATCCGGACACTACACCCCCGCAGGTGGCGACCGTGTCGCCGGCGGCTGGCGCGGTGGACGTGCCCGAGAACCAGGCGGTCAGTGTAGTATTCAACGAACCCCTGTTGCCGAAGTCGGTGACACCCGCCAGCCTGGAACTGCTGGATGCGCAGGGTAGTCCCGTGGCTGGCGCATTGCAGCTGGTTTCCGGTAATACGGAACTGCTGTTTACCCCGAATGACCTGTTGCAGGACTACACCCTGCACACCATCCATGTAAGCGGTGTGCGCGATATCGCCGGCAACCCGATTGCGGCGGAATTCACCTCCAGTTACACCACCGGTAACCTGATCGATACGGTCAAGCCTTTTGTGGCCGACGTCAGTCCAGCGTACGGCTCGACCGGGGTGCCGGTGAATGCTGTGATCACCGTGATCATGAGTGAGCCGGTGGACCCTGCCACGGTCACCCCCGATTCGGTCTACCTGACTGACACGAGTACCGGGCAGCGGGTTGACGGCGTTGTTTCGCTGAGCGCGGACAAGACCTCGATTACATTCGTGGCAAATGCCGTGTTCCCGGTTGGCAGACAACACCAGCTGGTCCTGACCTCGGCAATTACCGATCTGTTCGGCAACCCGCTGAATTATTCCTATTACTACTTCACCACCAGCTTCGAGCCGGACGGACAGGCCCCCGCGGTGACTGCCACCACCATTGAGGACGACGCCACCGGCGTACCGCTGAATGCGCGCTTCAATGTCCAGTTCTCCGAGCCGCTGAATGCGCTGTACCTGAAGGATATCAAGGTGGTCAACAGCCTGGGCGAGGAAGTCCCCGTGACCCGCCAGCTGGACACGACGCGTTCACTGGTTACCCTGACACCGGTTTCACCACTGGATGCGAATACGGATTACCTGCTGCAGATCGACGGTGCGCAGGACCTGAGCGGCAACCTGCTGCCCAACGCCATCAGCATCCGCTTCACGACCGGTGACCTGTCCGACACGCAGACCGGCGCGATCACGAGCTGGAGCATGCCGAACAACAACACGCAGGGAGTGCCA
>CAZMAK010000012.1:0-9393 GCA_964564245.1 uncultured Ectothiorhodospiraceae bacterium | reverse complement strand
GACGCTGACGGCCTACACGTTGAGCCTGGACGGGCTGTGTGATTATGCCGGCAATGCCATGGCGGCGGTCAGTCTCGGGTTCACGACGACCGACGTAGCGGCCAGCGACACGCTGGGTCCGGCGCTGACGGGCATCACGCCGGCCAACAACAGCACGGACATCGCGCTCGACGCGGCGCTCGTGATGAGCTTCGACGAGCCGGTGGACCAGCTGAGTGCGCCGCCGGTAAGCGGTGCCGGTATCACGGTGCCGGGCAGCTACGTGGTGAACGGCAGTACCATCACCTTCACGCCGTCGGTGACGCTGAAGGGTGCCACGCAGTACCGGGTGGACCTGCTCAGCAACGTGCGGGACCTGGCGGGGAACGCCCGTGGCCTGGGGTACTCGTACTTCACGACGGTGGCGACGGAAGACGTGGTGCCGCCGACGGTGGTGAACATCTCGCCGCCGGCGGGTGCGGTGGACGTGCACCCGGGCTCCGGGGTGGTGGTGAGCTTCAGCGAGCCGATGAACCCGTCCACGCTGGTCAGCAGCAACATGGCGTTCTACTCGAACAGTACGGTGATTCCGGCCACGGTGTACAAGTCGGCGGACGGTCAGCAGGTGACGCTGACGGGCAACCTGCCGCAGGCGAGCGTGGTGAGCGTGGTTCTCAACGGCAATGTGCAGGATCTTTCGGGCAATGCACTGGCGCCGTTTGTCAGTTCGTTCACCACGGGCGTGGTGAACACCGACGGCAGCCGGCCGAGCGTAACGCGGCAGTTGCCGACCAACGGTTCGGGCAACTGGTTCGGGGTGAACCAGGTGGTGCTGTACACGAACGAGCCGATGGACGTGTCGACGATCGAGTCGGCGTTCCACGTGGCGGAGAACGGGGTGCTGGTGAACGGCACGCTGGAGGTGCTGAACGACGGTCAGACGCTGCGCTTCACCAAGGCGACGCCGTTTGCCGACGGTGCGCTGGTGCAGGTGTACCTGCAGGGCACGGCGACGGACGCGTCGGGCAACCCGGTGTACGACTACAACGGTTACTTCAACATGGGGACCAGCAACGCGCTGGTGGGCACGCGTCCGTATCCGACGGCCTACTATCCGGGGAACAGCATGACGGACGTGCCGCTGAACCCGGAGATCTACGTCAGTTACACGGAGGAGCTGGATCCGGTCTCGCTCACGGGCAGCACGGTGCAGCTGCAGGATGTGAGCAATGGCTATGCGGTGGTGCCGACGACGGCGACGCTGGATGCCAGCGGTCGCCTGCTGAAGGTAACACCGGCAGCGCCGTTGCAGGCGGGGACGCAGTACCTTCTGTATCTCTATCCGGGGATCACGGATACGGACGGTGACCAGCAGGTCTACAACTACTCGACCTATTTCACGACGGCGGCCGATGCGGTGGTGGACGACCGTCAGCCGATGGTGCTGGCGCTGAGTCCGCCGGACGGCGAGACGGGCGTGGGGGTGAACGCGCGCTACGCGGTCCGCTTTGACGAGTCGATGAACCCGCTGTCGTTCGATACGGATAACGGTCAGCGTTTCAACGCGCAGTTCAGCGAGACCAACCAGGTGCTGCGCTACGAGCGGCTGGGCGTGCTGGACTCGCAGGCGCAGGTAACGGAGGTGGTGCCGGCGCTGGTGGATGCGGCGGGCAACGCGGCGGTGGCGGCATCGACGACCTTCACCACGGGCGACGGTCCGGACTTCGTGGCGCCGACGGTGGTGGATACCTCGGTGGCCTATGGCCAGACAGGGGTGGCGACCAACCCGGTGCTGGAGTTGCTGTTCAGCGAGCCGATCGACCCGGTGAGCGTGAGCAGCAGCGGGGTGTACCTGTACGACGGCACGACGGGTACGCACGTGCCGGTGACGGTGAGCCTGTCGAGTGATGGCAAGCGCCTGACGCTGGTGCCGGATGCCGCGCTGGCGGCGGGGCGGCAGTACAGCTGGTACAGCTATTACCTGAATGACCTGAGCGGCAACGGTCTGAACACCTATAGCTACTTCACGACGGGCTTTGCCGGGGATGCGGCGGCGCCGGTGGTGCAGTCGGCGAGCGTGTTTGCGGGCGAGACGGACGTGCCGCTGAACGTGCGGCTGAACGTGCAGTACGACGAGCCGCTGAACCCGCTGGCACTGTCCGGCGTCGGCCTGGCGGATGCCGGTGGTACGCCGGTGCCGGCGAACGTCACGCTGAGCGGGGACCGCCGGACGCTGACGGTGGTGTCGAAGCAGCTGCTGGCGGCGCATGCGACGTACACGCTGACGGTGGACGGGGTCCGCGACCTGAGCGGCAACAGTCCGGCGGTGCCGTACAGCGTGTCGTTCACCACGACGGACCTGGCGGACTTCGCGACCGGCGCGATCACGAGCTGGAGCATGCCGAACAACAACACGCAGGGAGTGCCATTGAACCCGCAGCTGGTGGTGACGCTGAGCGAGCGGGTGGACCCGACGACGGTGACGGCGGACACGATTTACCTGTATGACGGGACGACGGGCCAGCGGGTAGCGGGTCAGCGGGTGCTGAGTGCGGATGGCCGGACGCTGGAGCTGGTGCCGGATGCGTTGCTGGCGGCGAACCGGCTGTACTACTTCTACGTGGGCTACAGTCCGTACCTGAAGGATCTGGCGGGGAACAACATCGGGGCGAGTTACCGGTACTTCACGACGGGGACGGGTACGGACGCGGTGGCGCCGGTGGTGGTGCAGACGAGTTTTGCCGATGGCACGACGGGGGTACCGGTGAACGGCCGGGTGCTGGTGCGGCTGAGCGAACCGCTGGGTGACCAGTGTGCGCTGGCGGACGGGGTTACGCTGAGCAGTGGGTTGGGGAGTGTGGCGGCGACGCTGAGCCTGTCGAGCGACCGGCAGACGGTGACGGTGGTGCCGCAGGCGGTGCTGTCGACGCTGACGGCCTACACGTTGAGCCTGGACGGGCTGTGTGATTATGCCGGCAATACGCTGGCGCCACTCAGCCTGGGGTTCACGACCCGCGTGGACGGTACGCCGGATACCACGCCACCAATCTTTGTCAGTTCCGATCCGGCCAACGGTGCAACCAGTGTCCCCGTGGATGCGCCGATCATGCTGAACTTTGACGAGCAGGTCGACCTGGTGCTGCTCAACGGGGAAGTCAATGTGGACGGCGGGGCCACGCCCGGCATCTTTACCAGTAATGAAAGCGGGGCGCTGACGTTCACCCCGCAGGATCCGTTCACGAGCGGCTCTATGCACTCGATCTATTTCCGGTATATCTACAACCTGGTTGGCTCGGGACGTTACTTCAACAGCACCATCAACTTCACAACACAGTAGGTGGCAGGATGAACAAGGTATATACAGCTATCGGAGTGATCGCAGTGGCCGGACTGGTCTCGTATCTGTATCTTTCCGCACCACACCGGCCACCCGCCGGCGTTGCGCAGGAGACCCGGCCCGGAACACCGGTGGAGACGGCGGCGCCGGCGAGTCCGCCGTTACCCCGCAGCAAACCGGTGGAGCCTGCACAACCTGGGTCAGGGCCGCCACAACAAACGGCTGAAGAGCAGCAACACCGGGAACTGATCCGCGAAAATACGGCAAAGGCCGAGGTCGCGCGCAGGGAAATCGATGCCCTGATCCGGGAGTATGACAGGAACCTGAAGAAACCCGAGAAATACAGGGCGCTCAGGCAACAGATCGATACGAAGCTGGCGGAGTATAATCAGTACGTGCTGCCAGTCGCAGTCAGCGCAATGAATGACCGCAAACCGTAGTCAGGGTCGTGCCCCGAACCAGCGGGGTATTCCATGCGATTCTGCCGGAAGCGCCTGCTGAATCAGGGCGCGTGGCGCGTGATGTCCCATTGGTCCCCACCCCGGCGGGTATAGAGAAAGCGGTCGTGCAGGCGGTTCTCGCGTGCCTGCCAGAACTCGATGGAATCCGGCGTGACCCGGTAACCTCCCCAGAACGACGGCAGCGGTATCTCGCCCTTCGCGAACTTGCGCCTGATCTCATCGACCTTGTCCTCCAGCAGCGACCGGGTGGTGATCACCTGGCTCTGGGGTGAGGCCCAGGCGCCGATCTGGCTGCCGCGCGGGCGGGTGGCGAAGTAGCTGGCCGATTCATGCAGCGGAATCTTGTCCGCGCGCCCGCTGATCCGCACCTGCCGGCCCAGCGCCACCCACGGAAACAGCAAGGCCACCTTCGGGTTGCCTGCGATCTGCCTTGCCTTGTCGCTTTCATAATTGGTGAAGAACACGAAACCCTGTATGTCATACAGCTTGAGCAGTACGGTGCGTGCGGAAGGCTGTCCGGCGGCGTCGACCGTGGCGAGGGTCATGGCATTGGGCTCGGCGATGCCGGAATCGATGGCCTGCCGGTACCATTGCTCGAACTGGCGGAAGGGGCTCGGGTCCAGGGACTCCTGTGACAGGCCCTCGCTCATCCATTCCCGTCGCAACGCGTCATACCTGTTTTGCATACCTGGTGTCCTGTTATACCGGCAGGGGAGGTGCGCTGTGCACCTGCCGGCCCGGGGTTGGAATGACTCCGCCTGTAACCGGCGTGTGCCGGGTTGCGGGGAATGATAACGCAGACGCTGCAGGGTACGGCAACCCGGTAGTACACTCCCGGCATGGACGACCTGGAGCGCGACCGGAAAATCCGCCACTGGCAGGACAAGGCGCGCCATGCCGCCCGGCGCCGCCGCAACCTGTACGTGATCACGCTCGACCCGGATGTGCTCTGGGACCGGGAGTTCCGCCAGCAGAATCCGGGCTATATCCAGGGCATGCCGTGTGTCTATGTCGGCATGACCGTCCATGATCCGGGCGACCGTTTTGAGCAGCATATGCTGGGTTATCGCAGCAGCCGCTATCCACACCGTTATGGCGTCGAGCTGGCACAGGAACTGCTCGACGGGTTCCCGGATGATACGAAGCGACCGGGCACGGAACGGGAGGCGGCGCTGGCGGAGTGGTTGCGCCGGCAGGGCATTGCGGTCTGGCAGAACTGATCCTGATATTGCCGGGTTGCCCGGTTTGTCCCGTCGCCTGCAGGCAGGCTCCTGCGGGTGCATCAGGGATTGCAGGAGCGCCCCGCGGGCGCGATTGGCTCTGTCGTAAAATCTGCCTCGCGGCTGCGAGCCGCTCCTGCAGGTGCATGGATTTTTCAGGAGTCGCCCTGGCGGCGAACGGCTGCGCAGCATCAGGCTTTCGTGTTGTACAACTGCTCCCAGGCCTGCCGCAGGGCGGCCGGAATCTCCTTCAGTCGCGGCCGTTCCGGCAGTTGTTTGAGGTCGCGGGTGGACAGGACATTGGCCGGCTTGTCCCGGCTGAATTGCGCACTGTGTGTGAACAGGTGCACGCCTCTTACATCGATCCCCGGAACCATTGCGCGCACGGCATTGATCTGCCGCAACAGGTACTCGTCCGGGTTCGGGAACTTGTAGCTGACCCGTTTGATCACCTGGGTCCACTGGTCCATGTTCGGGCCGCCGAAGATCAGGCCGCTGAAGCGCTTGATGCCGACCACCAGCAGGCAGTCGCGCGTCAGCACCAGGTAATCCAGCGTGACTTCACCGCCCGTGCCGTCGGGCAGGCGCAGCCCGGTTTTCGAGCGCGGTCCGAGGCGGCGGACTACTCCGGCAATCTGGCGATTCTCGCGCCACAGCGCGATACGGTGGCGAAACAAGAGGGCAAGCAGGACCAGGAGCGCCAGCCCCGCCGCCGGGTAGATCAGGGCAGGGTCCAGGCCCTGTTGCTGCAGCAGTGAAGTGATGGATTCCGGCATTGCGTCAGGTCAATCGGCAAAGGGTTCAGAGTGGAATGGCACTTGGTATCAGGCGCATTATGCTTGCAAGGGTAGATAAATGGCCACGGTAAGACACGGAAATAATACATGGATTTTCTGTGTTCTTCCGTGGCCGGTTACCAGGATTCTGGTTCAGGCAAGTACCATCCGGTGCAGAGTATAGAGCAGCCGTGAGCGAATGTGGATCAGTGTGCCGCCATGGGGTGCAGGAACCGGAACGGGTTGACGGCTTTGCCGTGGTGCAGCACCTCGATATGCACATGCGGACCGGTCGAGCGCCCGGTTGAGCCCAGCAGGGCAATCGCATCCCCCTTGTGTACCTTGTCTCCGGTATGGGCCAGCAGTCGCTGGTTGTGCCCGTAGCGCGTGATGTAGCCGTTTCCGTGGTCGATTTCCACGAGGTTGCCATAGCCGCTGCGTGCGCCGGACCAGATCACGATTCCATCGGCGATTGCCACCACCGTGGAGCCCGCCTTGCCGGCGATATCGATTCCGTTGTGCTGTTCCTGCTTGCCGGTGAACGGATCGATGCGAGTGCCGAACCCCGAGGACTGCAAACCGTGCGCGACCGGCAGCCCGGACGGGATGACCCGTGCATTCAGGTCACGGAACATCAGCAGCCGTTCCAGCATGCTCAGCTTGCGGGAGCGGTCGGTGATCTCGTCGTGCAGAGAGTCCAGTGCGGCGATAAAATCCGGCACCCGGTTTTCGCTGTCGCTGCCTGCGGACTCCGGACCACCGACCGGCGGCGGCTGACTGAAATCGAACTCGTCACCATCGAGCTGCGCCTGGTCGACCAGCCGTTGCCCCAAAGTGTCAAGGCGCAACATCTGTGCCTGCATCCGTCCGAGCCGCAGTGCCAGCGCATCGAGATTGTCCCGCGCCAGTGTTTGCGTGTGGTTCAGGTCGTCCTGCTGTTGCCGCGCCTGTTGCTGCAACTGTGATACCTCGGCCAGCTGGCGCTGGATCTCCGATCCGGCCCCCAGCTGAAAGCCGACGTAGAGCAGGGCACCACAGAACAGCAGCAGGCAGCCGGACAGCATCAGCAGGCTGCGGCGCGGGTTGAACGCCATGCTTCGCACGCCACCGTACGGGCGGGTCAGCAGGATGGTGTTTGCGCGGTACTGCATAAGCGCACCGGTGGTCATGAAAACTGGCTTCAGCGTAGGCCGCATCCGCTGGCCGGTAAATTGTCCCGAAGTACATGAAGTCTGAATAAATATATATAAAACAATTAGATATATTACCACAGCGGACCTGTCCGCGCGCCCGGGCGGGGCCGCCGGAACGTGAATCCGGTCGGGAACGGGGTGGTTGTTTCCCTCATCCGATCCGCTAGAGTGGGCGCATGGACATACCCACGGGCCTGCTGCCAGGGAGTTATCTGTGGTTCTCGGCCTTTCTCTACCTGTTACTGCTGCTGCTGGCTGCAGGGACGGCGCCGTGGTCGAAGATCGTCGACAGCGAGGCCCTGCACGTGTATCTCGGCGCGATCGTCCTGCTGATCGTGGTGTGGATCCTGCGCGGTGGTATCCAGCCCGGACTCGACTATCACCTGCTCGGGGTGACGGCGCTGTGCCTGATGTTCGAATGGCAGTTCGCGCTGCTTGCGGTCAGTGCCATCCTGGTGGCCGTGACCTGGCACGGCAGCGCAGGCTGGGAGGCGTTCGGGGTGAACGCGCTGGTCACCGGTGCCGTGCCGATCGCACTGACACGCTTGTTCTTGTACTTCGTACAGCGGACCCTGCCGCACAACTTCTTCATCTACATATACCTCAATGCCTTTCTCGCCGGGGCATTGTCCATCCTGCTGGCCGGGCTCGTCTCGGCCTTCATCCAGCAACTCGCCGGCGTGCATCCGGCCAGGGATCTCGTCAACAATTTCCTGGTGATCCTGCCCATGCTGATGTTCGGCGAAGGGTTCCTGAACGGCGCGGCCATGTCGCTGGTGGTGGCGTACCGGCCGGGCTGGGTGGCGACCTTTCATGACCGCTGGTATCTGCAGGGCAAATAGGCCAGGCCGGTGCCGTGTCGCAACCAGCGCGCTACAATGAAACCGGGCAGGCCGGGAAGCAACCGGTGCCATGAACGGCAGGGTGGACCGCAATGACCAGCAAACACCATAGACCGGTATCCACGCAGGAGAACCTGGACCCGGTTGCCATCAGCAACCGGCAGTTCGAGCGGGCGGCCCGTTATGTCCACGGCATGAAGCGTGGCCTGGTGGATTTCCTGAAAATGCCCAAGCGGGTCACTACCGTCAATTTTCCCATCGAGATGGATGACGGTTCGGTACAGAGTTTCTGTGGCTACCGCGTGGTGCACAACCGGGTATTCGGGCCCGGCAAGGGCGGCATCCGCTTTCATCCGGATGTCTCGCTCGACGAGGTCACCCTGCTGGCCAAGCTGATGACCTGGAAGTGTGCGCTGGTCAACATTCCGTTCGGTGGCGCCAAGGGCGGCGTGGTGTGTAACGTCAAGGAGCTAAGCCAGGGTGAGTTGCGCCGCATCACCCGCCGGTTCACGTCCGAACTGTTCGACGTCATCGGGCCGTACAAGGATATCCCGGCGCCGGACCTGTATACCGATCAGCAGACCATGGCGTGGATCTACGATACCTACGATGTCCTCCACCCCGGCTTCAACAACCGCCCGGTGGTGACCGGCAAGCCGCTCGAGATGGGCGGGAGCCCGGGACGCTTCGAGGCAACCGGCAGGGGCTGCATGTATGCCACCCGCCGCTTCCTGTCCAGGGGGTTGCTGCCGGACCTGCAGGAAATCGCCGGCGCTCGCGTGGCGATCCAGGGTTTCGGCGACGTGGGTGCGGTGGCGGCCGATGCCTTCTGCCGCGAGGGGGCGCGGATCATTGCCATCAGCGACAGCCAGGGCGGTATCTACAGCGCGGACGGGCTGGATCCGGAGGAGGTCGCCCGCTTCAAGGCCGAACACGGCACGGTGGTGGGCATGTCGAATACCCTGACCATCACCAATGCCGAACTGCTGGAGCTGGAATGCGATATCCTGCTGCCCGCGGCGCTGGGCAACCAGATCCATGCCGGCAACGCCGATCACGTCAAGGCGCGGCTGGTCGTCGAGGGCGCGAACAACCCGACCACTCCGCTTGCGGATGAAATCCTCCAGCAGCGCGGAATCTATGTACTGCCGGATATCGTCGCCAATGCCGGTGGCGTCACGGTGAGCTACTACGAGTGGGTGCAGAACCAGGAAAATGACCAATGGGACCTGGAGGTGATCAACAACAAGCTGCGCGAACGCATGTCCGCCACCGTGGATACGGTATTCAACCGCTGGCAATCCTTTGTCGTGGGCAACGGCAAGCCGGTCGAGGTCGCTGCGGGTAACCAGGAACCGCCACCGGACTTCAGGACGGTCGCCCTGGTCATTGCGATCGAGCGGGTGGTCAAGGCGACCCTGATGCGCGGCATCTGGCCGTAGTGGCCGATGCAAGGCGCGGGCTTGCGATCGAACGGGCCGGTTGCAATCACGACCCTGGAGTGTGCGGATCAGTGGGCTGGAAATTCCGCTTTGCGGCATCCGAAACATTCCCGGAATTCCCGGGGATGTCCCTTTCTGGCCGG
>CAZMAK010000011.1:0-49058 GCA_964564245.1 uncultured Ectothiorhodospiraceae bacterium | reverse complement strand
GGGACAGTAGTGGGATCTGATGTTCCCCGAATTCGCTAGTTCCGCTTCAGTTCGTTCGGCAGCGAAAATGTCACGGGTTCCCGGCGGCCCGGAGTTTCCTCCACCTCCCCGGCACCCCAGGTGCGCAGCTGTTCCACCACGCCGCTGACCAGGGCCTCGGGTGCGGAGGCGCCCGCCGTGATTCCGATCACCTGCTTGTCCTGCAGCCACTGGCGCTCGATCTGGCCGGCCTCATCCACCAGGTAGGCCGGTATGCCCTGGTTCCCGGCCAGTTCGCGCAGGCGATTGGAATTCGAGCTGTTGGGCGAACCCACCACCAGCATGACGTCACACTGCGTGGCCAGGCTCCTGACGGCATCCTGGCGATTCTGGGTGGCGTAGCAGATGTCGTCCTTGCGCGGCCCCTGGATAGACGGGAAACGCCGTCGCAGCGCGGCGATCACGCGCTCGGTGTCATCCACCGACAGCGTTGTCTGGGTGACGAACGCGAGCTCGTCCGGGTTACCTACCTGCAGGGCCGCCACGTCCTGCGTCGTTTCCACCAGGTACATGCTGCCACCGGCCCGGGTGTCGTACTGGCCCATGGTACCCTCCACCTCGGGGTGACCGCGATGACCGATCAGGATGCATTCCCTGCCGGCTGCCGCATGACGGCTGACTTCCAGGTGCACCTTGGTCACCAGCGGACAGGTGGCGTCGAACACGCGCAACCCGCGCTGCCGGCCCTCGGCATGCACGGCCAGTGACACACCGTGTGCACTGAAGATCACCGTGCCCCCGTCCGGCACCTCGCGCAGTTCCTCGACGAACACGGTACCGCGCGCGCGCAGGCCCTCCACCACGTGACGGTTGTGCACCACCTCGTGCCGCACGTAGATCGGCGCACCGAACAGTTCCAGCGCGCGCTCGACGATCTCGATCGCACGGTCCACACCGGCGCAGAAGCCACGCGGATTGGCAAGCAGGATTTTCACAGGCACGGCAGCGGGCATGTCCGGACAGCCTCAGACAGGAATTGCCCGACCCGCAATCCACCCCGCCCCGGTTTCACCTGGAGCGCGGTGTCCAGAACCCGCCTCAAAATCGTGCATCGGTCGTCAAGGCCAGGCGTGGACCCGTCAAGGAGCGGATTTTACTCCGGTAAATGAGCAGCGCAGCAGGGTCCACAACATCGCATTGGCGAGCGCGGGGGATTATGAGACAGCTTCTAGTCATGTGGCATTCCGTAACAGGTTTTGTAGCCGGAAGTTTCCGGTCCCAGGTCATGCAGCAGGATATCAAAATCCTTGCCGATGATGGCTTCCGCGCAATGGCACTGATCCTTGCCGGAAAGGATGTAACTGCTGAGGGCATCCCCCTGTTCGGCAGGATTGGCCACGTATTTCTCCAGCACATCCCGCGTCCCCAGATACATCGTCTCTGTGCCGCAATCGGACGGACTTTGCAGCGTGGAGAAATTTCTGGCCGGATCCCCCAGGATCATGCGGACAAGTTCCACAATCACCGGCTGCCCCGAATCCAGCACTGGCTCGACGTATTCAGCCGCCACCACCGGGGACAAACCGGAGAACATTAACAGGACCAGCATTGCTGCCTGCATGACAGACGTTGACAGCTTCTCGGGATTCCTCATATCCACACCCTACCCATCGGTTCATACCCACCGGCATTCAGGCTGAGTTCCGCATGCCATCCCTGCACCTGTATCCGCAAATCTCTGGCGTATAGACAACGATTTTCAGAAAATGATCAGTGGCAGTAATCAATTTTTTTCCGGATCCGTTTCCGGTGCCGGCACGACATCCAGGATCTCCACATCAAAGACCAGGGTATGGCCGGCCAGCGGGTGATTGAAATCCACGGTCACCCCGGTTTCCCCGACCTCGAGTATCGCCCCGGCCAGCTCTTCTCCTTCCGGCGTCTCAAAACCGACAATTACACCCGGGGCCAGTTCGAGATCCGTGTCGAAATCGGTGCGCTGCAACTGGTGGATACGCTGCGGATCCCGTGTGCCCCAGGTCTGCTCCGGCGTCAGTTCCAGGCGCTGGGTGGCACCGGGATACAGCCCGTACAGCGCAATCTCCAGGCCACGCAGCAGGCTGCCATCGCCCATGGTAAAGGTGACGGGCACATCGCCGAAGGTGGACTCCGCTACCGTACCGTCTTCCAGCGTCAGTGACAGATGCAGGGTGACGCGGCTGCCCGGACTGATCGGGTAGTTCATCCCCGCTGTGCCGCCGGTCGCTGACCGACGAGGGCGTCCAGAATGAGCAGGCCGGCACCCAGGGTGATGGCGGAGTCGGCGAGGTTGAAGGTCGGGAAATGCCAGGTATGGTAATAGACGTCGATAAAGTCGATCACGTAACCGTACAGCACGCGGTCCACCAGGTTGCCGATGGCCCCGCCGAGGATCAGGCTCAGCGCAATGGCCGTGTACCGTTCCCGCTCTGCCAGCCGCGCCAGCCAGACCAGCAGCACCGTGCATACCACCACGGCCAGCGCGATGAAGAACCAGCGCTGCCAGCCCGAGGCATTATCGAGAAAACTGAACGCGGCTCCGAAGTTGTAGGCCTTGGTGATGGCCAGCACCGGTGCCAGGACGACGGGCTTCCCGATCCCGAGCATCGTGTCCGCCAGCCACTTGCTGCACTGGTCCAGCAGCAGCACGATCACGGAAATCCAGCACCATTTCAGCATCGAATCACACCGCGCTCAGGCAAAGCGGCGCTGTTCGCCGCTGCCGGTCACATTCTCCACACAGCGTCCGCACAGTTCCGGGTGTTCCGGCGTGGCGCCGACGTCCGCACGGTGATGCCAGCAGCGTACGCACTTGGGGTGTGCCGACGGGGTCACCCGGACACGGAAGTCCAGGCCCGGCACATCGCCCGCCACGGCATCCGGCGGGCACTGGTCCATGGCATGCAACCGGGCATAGGACGTGATCAGCACGAAACGCAACTCGTCCTCGATGGCCGCCAGCAGGGCACGCGTGTCATCATCCGCGTACAGGTCCACCTCGGCATCCAGTGGTGAGCCGATGGCCCCTGCTGCGCGCAGTCTTTCCAGTTCCTTGCTGACCACCTCGCGTACCTCGATGATGCGCGCCCAGAAATCGACGCCCATGCGGCACAGGATCTCACCTTCCGGGTAGAACGCCGGCGGCAGTTCGTACCAGGTCGACAGGAACACCGAATCGCTGCGTTCGCCCGGCAACTGCTGCCAGATTTCCTCGGCGGTGAAACTGAGGATCGGCGCCAGCCAGCGCACCAGTGCCTCGGCCACGTGGTACAGCGCGGTCTGCGCGGAACGCCGCGGTATGCCGTCGGGCCGGGTGGTGTACTGGCGGTCCTTGATGATGTCGAGATAGAAACTGCCCAGGTCCACCGTGCAGAAATTGTGCACCAGCTGGTAGATACGGTGGAACTCGTAGCCGGCGTAGGCCTGCTGCACCTGTTCCTGCAGTTGCCGCGTGCGCTCGATCACCCAGCGGTCGAGGCAGAGCATCTGCTCGGAGTCGAGCCGGTTCTGTGCCGGATCAAAACCGTTCAGGTTGGCGAGCAGGAAACGCGAGGTATTGCGCAGGCGCCGGTAGGCATCCGCCGTGCGCCTGAGGATCTCGTCCGATACGGTCATCTCGCCGCGGTAGTCCGTGGCCGCCACCCACAGGCGCAGTATGTCGGCACCGAGGCTGTTCATGATCTTCTGCGGTGCGACCACGTTACCGCGCGACTTGGACATCTTCTGCCCTTTCGCATCGACCGTGAAGCCATGCGTCAGCACGGTGCGGTACGGCGCTTCGCCGCGCATGGCGATTGCACTCAGCAGGGAGGACTGGAACCAGCCGCGATGCTGGTCGGAACCTTCCAGGTACAGGTCGGCGGGAACACCAGGACCGTCACGACGCTCCAGCACGGCGTAGTGCGACACACCGGAATCGAACCATACGTCGAGCGTATCCCTGACCTTGTCGTAGCGGTCCGCGTCACTGCCCAGCAGTTCCCGCGGGTCAAGCCCGAACCAGGCATCGATGCCGTGCTGCTCGACGCGCTGCGCCACGGTTTCAGTCAACCGCGAGGTATCGGGGTGCAATGCGCCGCCCTCCTTGCTGACGAACAGCGGGATCGGCACGCCCCAGGTGCGCTGCCGCGAGATACACCAGTCCGGGCGGTTGGCCACCATGCCCTCGATGCGCGCCTTGCCCCAGCCCGGCAGCCAGGTCACGGCGTCGATTGCCTGCAGCGCAGTCTCGCGCAGGCCACCCTGGTCCATGCTGATGAACCACTGCGGCGTGGCGCGAAAGATGATCGGCGTCTTGTGCCGCCAGCAATGCGGGTAGCTGTGGCGCAGCATTTCCTCGTGCACCAGTGCGCCCTTGCCTTTCAGTACCTCGATCACGGCATCGTTTGCGGCGAATACGTGCTGGCCGGCAAACAGCTCGGTATCCGGCAGGAAACAGCCGTTGCTGCCGACCGGGTTATATACCTCCAGCCCGTAGCGGCTGCCGACCACGTAGTCGTCCTGGCCGTGACCGGGCGCGGTGTGTACGGCACCGGTACCGGCCTCGGTGGTGACGTGATCACCCAGGATCACCGGCACCTCGCGCGCATAGAACGGGTGTCCCAGCATCTGTCCTTCCAGGTCGCTGCCCTTGCAGTAGGCCACCACCTGGTACTGCTCCACACCGTAGCGCAGCATGGCATCCTTCAGCAGTGCCTCGGCCAGCACCAGCCGCTCCGGCCCGTGCCCCACGTCGCATTGCACCAGGGCATAGTCCAGCGCGGGATTCAGGGCCACCGCGAGATTGGCAGGCAGCGTCCACGGCGTCGTGGTCCAGATGACAACGGAGACGGGACCCGTGCCGGAATGACCGTTCACATGATGACAGCAGGACAGCAGCGCACTTTCATTCAGTACCCGGAAGCGCACGTCGATGGCCGGGGAATTCTTGTCCTCGTATTCGACCTCGGCCTCCGCCAGCGCCGACTGGCAGTCGGTACACCAGTGCACCGGCTTGAAACCCTTGTGCAGGTGGCCGTTGTCGATGATGCGGCCCAGTGCACGGATGATGTCGGCCTCGAACCGGTAATCCATGGTGAGGTACGGATGCTGCCAGTCACCGAGCACACCAAGGCGGATGAAATCGTTGCGCTGGCCATCCACCTGTTTTGCGGCGTACTCGCGGCACGCCTGGCGGAACGTGGCGGCATCCACCTTCGCACCGGCCTTGCCGACCTTCTTCTCGACGTTCAGTTCGATCGGCAGGCCGTGACAGTCCCAGCCCGGCACATACGGCGCATCGAAACCGCTCAGGGTCTTGCTCTTGACGATGATGTCCTTGAGTACCTTGTTGACCGCATGCCCGATGTGGATGTCACCATTGGCATACGGCGGACCATCGTGCAGCACGAAGCGGGGACGGCCGGCGCCGGCCCTGCGCAACTGTCCGTACAGGTCCATGGCCTCCCACTGGCGGAGCATGCCGGGCTCGCGCGCCGGCAGGTTGCCTTTCATCGGGAAGTCCGTACTGGGGAGGTTCAGGGTATCTTTGTAATCCGTCATGTTGCCGCGTGTTGCCGATTCGCAGGGAGCGTGAATTTATAACCCAACGGGCCCGCGAATCCCAGCAATCTTTGGTAATGGGGCCATTCAATCAATCACCTGACGGCCGGTACCGCCACGCTGCCGGAAATAATCCCGTGCCTGCTCCGCATCATGCCGGATCTGCCGGCGCAGGGCATCGAACGACTCGAAGCGGTGCTCCGCACGCAGCTTGCGGCAGAAGTTCACCTGCACGTGGGCCCCGTAGATCTCCCGGTCGAAATCGAACAGGTGCACTTCCAGCAGGGCGCGGGTACCGTCCACGGTCGGCCGGCTGCCGACGTTCGCCACACCGGGTACCGGTGCCTCTCCCAGCCCGGACATCTCGACCGCAAACACCCCGGCGACCGGGGTACAGGCCCGGTGCAGGAAGATATTGGCCGTGGGAAAACCGATGGTGCGGCCACGCTTGTCGCCGTGCGCGACCCGGCCGCACATCGCATACGGCCGGCCAAGCAGGTGCGCCGCCGTATCCAGCTCGCCGCGGAGCAGTGCATCGCGCACGCGGGTACTGCTGACGCGTTCGGACCCGACGTGATAGGTGTGCATGCTGGCCACCTCGAAGCCGAACTGCGCGCCGGCCTGTTGCAGGCGCGCAAAATTCCCGGCCCGTTCCCTGCCGAAGCGGAAATCATCGCCCACCACCAGGTACTTCACGACCAGGCCGTCGACCAGGATATTGCGGATGAACGCGTCCGGCCCCAGTTCCGCCAGGCGCCGGTCGAAGCGCAGGCAAAGCACCCGCTCGATGCCGTGGCCGGCAAACACCTGGAGTTTCTCGCGCAGGCGCGTCAACCGGGGCGGGGCCGTGGCTGCGGCAAAATACTCACGCGGCTGTGGTTCGAAGATCACCACGGTCAGCGGCAGGCCCAGCCGCAGGGCCTGTTGCCGGCATTGATCGATCACCGCCTGGTGGCCCAGATGGACACCGTCGAAGTTGCCGATCGTCGCCACACAGCCGTCCGGTCCGGGATGCAGGTTATGCAGGCCGCGTATCAGTTCCATCGTGCGGCTCAGCCCCCGGCCGGTTCTTCCCGGCGCAGCAGGACGGACGGGCGCATGCCCGTCAGCCACAGCACCAGCAGGTACACGGCCCCGCCGCCCAGGACCGAGCCTGCCAGTATCAGCACGCGCCGCCCTGCCGACCAGCCCAGCCAGCTGTCCAGATCCGGCACGCCCCAGATCAGTACGACGCACAGCGCGAACCCGGCCAGCAGGATCTGCAGTGCGGCACGCGACCAGCCCGGCTGCGGCTGAAAGATTGCACGCCGGCGCAGCACCCGGTACAGCATGGCTGCATTCACCGTGGCCGCAATCGAGGTGGCCAGTGCGAGTCCGGCATGCGGACCCGGGATCGACAGCATGGCCATGGGTATCACGAACAGCAGGTTGAAAAACATGTTGGTGAACAGTGCAACGATGGCAATGCGCACCGGCGTGCGGGTGTCCTTGCGCGAGTAATAGGCCGGCGCCAGCACCTTGATCAGCATGAACCCGGGCAGGCCCAGACTGTAGGTCATCAGGCTCAGCCCGGCCATCCGGACGTCCTGCACGTCGAAATCGCCGTACTGGAACAGCGTCGTCAGGATCGGCCGTGCCAGCACCACCAGCCCGATCGTCGCCGGCACCCCGATCAGCAGGACCAGGCGCAACCCCCAGTCCAGCGTGCGGGAGAACTCGCCGTCGGAGCCGCTGGCGTGACTCGCCGACAGGCTCGGCAGGATCACCGTGGACAGGGCAATGGCGAACACGCCGAGCGGGAATTCCACCAGGCGATCGGAATAGTACAGCCAGCTCACACTGCCGGCGGTGAGAAACGAGGCGATCAGCGTGTCGAGCAGCAGGTTGATCTGGGCGACCGACGAGCCGAGGATGCCGGGCAGCATCAGTTTCAGGATGCGCCTGACGCCTTCATGCCGCAGCCCCCAGCGCGGCCGCGGCAGCATGCCGATACGCTTCAGTGACGGCAGCAGGAACAGCAGTTGTACGAGGCCGGCCAGCAGTACGCCCACGGCGAGACCCATCTCGGGGATCTCCAGCAGGGGCGCGATGAACATGGCGGAACCGATCAGCACCACGTTCAGCCAGACCGCGACGAACGAGGCGGCCGCAAAGCGGCCATAGGTATTGAGGATGCCGGCGGCAAAGGCCACCAGCGAGACGAACAGCAGGTACGGGAAGGTCAGCCGCAGCATGGCGGAGGCCAGCGCGAACTGTGCCGGGCTGCTGTGCAGGAACCCGGGGGCAAACAGCATCACCAGCAGCGGGCTGGCCAGCACCCCAAGCACGGTGACCGTCGACAGGATGCCAAGCAGCGTACCGGCCACGCGACTGGCCAGTTCGCGCGTCTCGGCCGCACTGCGTTGCTCACGGTACTCGGCAATCACCGGCACGAAGGCCTGCGAGAAGGCACCCTCGGCAAACAGGCGACGCAGAAAATTCGGGATCTTGAAGGCCACGAAGAACGCGTCCATGGGCGCATTGGCCCCGAACCAGCGGGCCAGCAGCATGTCGCGCAACAGGCCAAGCGCCCGCGACACCAGCGTCATGCCACCAACAATTGCAGTGCTTTTCAGTAACTTGCGACTCATCCCGGGCCCTTCATCCCGCACCGCCAGCCGCCGGGAAGGCAGCTGGCAACAGGCGTGAAGTATACTGAAAAAACAATCACTTACCAGTAGCGATACGGAACGCCGCCGCACCCCTCACGACACCGGCCGGGCGCCATCAGGCACTGCCGGAGGTAGTCCGCCGCGGCCGGCGCCGCATTGACAAGCCCGGCTGAAATCCGCATAGTACGGCGTCTTTTGAACACCCGATTGCAGGAGCAGTACCTTGGCCAATTCAGCACAAGCAACCAAGCGCGCGCGCCAGGCGGAGTTGTCACGGCAGCGCAATGCCAGCCAGCGTTCCCACATGCGCACCTACATCAAGAAGGTGATTGCCGCCATCAAGGCCGGCGACCGCGATAGCGCCGTCAAGGCCTATGCCGCCGCCGTCCCGGTCATCGACAGCGCCGCCGGCAAGGGACTGGTACACGCCAACAAGGCCGCCCGTCACAAGAGCCGCCTGAACCAGCACATCCGCGCCATGTAGGGATTGCCCTGCGTAGTACAAAAAAGCCGGTCGATGACCGGCTTTTTTTATAGGGTCAGTACCAGGTTGTCGCGATGGATCAATTCCGGCTCGTCGACGTAGCCCAGCAGTTCCCCGATCCGGCTGCTGGGCTGGCCGATAATGCGACGCGACTCCTCGGCACTGTAGTTCACCAGCCCGCGGGCAACCTCCACACCATCCGGCCCGGCACAGGCGACCAGGTCACCACGACCGAATTCCCCGGAGACCTGCGTCACCCCCACCGGTAACAGGCTCTTGCCATCGCCATGCAGTACCCGGGCGGCACCGGCGTCGAGGGTCAGCCGCCCCCGCACCTGCAACTGGCCGGCCAGCCATTGCTTGCGTGCCGCCAGCGGCTCGCGCGACGGAAACAGGCGTGTCCCGACCGGTTCGCCGGCGGCGATACGGCGCAGGATATCCGGCGCCCGGCCCGGTGCGATCAGCGTCAATGTTCCCGAGCGCGCCGCACGCCGCGCCGCCAGCACCTTGGTCAGCATCCCGCCTCGACCGAGTGCACCGCCGGTGCCGGCCGCCATCGCCTCCAGCGACGCATCTTCGGCCGCGGCCTCGGCAACCAGCCGGGCACCGGCATTCCTGCGCGGGTCGCCGTCATACATGCCCTCCTGGTCCGTCAGCATCACCAGCAGGTCGGCCTCGATCAGGTTGGCCACCAGCGCGGCGAGTGTGTCGTTGTCACCGAAACGGATTTCGTCGGTGGTCACGGTATCGTTCTCGTTCACGATCGGTATGACACCGAGCTGCAACAGGGTACGCATGGTGCTGCGTGCATTCAGGTAGCGCTGCCGGTCGGCAAGATCCTCGTGCGTAAGCAGGATCTGCGCGGTGTGCAGTCCGAACTTCTGGAAGCGGGATTCATAGGCCTGTACCAGACCCATCTGCCCCACCGCCGCTGCCGCCTGCAGTTCATACAGGGCATGCGGGCGGCGTTTCCAGCCCAGCCGGGTCATGCCTTCGGCCACGGCGCCGGAAGACACCAGCAGCACCTCGCGACCCTCACGCCGCAATTCGGCAATCTGCGCGACCCAGCCGTCGATGGCCCCGGCCGCCAGGCCCTGGCCGTCATTGGTCAGCAGCGAGCTGCCGATCTTGATCACCCAGCGGCGGCATTCACCTGCCAGCATTTTTCCGCTCATTACCGGTTACGACCTGGAATACGATTGCACGGGATAATGGGATGTTTGGACAGACTGCGCAAGGGCGCTTCAGTCAGCGCTGGTCTCTTCCGCCTGCCGCATCCGTTCGAGGCGGTCCATCACCGCGTCGACGAGTTCTCCGGTCCCCTCCCGCGCCAGCGCGGAGACGCGGTACACCGGCCCCGCCCAGTGCAGCGCTTCGATCACTTCCCGGCAGCGCCCCTCCCGCTCCCCGGGCGGCACCAGGTCCATCTTGTTCAGCACCAGCCAGCGTTCACGCCCGGCCAGTTCCGCACTGAACTCCTGCAACTCGGCAAGGATGGTGCTGATATCTGACACCGGGTCGCCCAGCGGACCCATGTCGACCAGGTGCAGCAGCAGCCGCGTCCGTGCCAGGTGCCGGAGAAAGCGGATACCCAGCCCGGCCCCCTGCGCCGCACCCTGGATGACCCCCGGAATATCCGCCATGACGAAGCTGCGGTGCCCCTTCAGTTCCACCACGCCCAGGTTCGGATACAGCGTGGTGAACGGGTAGTCCGCAATCTTCGGGCGCGCCGAGGAAACGGCGGAGATCAGCGTGGACTTGCCGGCATTGGGCATTCCCAGCAGGCCGATATCGGCCAGCAGTTTCAGCTCCAGGTGCAGGTGCCGCCGCTCACCGGGTGTACCCGGCTTCGACTGGCGCGGCGCCCGGTTGGTGGAACTCTTGAAGCGCACGTTGCCGAGACCGTGAAAACCGCCGCGTGCCACCAGCAGACGCTGGCCGCCACGCACCAGGTCGCCGATCAGCTCGCCGGTTTCCTCCACGGTTACCAGCGTACCCACCGGCACCGGGATCACCAGGTCCTGACCGGACCGGCCCGTGCAGTTGTTGCCCTTGCCGTTCTCGCCACGCTCGGCGATGAACCTGCGATTGTGACGAAAATCGACCAGCGTGTTGATGCCGGTCACCGCCTCCAGGTACACGCTGCCGCCGTCGCCGCCGTCACCGCCATCCGGCCCGCCCATGGGAATGTATTTTTCGCGCCGGAAACCGACGCAGCCGTTGCCGCCGTCGCCGGCACGGACTTCAATGGTGGCTTCGTCGATAAATTTCATGGTTGCGCGGACTTCAGGTCAGTGGAGCCGGGTTTTCCGAAGGTCAAGTAAAAAGCCCCGCTCGTGGCGGGGCTTGTCGGAGCATCCTGCGGCCAGTCGATCAGCCGGCCACGATCTCGATAAACTTCCGCTTTTTCTCGCCACGCTGCACAAAGTGCACGGTGCCGTCGCTCTTGGCAAACAGGGTGTGGTCACGTCCGATTCCGACATTTTTACCCGGGTGGAAGCGGGTGCCGCGCTGGCGTACCAGGATACTGCCGGCCAGTACGCTCTCGCCGCCGAAGCGCTTCACACCAAGCCGTTTGGATTCGGAGTCGCGGCCGTTACGGGTACTGCCGCCTGCTTTTTTATGTGCCATGTGCTGTTCCTCGCAGCGGTCAGCCGGTGATCCCGGTGATTTCCACTTCGGTAAAGTTCTGCCGATGTCCCATGCGCTTCATGTGATGCTTGCGGCGACGGAACTTGATGATTTCCACTTTCTTGCCACGGCCGTGGGACTTGACGGTTGCGGTAACCTTGCCCCCGTCCACCAGCGGGGTTCCGATCCGGACGTCCGAACCCTCGCCCACCATCAGCACCTGGTCGAACTCGATGGCGTCACCCGCGTTGGCCTCCAGCGACTCGATCCGCAGGGTTTCGCCCTGCGCAACACGGTACTGCTTGCCGCCTGTCTTGATTACTGCGTACATTTCAGCGCTCCGGGACATCTGATGCATTGTCGAAAAGGCCGCTCATTCTAATGACTGGCCCGGTACAGGTCAATCAAAACGCATCTGGTACAGGACACTCAACAACGTTAGACTAATCGTTTGTGTGCACGGCTATCTACCCCTTCCTGACCCAGGCGGATCCGGTTCCAATTAAATGCTAAAACTTGTTAAAAATCAATCGACTGCGTTCAATATCGCGGTGCTGCGCAGCCTGCTTGCCGACGATCTGCAGCGCGTTGATACCCTGATCCGCGACAGCCTGCACAGCGATGTGGCCCTGATCAACCAGCTCTCGCACTACATCATTAACAGTGGCGGCAAGCGCCTGCGGCCGATGCTGGTACTGCTTTCCGCCAACGCCTGCCGCTACCAGGGTGGCCAGCACATCAACCTGGCGGCCGTGATCGAGTTTATCCATACCGCTACCCTGCTGCACGACGACGTCGTGGACGCCTCGCAACTGCGGCGTGGCAACCTGACCGCAAACGCCATGTGGGGTAACGAGGCCAGCGTGCTGGTTGGTGATTTCCTGTATTCGCGCGCCTTCGAAATGATGGTGGAGGCCAATGACATGCGCATCATGGAAATCATGTCACACACCACCAATACCATTGCCGAGGGAGAGGTGCTCCAGTTGCTGAACTGCCGGGACGCGGATACCACGGAAGTCCGTTACATGGATGTGATCCGGCGCAAGACCGCCCGGCTGTTCGAGGCGGCCGCACAGATCGGCGCGGTGCTCGGCGAGCAGCCGGAACTCATCGAAGGCGCCCTTGCGAGCTATGGCATGCATCTCGGTATCGCCTTCCAGCTGATCGACGATGTGCTGGACTACAGCGCCTCACCGGAAGATACCGGAAAGAATGTCGGGGACGACCTGGCCGAAGGGAAACCCACCCTGCCGCTGATCCATGCCCTGCACCAGGGCACCCCGAGCCAGGCCCGGCTGATCCGCCGCGCCATCGAGAACGGCGGTCACGACAACATGCAGTCGGTATGCGCCATTATTGAATCCACCGGGGCCATCCCCTACACTGCGCAAGCGGCGCAGCGGGAAGCGGACCTTGCCATCGGGGCACTGGCCCCCCTGCCGGAATCTCCCTACAAGGACGCGTTACACAACCTCGCGGAATTCTCGGTGAACCGCACCTATTAGCAGTATATTCGGGCAGTAGCGCAGTCTGGTAGCGCACTTCGTTCGGGACGAAGGGGTCGGAGGTTCAAATCCTCTCTGCCCGACCAATTCACCATCTGACCCCGACCCTGAGGGATACGCATGAAAGTTCGGCTCACACTGGTCCTGGCGCTTGCGTTACCGGCCTGTGTTCTGGCCGCCGACCCCGGTCTGGACGAGGCCGGCGACCCCACCCTGTCGCCCGCCGCCGGAACCAGACCCGTAGCCGATCTCTCGATTTTCGATGACGTGGACGTACAGGAAGTCTATGACCCGCTCGAACCGATCAACCGGGGAATCTTCTGGTTCAATGACAAGTTCTATTTCTACGCGCTGAAACCGGTCGCCAGGGTTTACCGGCATGTGCCCGAAGACCTGCGGGTTGGCATCCGGAATTTCTTCAGCAACCTGGAAACACCGGTACGCGCGATCAACTCCGGCCTGCAGGGAAAATTCAGGGCCAGCGGCACGGAACTCACCCGCTTCTTCGTCAATACCACGCTGGGAATCGGCGGTTTCTTTGACCCGGCCCGGGAACATTTCAACCTGAGGCTGAAAAACGAGGACACCGGGCAGACCCTGGGCTATTACGGCATCGGGCCGGGCCCGTACCTCGTACTGCCGTTTCTGGGTCCGTCCAACCTGCGTGACGGAATCGGGGAAATCGCCGACACGGCCCTCGACCTGGACTACCGGTTCTGGGGGCTGCACAAACCCGGCCACAATCACGACTACCTGGGCGCGCGCTCCCTGGACACCGTCAACGAGACCTCACTGGACAAGGACACCTACGAAGGCATCAAGAAGGATGCCCTGGATCCGTACCTGTTCCTGCGTGACGCACATGCCCAGTATCGCAGGAACCTGATTGCCCACTGAACGACCGTTATCACCTCAGGCTGACGGACCATTCTCGCCGGCTTGCTTTACCGCGCGCCAGAAACCCTCCAGGATGTCGATTCCGGCACCGGCAACACTCTGTCCGTTCTCGGCACAGAGCCGTTCCACGGCACGAAAGCGGTGCTCGAATTTCCGGTTCCCGGCTCTCAGTGCGGACTCGGCATCGACTCCGGCGTGACGGAGCAGGTTGACCACGGCAAACAGCAGATCCCCGGCCTCTTCCCGCACCGACGCCATGTCATGCCGGGCCAGTCCCTCGCGCAGTTCGCCAAGTTCCTCGTCGACCTTGTCGAACACACCTTCGATATCGGGCCAGTCAAACCCGACCCGGGCCGCCCGCTGCTGTAACTTGCCTGCCCGCACCAGGGCAGGCAGCGCAAGCGGCACCCCGGCCAGCAGGCTGTCCTGTTCACCGCGCTCCCGTTCCTTGTGCCGTTCCCATTCCACGGTCTGGGCCTCGGCCGTATGGACCACTGCGTCTGCAAACACATGCGGATGACGGCGTTCCAGCTTGTCACAAATCCCCTGCACCACCTCGCCGAATCCGAACCAGCCCGCCTCAGCGGCCAGCTGGGCATGGAAAACGACCTGAAACAGCAGGTCACCGAGTTCGTCCCTGAGGCTGTCGTGCCGGCCGCTCTCGATGGCTTCAACCACCTCGTAGGCTTCTTCCAGGGTATAGGGGGCGATGCTGCGAAAATCCTGTTGCAGATCCCATGGACATCCGCCATCCGGCGCGCGCAGCTGCCGCATGATCGCAAGCAGGCGGGACATTGTCGTGTCTTGTGGTGAACCGGGCACAGAGCGCCCTCCTTTCGACGAGCGGCCCGGACAGGCCAGGAAACGGGAAGGTTTCAGTGCGTGTGGATTACCACCTGCGCAACGGACCCACATCGACGTGAATAAAATCGGAGTCGGGATAATACCCCACTCCCCCGCCGCGTAGCGCAAGGGCTGCCTTGTGCAGGTGGTCCAGCGCACAATCCTCCAGACGGATATCAATCGCCATACCCTGCATGTGGTAACTGTGTCTCGCGACACCGGAGCCGTGCTTGCGCAGGAAGGCATTGGTCTCTGGAGAACGATAACCGGAAATCACCTGGAACGGTTTGCACCCGTCGACCCGGGTACGCAATACGCAGAGCAGGTCGAACAGGTCCGTGTCCATGGGATAGACATCACCGGTACGGTGATCGCGCAGTACCCGGTTCAGTTCCTGCAGGCCGCCCTCGACAAACTCACCGTTTGCCCAGTAGACCGCTGTGGCCTGCTCACCCGTATGGAGATTGTAGAGACTGACCTTGCGTTCCCTGGCCGAATGGACCTTTGCCAGCGACGGGAGCGTGAACAGGGCGGCCGCCGAGGCCGCACTGACTGTCAGAAAACTGCGCCGGTTCAACCACGCCGGCCTGGACCGGTGCTCCGCATCTTTTGGCCCATGCATACCACTGACTCCCGAGATCAATGATAACCAGCTGTATCAAAAGATATTATTATCGTCAGCAGTAATCAGCGCCCGATTATACACAACCCGGTCTTCGAGGTAACGCTGCCGCCACCTGCCGTTCTGTGCGAGTGCGCGTCAGCGGTCGGGGTGGCGGGTTGCGAACGGAAGCAGGGACGCATCAATGCGCGACAGTCACGCAGCGTTTTCCGGCTTACTCTCCGGCTGGATTACCGCCCAGGGCCGCAATCACGCGATCCTCGTACTGGATGCGGTCGGCAATGCACTCGCCAAGGCTGGAAAGATCCATGGCGAGAAATTCCACGCTGTTATCAATCGACATGGACTCGTACTTGTCATTGAAGCGCAGGATGCTGTCCGTCGTCTCGACGATCTTCGGATACAACTCATCGGCGATCGCCAGCACTGCCTGGCGGCGTTCGCGGTTGTCAGCCAGGTAACGATACAGCTGAAAGTGCGCACTGGCCGTGTAGTCGATCAGCGCCTCGCAAAATTTGCGTATCGCGCGTTCGGTCGAGGGATCGGCCTGGAATGGCTGGCGGGTAGCCAGGTCTGCAAGGAGCGCCAGCGTCTCGGTGCGCGAACTGACCAGCGCATCCAGCTTTTCGCCGGATCTCCGGCGACGGTCTTTCCCTTCCGGTAATTGTGACCCCATATACTCTCCTGGCCTGTTGATTGTTATTCCGCTCAAAACCACTCGATGACCGGGGCCGCTTCCCCCCGCATCCCGACCACGTCTACACTGCCAACCGTGCACCGCACCCCCGGTCACACCGGTGGATTCTACAACAAATCTCATTATGATACAGTTACTTGACCTGGAATGTACGGACAGGTCAGCGGCCCGGACCGGGTAAAAATATGCCTCACTGTAACACAGCTGTCCACTATATCCCCTTGAGGATAGAGGTATTACTATCTTATTGTTTAATATAATTATTTCAATCCACACCCGGTGGAATCAAACCGTATAATTCTTGACTAAAAGACTCAGCCATTACTATTATTGATACATAGTTCAGCGAATGTCAGCATCGTAATTCGCTCCCGGGGCCTGAATAATGAATACGGATCAGCGCAACCGGGGCAGAGGCAGTGTGTACCGTATTCAACGAGGTTAGTCATGAAGTTATCCACCAAAGGTCGTCACGCCGTTACCGCGATGATGGAACTTGCGCTGCAGCATAACAAGGGGCCCGTTACGCTGGCGGACATTTCGGCTCAGCAATCGATCTCCATCTCCTATCTCGAGCAACTCTTCGCGCGCCTGCGCCAGCACGGGCTGGTCACCGGCATGCGCGGACCCGGCGGTGGTTATTGCCTGTCCCGCCCGGCCACGGAAATCACCATCGCCGAGATCCTGTCCACGGTTGATGACGTCAGCCGGCGCGAGGACATGCCGGAAACCGCCGGCGCACAGATGTGGGTACACCTGAGCAACCGTATCTATGACTACCTGAACAGCATTACGCTGAACGAAGCCGTCGAGTCCGTGTCCGAGGGTACACAGGAATCGCTCTTTGGACCCGGCTTCCAGCAGACCGCTGCGTAACCGTACCAGTAATCCAACAGTTTCCCGGAGATACTCAAATGGCATACAGTGAAAAAGTACTGGACCACTATGAAAACCCGCGCAATGTCGGCACCTTCGACAAGGGTGACAGGTCGGTCGGTACCGGTATGGTCGGTGCGCCGGCCTGTGGCGACGTCATGCGTCTGCAGATCAAGGTCAGTGACCAGGGTATTATCGAGGACGCCCGCTTCAAGACCTACGGCTGCGGCTCCGCCATTGCATCCAGTTCACTGCTGACCGAATGGGTCAAGGGCAAGTCACTGGAAGAGGCAAGGGCGATCAAGAATACCGATATCGCCGAGGAACTCGCACTGCCCCCGGTAAAGATTCATTGTTCGGTACTGGCCGAAGACGCGATCAAGGCAGCGATCGAGGATTATCAGGGCAAACTGGGGCAGGCCTGACCCTGCAGTAGCAAAATTTTTCGTAACGGGGCCACAGGGCCCCGTTTTTTTGCAATGGTTACAGGCACGCTGCGTGGCAATCCGGAAATGACGCCAACCACGGAATCCCGGACCCTGCATCCGGACGTAACCCGGCTGTTACCGGCGCCGGTACAATCGTTACCACTACCCGGACTCTACCTGGCCCACCAGCTGCACACCCGGGCCGTGTCCGGCGCCCCCCCCATGGTCTACAGCAACTTCGTGAGTTCGCTGGACGGACGCATCGCAATCGAGGTGGCCGGGCGCGATACCTACACCGTACCGGACTCGATTGCCAACCCGCGCGACTGGCGGCTCTACCAGGAACTCGCCGGACAGTCAGACATCCTCGTCACCAGCGGGCGGTTCTTTCGACAGTACAAGGCCGGCGAGGCACAGGATGATCTGCCGGTCGGCAACCAGCCTGAATTCGACGACATCCGCCGCTGGCGTACGGCACAGGGGCTAGCCGCGCAACCGGATATCGTGATCCTGAGCAGCAGTCTCGACATACCGCCCGCCGCGCTGGAGGCATACCGTTCGCGCCGCATCCTCGTGGCAACCGGCAACGACGCCGATCCGGCACGCGTGCAACGGCTGGAAGGATCCGGAGTCGAGGTCATCACAACAGGCTCCGGGAAGCATGTCGACGGGAAACACCTGGTGGAGATGCTGGGTGCAAGAGGCTACCGCAGTGTCTATGCCATTGCCGGACCCGCCGTACTGTACACGCTGGCACGGGCAGATGTACTGCACCGGCTCTACCTGACGATCGCCTGCCGGCTGCTGGGCGGGAACGCATTTGATACCCTGCTGCGCGGTGATCCGCTGAGACCACCCATTGGCATGCAGCCGAGCGAGTTGTATCACGATCCATACGCGCCGGAAGGCGCCGGCCAGCTGTTTTGCGTATTCGACAGGACGCATGGGTCCCGGGCATCCGTTTACTCCGGGTCGGACTGACAGGCTCGTACGGCACGGCGTATCACGCTGACCGGCACGGCATCTCCCCGGTTGATCCCTTCGCAGCGGCGAGCCTCGAGCTGCCAGGCACGCCGGTTGCCTGCGAGTTCGGGCCAGAACGGGTAGGTGCGGCACTGGACCGGCCGAACCGGGTAGATACGGCAACGGCCATCCTTCGCGAGAAAGATACAGCGATCATCCGGTGCCGCCGCCAGCACCAGCGAACGGTCATCCAGCCGCTGTAGATAGCGCCGCCTGAACCAGTCCACGGAAAGCTTCAGATGGGAACGTATGCGTTCCGCTTCCGGACCGGACAGAAACACATAATATTCACCCGCCGTTGCACAGCAGCGTCCGCACCCGGTACAGCTGAAATGTAAAGGTTGTACTTCATAGAATGCGCGCATGATGCATGGCCCCGCTGCTGGTGACACGGACAGGTGCATCTCCCGGCCGGGCGCCATGGTGCCCGGAATCAACCGGGTATGATATTGTCACCTCATGACCGATACCCTGTATCACAGGCATTCTGACTGACATGCGCTATTGCAGCAACTGTGGCGCACCCGTTACCAGCAGGATACCGGAAGGTGATTCCCGCCCGCGCTATGTGTGTGATGCATGCAACACCATCCATTACCAGAACCCGAAAATCGTTGCCGGCTGCCTGCCCGTCTGGAATGACCGGCTGCTGCTGTGCCAGCGCGCCATCGAGCCTCGCTATGGCCTCTGGACACTGCCGGCCGGATTCATGGAGAACGGTGAATCCACACCACAGGCGGCTGCGCGCGAGACCCTCGAGGAAGCGTGCGCCCGGGTATCCGACCTTACGCTGTACGGTGTTTTCAGCATTCCGCAGATCAACCAGGTGTACATGATGTTCCTCGCACGCCTGGCGACCGGCGATTTCGCACCCGGCGAGGAAACCCTGGCAACACGACTGTTCGCCGAACCGGATATCCCCTGGGCTGATCTTGCCTTTCCGGTGGTAGAACATACCCTGAAGCGGTATTTCCACGACGTCAGACACGGTCACTTTCCGGTACACGTGGAAGATATATTCCGGCATCCGCGCCGGTCGCCATGAACCAGCCATGCCCGAGGTAATCATGATGAACAGACTGCTGACTCTCCTGCTGCCGGTGTGGTTGATCACCTGCATTCCGGCGCATGCCATGGATGTCGATGGCGTTGCGGTTCCTGACACCGTCACCGTCGCCGACACGCCACTGCAACTGAACGGCGCCGGGATGCGCGAGAAATTCTTCATGGATATCTACATCGGTGCGTTGTATCTTCCTGCCAGGACTACGGACGTCACCGCCATACTCAGCGATACCGGACCGGCCGGCGTCCTCATGCATATACTCCACGGCACGATCGACCGGGACAGGATCACCGGTGCCTGGTCCGAGGGTATGAGCGCCAACCTTGCCGACCGGGAAATGCACGCCCTGCAACCGACACTGGACAGCTTCAACAGGCTGTTCGTGACCGTCCACAAAGGGGACATCATTCGAATTGACTACCACCCCGGACAGGGTACCGAGGTGCGGATCAACGACGAGTTACGCGGGACCGTGGGCGACAACACTTTCTTTCGCGCACTGCTGAAGGTGTGGCTGGGTCCCGAACCGGTCAGTCGTTCACTGAAACAGGCCATGCTCGGACTCCACTGACGCCGCGATCGCCATGCGTGGTGTCTTTCTGGACGACCTGACCGTCACGGCCGGAGACCTCGACCTGGCTGCACTGCGCGCCACCCTGCCGGAGTGGCGATTCGCCGGAATGACTGCGGCGGACAGGGTCACGGAGGCCATTCGTGGAGCCGATGTGGTGATCACCAACAAGGTCATCCTCGACCATGCGACACTGTCCGCCGCATCCCGCCTGCGACTGGTGTGTGTTGCCGCAACCGGCACCGACAATGTCGACCTGCAGGCCGCCAGTGACCGCGGGATTACGGTTTGCAATGTACGTGGCTATGCGACGGCATCCGTGGTGGAACACGTCTTCATGGTCATGCTTGCACTGGGGCACCGGCTGTTTGAGCATCGCGTGGCCGTTCTGCATGGAGACTGGTGCCGGTCACCATCCTTCAGCCTGCTGGATTACCCGTTTACCGAACTGGCCGGCAGGACACTGGGTATCATCGGTTACGGCGAACTGGGCAGTGGCGTGGCCCGCGTGGCCGAGGCGTTTGGCATGCACATCCTGATCGCCCGGCGCCCCGGCGGCCCGGCACAGCCCGGCCGTTGCCCGCTGGAACGGCTGCTGGCGGAGTCGGACATCGTCACCCTGCACTGCCCGCTCACCGCGGCAACACACAGGCTGATCGGGGCACGTGAACTGAAACTGATGCGCAACCATGCCGTACTGATCAACACCGCACGCGGCGGAATCGTCGACGAAGGCGCGTTGTTGCAGGCGTTGCGTGACGGCGACATTGCCGGTGCGGCGATCGACGTCCTGGGCCAGGAACCGCCACGACCCGGCAACCCGCTGCTGGACGAGAACCTGCCAAACCTGGTGATCACGCCACACACCGCCTGGGCCGGCAGCCGTTCGCGCCAGACGCTGATCGGTGAACTGACGGAAAATATCCGGGCCTTCCTCGCGGGCTCGCCACGCAATGTCGTCATGCCCTGACCCCGGTTGATACGGACTGCCGACGAATATGGAAGCGCTACACGCCAACCTGGCTGAAATCAGACGACGCATACGGGCGGCTGCAACCGGCGCGGGGCGCAATCCCGATGAAATCCGGCTGATTGCCGTCAGCAAATACGTGCCGGCCGGGGTGCTTGCCGCGGCGATGGCCGCCGGCCAGTTCCGCTTCGGGGAAAATTACCTGCAGGAGGCACTGCAGAAGCAGGCCCTGCTGGATGACGGGCGGGCCGAATGGCATTTTATCGGCCACTTGCAGACCAACAAGGCAAGACAGGCGGCCGGAAGATTCTCCTGGCTGCACAGCCTGGACAGTCTGCGGCTGGTCGAGCGGCTCTCCGCCGCCATGCCGGACAGTGACCGGCCGCTGAACGTGCTGTTACAGGTGAATATCGCGGACGATCCCGGCAAGGCCGGGCTCCAGCCCGCGGGTGTGTTGCCGTTTGCCGAATCGCTGCTTGAAGCAGCCCGCCCCGGAATCCGTCTGCGGGGACTGATGACCATCGGCCGGCAGTACGCCGATGCCGGCGAGCGGCTTGCGGATTTCGCGGCACTGCGCAGGCTGTCGGAACACTGCGGCGAACGCCTGGGACGGGAGCATTTCACCGAGTTGTCCATGGGCATGAGCGACGACTTCGAACTGGCCATCCGGGAAGGTTCGACAATGTTGCGCATCGGTAGCGCGATCTTCGGCGCACGACCTCCACACGGATCACGCGACTGATGCTATGTGCCTGTTTTTGATACCGGCCTTCGCCTGCACAGGAAGGTTCATCCACGCTACGGAATCCAGTACAATTGCGCCCACGAATTTTCTACATACCACACACGAGGTCTCCTGATGGTAATGCTTGACGGGCAATCATCCCTGTGGGTTGTCGGCATCCTGTTCCTGCTGATCGGCCTTGTACTGGGCTGCATGATTACCTACGCCCTGATGGCGCGCACCAGCCGGACCTATCAGCTGCAGACGGAACTGAACCAGCTGAAAGATCAGTTCCGGGATTACCGCGACCAGGTGACGCACCACTTCATGCGCACGTCCGAACTGGTCCAGGAAATGACCCAGAGCTATCGCTCGGTATACGAGCACCTGGCCTACGGTGCCCAGCGGCTGTGCGGGGAACTCGATCATGCCGCCCTGGAGAGCAGCCCTTCCGCCCGGCTGGACAGTGACGCGGCCGCTTCCGGGGAAACGGAGATCGACTACGACGAATTTGCGGAATTATCCCGGATCCGGGATGACATTGATGAACTGCTTGGCGAGTCCCCGCGGATTTCCGACCTTGACATCACGCGCAACCAGGACGAGAAGTCGCTACAGCATTGAAGCGGTCTTTCATTCACCGATCACGGTAATCATGACCCTGCGCCGCTGTCCGGCGTGGCGGTGTTCCCAGAGATAAACCCCCTGCCAGGTACCCAGCGCCAGCCGTGCGTCCCGGACCGGCAAGGTCAGGTCTGAATGTGTCAGGACGGTGCGCACATGTGCGGACATGTCGTCCGGACCTTCATCCACGTGGACGAACAGCGGATCGCCATCCGGGACATGGCGTGACATGAAGCGCTCGAGATCATCCCGCACGTCCGGATCGGCATTCTCACAGAGCATGAGCGAGGCGCTGGTGTGCTGCAGGAAGACATGACAGATCCCGGTGCCGATGCCTGCCTCCTGCACCACGGAATCGATCCGGTCGGTGATCGGATAACTGCCACGCCCGCGTGTGGCGAGAGAAAATACCTGCCGGGCAATCATGGGCTGTTGCAGCCCCCCTTGTACACCGACATGATTGCAGTCAGTTCACGCAACACCTGCTCCCGGTCTTCCACCTCCAGTCCCTGCGGCTCCGGCAGGTTTTGCCCCGCCCGGCGCTGACGGATTACCACAGGCACCCGCTGGCAGCCCAACTCGCAGAATTGCTCGACGCAGCGATCCGGGCGCGGTTGCCGCCCGGTCTCCGGCTGCTGTTGTCTGATGACCTGTATGATCATGGGGAATTCGGGATTTTACACTCTGGTCACAGTTTCAGCCGGGTTGTTGCCCTACGCTGGGTACCGGGAGCCGGGAGCTGCATAGCATACCAGCCCTGTCATGCAGGAGAGAATCTGGATGCATTTCGGACGCAAGATCAGCCTGCTGTGGTTATACCCCTGTGTGTGGCTGGCCGGCTGCGCCCTGTCTTCCGCCACAGGCTTCATCCCGGCTATCAGCGCCGATACAGCCATTCCACCCGCCTCCCCCGCCCTGGACCAGGTCAGTGCATGGATCCCGGAAACCGCAGCCGCCACGCCTACGGCCGCCCAGGCCATGGTCCACGTGGCACTGGGCAAGGCGCGCCTGCAGGCCGGCCGGCAACTCTGTGGCAGCGGGCTGCAGCCTGCGCCGGTCATGGAAACCGTGGGGCCGCTGCGCGTACGGCAGACACCCGCGCAGGGTGGAGGCACCTTCTGGTACTACCGTATCAGCCAGCAACCGGGGCTGCCCGGCTGCAGCAGCATCGACCGTGACGAACAATACCGCGCCGTGCAGGCCAACCTGCCGGCATGGATGAAAATCACACCGGCGCCCGACACCTCCCACGCCGTCGGATTGCTCGACGCTAGCCAGCGCTGACCGTTTGCCGGGCGAGTTCCAGTACCGGTTCCTGCCGTTCGACCAGATCCTGCAGGGTCTGCCCCCCGACACTGCTCAGCAGGGCGGCATCGGCCGCCTGCAGCAGGTTCTCGACCGCGGCCACCCGGGTCATCTGCTGCAGGCCAAGGTAACGGCTTTCACCGGCCTGGCGGACAACCGCCAGCAGATCCGCGACGGACGTCGATCCGGCTGCATGCAACGGCAGGTACACGTTGCCGGTTTCGTTCTGCAATTCCGCCAGATAACCGCTGTCAATCAGCGTCTGCAGCATGCGACTGACCGACTCTTCAGGCAGGTCAAGAAATTCAACCAGTTGCTGCAGACTCCAGGCCGGCTTGTCGTGGTAGTGGTGGTAGGCGACCAGGTACATGATCTGCACGGCCAGATGTTCACGCAGGCGGTTGCTCAGCACAAAACGTATACGGTGCAGGGTCATGTACTTGGGATTCTGGACGAAAAAGGCGATCTGCGAGCCCACCAGCAGGATCAGCCAGCTGAGGTACAGCCAGATCAGCAACAGGATCAGAATGGCAAAACTGGAATAGATCGCGGCATATTTTGCGGAGGTGGCGATGAAGGTCGCAAAACCCCAGCCGGTGATTTTCCACAGCACGCCGGCCAGCACACCACCCACCAGCGCGGCCCGGAACTGCACGTTCGTATTGGGTATCAGGATATAGATGAAGGTGAAGGCGATACACACCAGCAGATAGGGCAACAGCTTGCCCGCGTAGAGCATGATGCTGCCGAACGGCTCGATGGATGCCATGTGCTGTGCAAATCCGGTATTCAGCATGGCCGCCGTCACGCCGACTGCGCTGAAGATCAACGCAGGGCCGATGGTGATGACACTGAGATAATTGCTGAAGCGTTGTGACAGGGGACGCAGCCGGTCGATCAGCCAGACGAAGTTGAAGGCCGCCTCGATCTTCTGCACCAGTGCGACCACCGTATAGAACAACAGCGCAAAGCCGATGGATCCCAGCATGCCCACCTTGACGTTCTCGACAAATCCGATGATGGTGTCGGCCACTTCCGCGCCACTGGGTCCGAGCGGTTCGAGAATCAAATTGACCAGGTACGACTCCAGCTGCTGGTGAAATCCGAAACCCTTCAGCACCGAGAAACTGACTGCCAGCAACGGGACAACGGAAAGCAGCGTGGTGTAGACCAGGCTCATGGCCCGCAGGTTGAGTTCCCCGCCAATCAGTTCCTTGAGCAGCATGTAAAAGACACGCACGATAAACACCGTGACACGCCGGATGCCACTGAGCTCGCGCAGGTCATCCTTCCAGATCAGCGTGATCAGTGCGGTGAACGGTTTCTGTAGTGGAGAAATCATGCCGGCTTCCTGCGTAACCCCGGGGCCGGGCAACAGTACCGCAGCCATCCTTCGTGTGCCAGCCTCTCGCGCCAGCTGACCGCCGCAGCCGGCGCACGCCGGACCTGTCTGACCGGACCCGTCACATACGGCCGGGGCAGCGGCCACAAACATCGGACGGCCGATGCCGGGTTAAAGCCGGCATGCCCGCCGCCGATACCCACAGTTGCAACTCCCACCGATCCGGCAGACAGGCAAATGAGCGAAAACAACGGTGAAAAACAGCGACTTCTGATCGTAGATGACTCCAAGGTAATACGCGTCACCGCCCGCAAGATCCTGCAGAACCACTTCGCTACCGTGGAAGCCGTGGACGGCACCAATGCCTGGGAGGTACTCAATGCGGGTCCGGCATTCTCACTGGTGGTATCCGACCTGACCATGCCGAACATGGACGGCTTCGAATTGCTGGACAAGATCCGCAATTCCCACGAACCGGACATCAGCGGGTTGCCGGTCATCATCATCACCGGAGCCAATGATTCCGAGTCGACCATGCAGCGTGCCCGCGATGCCGGTGCCACCGATTTCATCGGCAAGCCGTTTGATGCAGTACACCTGCTGGCGCGCACCCAGTCACATGCAAACGCGTATCATTCCCGGCGCACCCTGACCGCACACTCCATGTCGCTGGAAGACCAGGCGCTGGTGGACCGCGAGACGGGGCTTGCCAACGAGGCCGCCTTCATGGAACGCGGCTATCAGCAGCTGTCCTATGCCATCCGCCACAACAGCAGTCTCGCCGTTGCCCAGATTGAAATCGATTTCTTTGGCGACCTGTTCAAACAGCACGGGGCAACCGCCACCGGCATGGTCCTGAAATACGCCGCGTCGGTCCTCGAGTCGGGTATTCGCCAGGAAGACCTGGCCGCGCGGATCGGTGCCGCCCGTTTCGCCGTACTGCTGCCGGCCATGGACCACAACGGGATTCGCCGCCTGGCGGACCGGATCATGAACGACATCCGCAACCGCATCGTCAGGTTTGGTAACCGGCAGATCCACTTCACCGTCAGTGTCGGCATCGCCGCACCGGACATCCGCCAGAACACCCGCCTGGAGACCCTGGTCAGCGCGGCAGGAAGCAGCCTGCGCGATGCGGTTTCCGCCGGTGGTAACCGGGTTGTCATCCACGGCACCGGCGACATCGGAGAGGCGTCCAGGAACCGCCGTGCCGGCCTTGATGCGGCCGCCCGGACCGATCCCCACGCAACCGGGACGCCTGGCGAAACAGACATCGATTACACCAGCAGCGACAGGACAGCAGAGGCAAAGCAGCCCACCGGCCAGGAAGCGGTCTGCCTGGACGATGCGGCGGCGGAGGAACTGCCAGAAATCCAGGTCGAGCCGGTCATCGAATACGTGGCGCTGGAAGACCCGGTGCAGACAGAGTCTGTCGTGGTCGACTTCACCCGCTACCAGGAAGAAGAGGAAATCCTGATCACCGCCCCGTACAGCCTGTTCGAGGACCCGGAGAATGCCGGGTCGGCAAGCCATCCCTCCGCCATGCCGGCGGATGCGGCAGAGCCGACGCCACCGGCGGCACAGGGAGTCGACGCGCCTGACCCGGATGCGCCACTGCCTGCAGAGGCCGCAGACGACGCTGCGGGCAAACTGCCGGAAATCGAACCGGAACAACGCCCCGCCGGTCGATTGCGTCGCATGCTGAACCGGATTTTCCACACCGGCCGGTAACCCGGCCGGCCGCCGGTCGCGGCCGGTGGCAGAAGCACTGCAAGGGACACCGGCTGCAACGGAACCTCCCGCCAGTGTCAGCGGTTGCGCAAGTCACTGCACCCGACGACACAGGTGTCGCCCGCCCCGGACCGGTTCTGCCGGGTAACGAATCCGATACGCCCGGCATTTCTCGACGGCGTTCGGAAACAGGTGGCGGCATGCCTGTCGCCCCCCGTCCATCGGGCGCTGCGCAAAGTCTCGATAATTTTCCGATTTACAGACAAGTTTCAGCAGCTTGCATATTTCAACACGCGACCGCACGCTGACATCCAGCAGCAGGATTGCGATGGAACCGCCGCATACGGGGCCGCTCCGGGAATTCCCGTAATACTGTTCAGACTCACCGCGAAGTAGACTAGAATAGCGCCACTTTTCAGCAAACCGCCAGCGACCCCCCCTTTCATGACAGACCCGGACCAGCGTAACAATATGCTCAATCAATCCCGTCAGGACAGTTTCACCCAGGAGGAATTGCTGGAATGCGGTCACGCCCGCCTGTTCGGACCCGGCAATGCGCAGCTGCCGCTGCCCCCGATGCTGATGTTTGACCGCATCATCACCATCAACAAGGACGGTGGCGACCACCGCAAGGGACTGATCATCGCAGAACTCGACGTCAGTCCCGAGCTGTGGTTCTTCGGCTGTCATTTCGAGGGAGACCCGGTAATGCCGGGCTGTCTCGGCCTGGATGCCATGTGGCAACTGGTCGGGTTCTTCCTGGGCTGGGCCGGGAGTCCCGGACGCGGACGTGCGCTGGGTGCCGGCGAGGTCAAATTCACCGGCCAGGTGACTCCGAAAAACAAGCTCATTACCTACCGTATTCATATGAAACGTGTGATCCAGCGCAAGCTCAACATGGGCATTGCCGACGGTATCATGGAGGTCGACGGCCGCGCGATCTACACCGCGGCCAACCTGCGCGTAGGCCTGTTCACCTCTACAGACAAATTCTAGGATTTTCCCATGCGTCGCGTCGTAATTACCGGAATCGGGATCGTTTCCAGTCTCGGCAACAACAGGCAGGAAGTCACCAGTTCCCTGCATGAAGGCCGCTCCGGCATCGAATACATCGAGGAATACCGCGAACTCGGCTTCCGCAGCCAGGTCGGCGGCACGGTCAGTATCGATCCGGAGCAGCATATCGACCGCAAGTTGCGCCGGTTCATGGGCAACAGTGCCGCCTACAACTATATCGCCATGCAGGAAGCGGTCGCGGATTCCGGGCTGACGGAAGACATGGTGTCCAACGAGCGTAGCGGCCTGATTGCCGGTTCCGGCGGCGCTTCCACCGAGAATGTCGCACTGGCCATCGACACCCTGCGTGAAAAGGGCATCCGCCGCGTCGGGCCGTACATGGTGCCGCGCACCATGTCCAGCACCAACTCGGCCTGTCTCGCCACGCCGTTCCGGATCAGGGGCGTCAACTACTCGATCAGTTCCGCCTGCTCGACCAGCGCGCACTGCATCGGCAACGGCTATGAACTGATCCAGTTCGGCAAGCAGGACATCGTGTTTGCCGGTGGTGGCGAGGAGTTACACTGGACCCTGACACTCATGTTCGATGCCATGGGCGCGCTCTCCTCAAAGTACAATGACACGCCCGCCGTCGCCTCACGCGCCTACGATGCGAACCGGGACGGCTTCGTCATCGCCGGTGGCGGCGGCATGGTGGTGCTCGAGGAACTGGAGCATGCCCGTGCCCGCGGCGCAAGGATCTATGCCGAACTGATCGGGTATGGCGCCACCTCGGACGGCTATGACATGGTGCAGCCCTCCGGGGAAGGGGCCGTGCGCTGCATGCGCCTGGCCCTGTCAACCGTGCAGGAACCGGTGGATTACATCAATGCACACGGCACCAGCACGCCGGTCGGGGACATGCGCGAGCTGGAGGCCATCCGGACCGTATTCGGGGACAGGATTCCGAAGATCAATTCCACCAAGTCGCTGTCCGGACACTCGCTGGGCGCAGCCGGCGTGCACGAGGCGGTCTATTCCCTGCTGATGATGCAGGACGATTTCCTGTGCGCCTCGGCCAATATCACCGAGGTCGACCCGCTGGGTGCCGATTTCCCGATTATCCGCGAACGGATCGACCATGCCGGCACCAACATCATCATGTCGAACAGCTTCGGCTTCGGCGGCACCAACGCCACGCTGGTGTTCCGGCGCTGGCAGGACAGCTGACCCGGGAATCAGCGGAACTTCAGCGGCTGGCGGGATTCGCGCCAGCGCTGGAAGGTCTCGTGTTCGAGATAGCCACCCTCGAGGATGTAATCCAGCACATTCTGCAGGCGGTAGAACTGCACCACGGAATCCACCCGGATGATCTCCTTGCCCCCGGCATCGAAAAAGATCAGCGTCGGGGTGTAGAACAGGCCGAGCTGCTCGGCCCACTGATGGGCGGTCAGGTGCTCACCCGACGGGGTGACCACCGGTGTATCGGCCCAGATGGACAGCTGCACGACTTCCATTTCACCGAAGCGCTTGCGTATCCCCGGATCCTGCAACGGGCCGGTATGCAGCACGTCACAGGCATGGCAGTTGCCCTGTTCAAACATCACCACCAGCGGCCGCTCTCCCGCAATGTGGCTGCGATCCAGCATGTAGGGCCCCGGCAGGAAGAACGATTCCTCGCTCATATCCCCCGGTTCGAACACCAGCGGGACATCGGCACGGGCCAGGTAGTCACGAAAGGTCTCCTTGCGGTAGTACCCGTCCGCCACGTATTCGAGCGCGGCACGGAACCGGTATGGCGGATAGTAACCCCGCAGCCGCAGCGCCTCGCTGCCATCCGGTCCGTAGAACACCAGTGAGGGGGTGAAGTTGGTCTTCTCGCGGGTGGCATAGCCGGTTTCGTCCAGCACCGTGCCCTGCATGTCGGTCACCTGGTTGTGGCCGTGGATATCGATACCGATGACATCAAAATGGTCCATCATGTAGCGGCGGATGTCTTCCCTTGCCAGGTCGTGTTCGAGAAACTGCCGGCAGTAGGCGCAGTATTTCTGTCCGAAATAGACCACCAGGCCGGCCTTGTGCGCCTTGCGCGCCTCCTCCAGGTCCTCGCGCAGATCAAGAAAACTCAGCTTGAACCAGTCCGGAAACGCCAGCGGCTCTTCCAGCGGCTGGTCGTCGAATTCGGGGAAATCGTCCTCTGCACCGGCCGGTATGGCCAGGGCAACCAGTAGCCCGGCAAGCACGACCACGAACAGACTGTTGATCCACCGGGATTGTCCCACTCCGTTCTCCCCGGTTGTCACCCGGCCGGACGGTAGCTGGCGAGGCTGGTTTCCGTTTCCCACAGTTCCACCTCCACGACCGGGAAACCCTGGTCCACCACGTATTCATAGATCATGCGGGCAATCACTTCGGCGGTGGGGTTCTGCTCGGTCACGCGCACGCGCTCACCCGCCGACTGCAACAGCGGCAGTACCGGGTCGTCACGGTGCAGCAGCAGGGTATGATCGATCTCACGGTCGAGCCAGTCCCAGACCAGGTTTTTGACACCGCTGAAATCCTCCACCATGCCACGCTCATCGAGGGTGTCACTCTCCAGCGTGATCACGGCACGTGCATTATGCCCGTGCAGGTGCTGGCATTTACCCTGGTAATTCAGCAGCCGGTGTCCATAACAGAACGAAACGGATTTGGAGACACGATACATGCATTGATTCCCGGCTGTGGTTGCAGCGCTTCGGATCGGGCCCGTCATCCCCGCAGCGCCCCCGCACGCGGTGACCGGGTATGACTTTATCAGAAGTTCCCGGCAGCGGCGCTCCGGACTGCAGTTAAGAAGTCACATTCAGTGTTACCGCTAACCCGAAACCAATACTGCCCCGGACCGGCACCGGTCCGAACATTGTATGAAGCCTACCCCACCATGGCTATACATATTGTGGACAAAGTTATTAGAATGTTACCCATGTGCATGATTTCCGAAGTTTTGGAAAGACCCTGATGGCTGGCATGCCGACCTGGACCATCCTCGGTGGTGGCTACCAGTCCTACCTCAAGGGTGACTACAACGCGGCTTACGAGGAATGGTTGCCGCTGGCCGAACTCGGAGATGTCGAGGCGCAGTACAATCTGGGTGTGATGTATGACGAAGGCGCAGGCGTGGAACGGGATCTCGCGGCCGCCGCTGCCTGGTATCGCAAGGCGGCCGAGCAGGGTTTTGTCGATGCGCAGACCAACCTGGGCATCATGTATTACCACGGTCAGGGCGTCGCCCGTGACCCGGCCGAGGCGGCATACTGGTTTCGCGAGGCGGCCAGCCACGGAGACGACGAGGCGGCCGGCTACCTGCAGCGCCTTGCAGCCGAGGCAGACGTTCCCGCCTGAATCGGCAGAACCGGCACCGGCTTTCCACGCATCCCCGTCACCCAGCCCGCCCACCATCAACCGGCAGATATCCGTATCACACCGACCATGAACAGCCGCTCATCACAGCAGGCACCGGAAATCAGGGTCGACCCGGGCCTGCCCCTGCCCGGCAGCGTGCCACGTCCGGACTACGCACCGGGTGAGCGCGAGGCGCTGATCGCCGAGATCGGGACCCTGCTGCAGGAAAAGGACGCCGTCCTGGTCGCGCACTATTACACGGACGAAGACCTGCAGATGATTGCGGATACCACCGGCGGTACCGTGTCGGACTCGCTGGAGATGGCCCGCTTCGGCAACCGCCACCCGGCCAGTACCCTGGTCGTCGCCGGGGTACGCTTCATGGGCGAGACGGCCAAGATCCTGAACCCGGAAAAACGTGTGCTGATGCCGACGCTGCAGGCGGAATGTTCACTGGATCTCGGTTGTCCTCCGGAACAGTTCATCCCGTTCTGTGATGCCAATCCCGACCGCACCGTCGTCGTCTACGCCAACACCTGTGCCGAGGTGAAGGCACGCGCCGACTGGGTGGTCACCTCCAGCATTGCGGTCGATGTGGCGAAATACCTGCATGCCCGCGGTGAGAAGATTCTCTGGGCCCCGGACCGCTACCTGGGCGACTATGTACAGCGCGTCTCCGGCGCCGACATGCTGCTGTGGCAGGCCAGCTGTATCGTCCATGAACGCTTCAAGGCCGCGGCCCTGCAGAACCTCTCCCGCCAGTACCCGGATGCCGCCATCCTGGTCCACCCGGAATCACCGGAAGCCGTGATTGCACTGGCCGACGTGGTGGGTTCCACCACACAGCTCATCAACGCCGCGAAGAACCTGCCCAACCGGCGCCTGATCGTGGCGACCGACAACGGGATCTTCTACAAGATGAAACAGGCCGCACCGGACAAGGTTTTCATGGAAGCCCCGTCCGCGGGCGAAGGTGCCACCTGCGAGAGCTGTGCACATTGTCCGTGGATGGCGATGAACCATCTGCGCAACCTTGCCGCGGTGCTGCGCAACGGCGACAACGAGATCCATATCGACCCCGCGGTCGGCCGGCGGGCACTGCGTTCCACCCAGCGCATGATCGATTTCGTCGCTGCCAGGAACTGATTTGTGGTGCTTCCGTCATCACCGAAGGCACTCGTTGCTGTCCCGGACAGCACTGCCGGCGTTGCTGCTGCTTGCCGCGTGCAGCCAGGCCGACACGAATAACCCCACCGGCCCCGCCCGCCTCGGGCCAGACAGCATCGGTGTCATCGTCAACGACCGCGACCCGGAAAGCCGGCACATTGCCGAATACTACGTCGCCAGACGCCACATCCCGCCGCGCAACCTGATTCACATCGCGTTTGATCCCGGCACAAACCTGGACCCGCAGGTTTTCAGGTCGCTCAAGGCACAGGTCGATGCCGCAACACCGCCCGCTGTCCAGGCCTATGCACTGGCGTGGACCGCCCCCTACCGGACCGGTTGCATGTCGATCACCACCGCCTTTGCCGCCGGATTCCGCGCGGATTTCTGTGCCGCGACGTGCAAACCGACGCGCTCGAGCCCGTATTTCAACAGCGACAGCGTACAGCCCTACGCCGATTTCGGCTGGCGCCCGGCCATGTTGCTGGCCGGGCGCCGTTTCGAGGACGTCAAGGCCCTGATCGACCGTGGCGTGGCCGCGGATCACACCCACCCGCCGGGGACCGCCTACCTGATGAACACCACGGACCGGCAGCGCAACGTGCGCGCCCGGTTCTACCCGGGCATCCGGTTGATGCAGGGCGACCGGTTCAGGATCAGGATCATCAACGGCGACCGCCTGGATTACCGGAATGACATCCTGTTCTACTTCACCGGGCTCACCCATGTGGCAGGACTGGAAACCGACACGTTCAGGCCGGGGGCCATCGCCGATCACCTGACCTCCAGCGGTGGCCGGCTGAATGGCAGCCACCAGATGAGCGCCCTGCGCTGGCTGGAGGCCGGTGCAACCGGCAGTTACGGTACGGTCACCGAACCGTGCAATTTCGTCGACAAGTTCCCGCGCCCGAACATCGTGATCGACCGTTATTTGAACGGAGAGACCCTGCTCGAGGCCTACTGGAAAAGTGTCGCCTGGCCGGGCCAGGGTGTATTCATCGGCGAACCGCTCGCCCGCCCGTTCGGCACACAGCCGGCAGGGGCGACACCTCCCGCAACGACGGACCGGGACAAACCCTAGCGAAACCCGCGGATTTCACCGCATCCGGAGCGATCGGCCCGCGTGCCGGGCCCGTGTACCGTCTGCCGTCCCGCCCGCAGACGCGGCAGGCAGCGGCGCTGACCTGTACCAGAGTACGATATACACGCGCCACCCCGGCTCCTACGCTGATATCAGATTGGTGATAACAGGACCAATAGATGCAGGAGCAGGTGTCATGTGGTGGATGCAGGCTGGGTCACGCACGGATAACGATACGCAAGCGATCGTTATCCGTCCGACTGCATTCACGCTGCTCGTCAGCATCGGCCGGGCGTTGTTCGTGGAAGGCCTGGGTCTGCTGGTGACGGCCCTCGTCGCCTCCGCGGTGCTGTACCAGACCAACCTGCGCAACGACACCGTTATCATGCTGATCTTTGCCGGCATCGTACTCATTGCACTGGTACGCGGCAGCATCGCCTGGCAGGCAGACCTGACGGCCTGGCAGCGACACCTGGCCCTGCAACGCCACCGGGCCTCGACCGGAATCCCGGGATACTACCAGCCACGACGCTACTGATTCGCTACGGCCCTCCCCGCCAGGACGGTCTCAGGTAACGGTACCAGGGCTGCGCCGCCGGCTGCGGAAGTGGCGGATCAGACCGGCCGTGGATACATCATGACCGTCGAGCGGCGTGTCCCGGCCCAGTTCCGGCAGGATCGTCCTGGCCAGCTGCTTGCCCAGTTCCACGCCCCACTGGTCGAAGGAATTTATCCCCCAGATCACGCCCTGCACGAAGATCTTGTGCTCGTAGAGCGCAATCAGCATGCCCAGCGTACGCGGATTCAACTCGTCGAACAGCAGGGTGTTGGTGGGACGATTCCCGGGAAAGACCTTGTGCGGCACCAGTGCGGCAATGCGGTCCCCGGACAACCCCTCATTCTGCAGTTCCTCGCTGGCCTCGTCCTCCGTCCGGCCGCGCATCAGCGCCTCGGTCTGCGCCAGACAGTTGGCAATCAGGATATCGTGATGCTCGCCCAGTGGATTCTGGCTGCGCATCGGGGCCAGGAAGTCACAGGGCACCAGGCGTGTGCCCTGGTGCAACAATTGATAGAAGGCATGCTGGCCGTTGGTCCCGGGTTCGCCCCAGACAACCGGCCCGGTGTCGTAATCCACCGGCTGCCCGTCACGGGTGACCCGTTTGCCGTTCGACTCCATGTCGCCCTGCTGGAAATAGGCAGGAAAACGCGCCAGGTACTGGTCGTAGGGCAGAATCGCGTGCGTGCCGGCCGCGAAGAAGTCGATGTACCACACACCCAGCACGGCCAGCAGCACCGGCAGGTTGTGTTCATACGGGGCATCGCGAAAGTGCCCGTCCATGGCATGCGCGCCCTCCAGCAGTTCCTCGAACCGGTCCATGCCCAGGTACAGCGCGATGGGCAACCCGATCGCCGACCACAGTGAATAGCGCCCGCCGACCCAGTCCCAGAACTCGAACATGTTGTCCGTATCGATGCCGAAGGCGCTGACCGCCCGGTGATTGGTGGAGACGGCGACGAAGTGCCTGGCGATATCGGCCTCGGTGGCGCCGGATTCCAGCAGCCAGAGGCGGGCTGTGGCCGCGTTGGTCATGGTCTCCTGGGTGGTGAAGGTCTTCGATGCCACGACGAACAGCACCGTGTCCGGATCGACCCGGGCCAGCGTTTCGGCAATGTCGGTGGCGTCCACGTTGGACACGAAGTGCACCTCGATCCGTTCCCCGGCAAACGGTTGCAGCGCCTCGCACACCATCGCCGGCCCGAGATCGGAGCCGCCGATTCCGATATTGACCACGTCGGTAACCGGCTTGCCGGTGTAACCGAGCCACCGGCCGTCACGGACCGCGGTCACGAAGCCGCGCATCCGGTCCAGTACCGCGTTCACGTCCGGCATGACATCCCGGCCATCGACCTCGATCGGCCGGTTGCCACGATTGCGCAGGGCCACATGCAGCACCGCACGGTCTTCCGTGGTGTTGATGTGCTCACCCCCGAACATCCGGCGGGTCCAGTCTTCCAGCCGGCACGCACGGACCAGATCCAGCAGCAAGCGCAGGGTATCCGCGTTGATGCGATTCTTCGAATAATCCAGCAACAGGCTGTCGAAGCGCGCACTGAATCCCTCGAAACGCTGCGGATCCGCGTCGAACAGGTCGCGCATGCGCCACTCGACGGCCTCGGCATGATGCCGGAGCAGCGCCTGCCACGCCGGGGTTCGGGTCAGTTCACTCATGCATATCACCTGTCTCCGCACCAGTGCGGGAATCAATGCCCGGGGATTCTCCGGCAGGCCTCACCGGCAGTCCGGGCTGGCAACCGCGTCAACCGCGGCCGCGCGGGCCACCGGGAGCATACTCTACGCCTCGAGCGCGATTCCACCCGTGCCCGGAACACCCGCGATCACCCGCCGCTACGGCAGCGTGGCATGGTAATTGCTTTCCTGCTCGGAATCGGCGGATAATTCCGCGGCCCTGCACGCATGGCACGTCCGGACCCGGCACCGGGCCGTGTGATCGCTGGTGTTGCCCGGCGCGGTAGACGACAATGTACCCACGGTGTGCGGACCCGGCGTCACAGGCCGCCCGGTGTGCACGCCATACGCATGCGTTCTCCGTGCCGGGTCAACCGGGCGATGCGCGCCCTGTTGCATTGCGCGCCTGCACGCACAAAAATGGGGCGGCGACTCTCATTGCCGGTGCAGCCGGCAGACTACCCTGAATCAACAGATTACCGAGGAACAGGATGCAAACCCGGGTGAAACACACGACCTTGACCATCAATACCGCCATGCTCGCCCGCACCGGCGGCAAACCGCCACACATCCTGATGCTGCAGCCCGGGATACCGTCATGACCATCAATTACCAGCAACAGGCCAAGAACTACCGCTACTACACCGACTCGAATGTCGGCTCCGAGATCACGCGCAGGACACTCGTGATCGTGCTGGCCGGCGGCGCCGGCTCGAGACTGATGGGACTGACACGCTGGCGCGCCAAGCCGGCCGTGCCGTTTGGCGGGAAGTACCGCATCATCGACTTCGCGCTGTCGAATTGCGTCAACTCCGGGCTGCGCCGTATCAGCGTACTGACCCAGTACAAGTCCCACTCCCTGATCCGGCACCTGCAACGCGCCTGGGGGTTCATGCGTGCCGAGATCGGCGAGTTCGTCGAGATCATCCCGGCACAGCAGCGCATCGCCGCCGAGTGGTACCGCGGCACCGCCGACGCCCTGTACCAGAACATCGACATCATCCGGCGCCACGCCCCCGACAACGTCATCGTGCTTGGCGGCGACCATATCTACACCATGGATTACTCGAAGATGCTCTACGAGCACGTAATTTCCGGTGCGGACCTCACCGTTGGCTGTATCGAGGTGCCGCGCAGTGATGCGACCGAGTTCGGCGTGATGTCCATCGACGAGAAGTTCAAAATCACCGGTTTCACCGAGAAGCCGGCCGATCCCGACACCCTCCCCGACAAGCCGGACAAGTCGCTGGCCTCGATGGGGATCTATATCTTCACCACCGCCTACCTGTACGCAAGCCTGATCTCGGACGCGGAAAACCCGGACTCGGCACACGATTTCGGCAAGAACATCGTGCCCGCCAGCATTCCGCGTGGCGCGGTGTATGCCTTCCCGTTCGTCAAGAAGGACGGCTCGCCGGCCTACTGGCGCGACGTGGGCAGCGTGGATTCGTATTACCGGGCCAACATCGAGCTGTGCGACGTGGAACCCGAACTGAACCTGTACTCACGCGCCTGGCCGGTCTGGACCTACCAGACCCAGCACCCGCCGGCCAAGTTCATCTTTGACGACGACAACGCCCGTGGCCAGGCGATCGATTCCCTGGTCTCCGGTGGCTGCATCATCTCTGGCGCGCGGGTAAAACGTTCGGTCATCTTCTTCGCCACCGAGATCGAGCGCGGCTCCGTCGTCAAGGACAGCGTGATCCTGCCCAAGGTCTATATCGGCCAGAACTGCCGCATTACCCGTGCGATCATCGACAAGGCCTGCGTGATACCCGACGGGACCGTGATCGGTGAGGACCCGGAACAGGACCGGCACCGGTTTCATGTCACCGAAGAAGGTATCGTGCTGGTGACGCCCAGCATGCTGGGACAGCACCTGTACAGCGAGGAACAGGATAAAATACCGCTATGAGTGAACAGGCGCGCGTGAATTTCGCGCTGTGCTGGCACATGCACCAGCCCTGGTACCAGCGTGGCATCGATGGTGACTACCAGCTGCCCTGGGTGTACCTGCACGCGATCAAGGACTATTCCGACATGGTGACTCACCTCGAGTCGCACCCGGACATGAAGGTCACGGTCAACTTCGCCCCGGTACTGCTGGAACAGCTGGAGGATTATGCAGTGCAGCTCCGGCACTGGCTGGATTCCGGCAGCCGCACGCGTGATCCGATGCTGAACCTGCTGGCCGGCGTCGACGCGATCCCCGCCGAACCGGAGCAACGCTGCCAGCTGTTACGGGACTGCCAGCGCGCCAATGCGGAGAAGATGATCGATCCCTATGCGGGATTCCGCAAGCTGCTGCAGCCGCTGAAGGACATGTTCAGCGGCGAGGAAAAGATCGCCCGCGACAAGACCTTCCTGCGCTACCTGGACCCGCAGTATTTCACCGATGTACTGATGTGGTATCACCTGGCCTGGCTGGGCCATGCGCTCAAGCAGACCCCGACCGCCCGCCGCCTGATCGAAAAGGAGGCCCTGTTCGACGCGGCGGACCGGCGTGAACTGCTGACCCTGATCCACGACTGCATTGCCGGCCTCATCCCGCGCTACCGGAAGCTGGCGCAGGCCGGGCAGATCGAGCTGTCGATGACGCCCTATGGTCACCCGATCATCCCGCTGCTCAACGATTTCGCCAACATGAAATGCGCGCAGCCCACGTCACCCGCACCGGAATGCAGCGGATACCCGGGCGGAATCGAGCGCTCGCGCTGGCACATCCAGCGGGGGATCGAGTGTTTCCAGCACCACTTCGGCATGCGGCCGGAAGGCATCTGGCTGTCGGAAGGCGCCATCTCCGAAGACGCCATCGCACTGGTGCAGGAATTCGGCTTCAGGTGGACCGCCTCCGGAGAGGCGGTCTGGAACAACAGCATCCGCCTGTCCTGTAATAACGAGGATACTGCCGCCAGCAAGCGCGCCCTGTTCCACTCGTACCGCCTGAAGGACTACACACCGAAGATCTTTTTCCGCGATGACGGATTGTCCGACCTGGTGGGGTTTGAATACGGCAAGCGCAACTCGGTCGATGCGGCCGACGACCTGGTGCAGAACCTGGTCAATATCGCCAACTTTCTCGGCGACCGCGCATCGCGCCACGCGGTCACCATCATCCTGGATGGTGAAAACGCCTGGGAGTACTATCCGCACAACGGCCACTATTTCCTCGATCATCTCTACAGCCGGTTGTCCGGTCACAAGCGGGTGCGCACCACGTGCTTTTCCGATCTGACGGAGTTGCCGATCTGCCACGACCTGGAGCTGTTGTGTGCCGGCAGCTGGGTGTACGGATCGTTTTCCACCTGGATCGGCGTGCAGGACAAGAACCGCGCCTGGGAACTGCTGGTCGAGGCCAAGATCGCCTACGACGACGCCATTGCATCCGGCCGGCTGGACCAGCCCACGGTTGAGCTGGCCACCCGCCAGCTGGCCATCGCCGAGGGTTCGGACTGGTTCTGGTGGTTCGGCGACAGCAATCCGGCCGCCAGTGTCAGTGACTTCGACCGGCTGTTCCGTGTCCAGCTCAAGCAGCTCTACCGGATACTCGGCCTGCCGGTGCCGGACCAGCTGGACACCCCGGTTTCGAGCGGTGGTAATGTCGGGGCAGCCAACGCCGGCACCATGCTCAGAAATGTCTGAACCACAATCGATCCCCGTGCAAACATCCTGAGGCACGACCCCTGAGGAAACATGCGTGCCCATGACTGCCATCGACTTTTATGAACGCCGCGCCGGGGTGCTGCTGCATCCCACCTCGCTGCCATCGTCCATACTGGACACCGACGTCGAACGCTGGCTGGAGCTGATCAGCCGGGCCGGATTCAGCGTGTGGCAGGTACTGCCGCTGGGAGAACCGCAGTCCGGCCGGTCGCCCTATACCTGCGTGTCCGCGTTCGCAATGAACCCGGCATTGCTGGGCCGCCATACCCCGCCGGACCGGTCATCGACCCGGTTCCGTGAGTTCTGCGCCGCCAACCGCTGGGTCGAGGATTATGCGACGTTCAAGCTGCTGCACCGGAAGTTCAATGCCGCTGCCTGGTACGAATGGCCGGAAGTATACAAGCAGCGCCACACAGACGTGCTGGCGGCCGTCCGCCGGGAATATGGCACACAGTACCTGCAGTTACTGTGGCAGCAGTTCGAACTGCACGAACGCTGGCTGCAGATCAGGCAAACCGCGAACCGCATGGGCATACTGCTGTTCGGCGACATGCCGCTGTTCGTGGCACACGACAGCGCGGATGTATGGGCCAACCCGGACCGCTTCCTGCTGGATGACCAGGGCAGGGTGGAAGTGGTCGCCGGTGTTCCGCCTGACTACTACTCCGCTACCGGCCAGCGCTGGGGCAACCCGCACTACAACTGGGAAGTCATGCAGGCCACGAACTTCGACTGGTGGCTGCAGCGCATGGACTATCACCTGGAGATGTTCGATCTGGTGCGCATCGATCATTTCCGCGGACTGGAGGCCTCCTGGGTCATCAATGCCGCCTGCGACACCGCCGTGGACGGGCACTGGGAGAAGATGCCCGGCGACGAACTGCTGGCCGCCATCCGCGCGCACGCCGGGCACCTGCCCATCGTCGCCGAGGATCTCGGCATCATTACGCCCGAAGTGACCGCATTGCGCAGGAAATACCACCTGCCGGGCATGTCGGTCATGCAGTTTGGTTTCGACGCCTTCGAGGACAACCCGCACAAGCCGCAGAACATCGAGCCGGACCGGGTCGTCTATACCGGCACCCACGACAACGATACCACGCGTGGCTGGTTTGAAAGCCTCGACCCGAAGACGCAACGGCATGTGATGGGTGTTCTGGGTATGGAGGAAGCGCTGGATGGCGGCGCCACGGCCGCGGACCTGGCCGATCGGGTAGTCGATCGTCTGGTCGACAGTGCAATGAATACCCCCGCCAGTCTGTGTATGATTCCGTTTCAGGATGTCCTTCATCTTGGCTCGGCTGCCCGCATGAATACCCCCGGTACCACCAACGGAAACTGGCGATGGTCATTTCAGTGGGACCAGCTCGATAGTAAAATGATCAACACGATGCGGCAGCGGGTCGAACTCGCCGGCCGTCTGGCGAAAGTAAATGTCTGAAGTATTGTCAAGAGTGCAGTCCGGTGCCCATCACGACCCCTTCGAGTGGCTGGGTATCCACCCGGCCGAAGGGGGTTACGTAGTGCGTGCGTTCCTGCCCACTGCCGAACAGGCCGAGCTGGACGGGGTCGGCCCCATGCACAGGATCGAGGGCACCGACACCTTCGAAGTCGTTATCGATGCAGCACAGCGCGCACAGCTGCCCGCACACTACCGCCTGACCTGGGTCGAGAAAGGCGGCGGCGGCTCGCACAGCACCATTTCGCCTTACAGCTTCGCACCGGTACTGAGCGATTTCGACCTGAACCTGTTTTCCATCGGCCGGCACCTGCACGTCTACCGGATCCTGGGCGCCCGGCTGACCCATGTCGACGGGGTCGACGGCTGCCTGTTCGCCCTGTGGGCACCGAACGTGAAACGGGTCAGCGTGATCGGTGATTTCAACGGCTGGCACGGGCTGCGGCATCCCATGCGCAACCGCGGCAGTTCCGGGGTCTGGGAACTGTTCATCCCCGCCCTGTGCGGGGGGGACCGCTACAAGTACGAAATCCGCACCAGCCGGGACGAGATCCTGCAGAAAAGCGACCCCTACGCACGTTCGATGGCGATGCGTCCCGATACCACCAGCCTGATTCCGCCCGTGTCCACCCACGACTGGCAGGATGATGCCTGGCTCAAACAGCGTGAACAGTGGCAGTGGCTGTACGAGCCGATGTCGATCTACGAGGTACACGCCGGCTCCTGGCGCCGCCACGAGGATGGCCGGTTCCTCAGCTATGTCGAACTGGCCGAACAGCTGGTGCCGTACGTACGCGACCTGGGCTACACGCACATTGAGTTGCTGCCCATTACCGAACACCCGCTGGACGAATCCTGGGGCTACCAGGTGTGCGGCTATTACTCGCCCACCTCGCGCCATGGCAGCGCGGATGAATTGAGATACTTCATCGACACCTGCCACGCCAGCGGGATCGGGGTACTGCTGGACTGGGTTCCGGCCCATTTCCCGCGCGATGAATTCGCACTGGCCCGCTTTACCGGCGAGGCCTGCTATGAATACGGCGACCCGAACAAGGGCGAGCACCACGAGTGGGGTACGCTGATCTTCAACTACAACCGCAATGAAGTGCGCAATTTCCTGATCGCCAGCGCGGTGTACTGGATCGAGGAGTTCCACATCGACGGTCTGCGGGTCGACGCCGTCGCCTCCATGCTGTACCTGGATTACTCGCGCAAGCACGGCCAGTGGACACCGAACATGTTTGGCGGCCGCGAGCACCTGGAGGCAATGGATTTTCTGCGCAACCTCAACGAGACCGTGCTTGGCAACTATCCGGGCGTGCTGACCCTGGCGGAGGAAAGCACCGACTGGCCGATGGTGTCGCGCCCGCCCTCGGCCGGTGGCCTGGGATTTTCCATGAAGTGGAACATGGGCTGGATGCACGACACCCTGAGTTACATGCAGTCCGATCCGGTGTACCGCCGGTTTCACCAGAACCAGCTGACCTTCAGCCAGCTCTACGCCTATAGCGAGAACTTCGTGCTGCCACTGTCGCACGACGAGGTGGTCCACATGAAGCGCAGCATGCTCGACAAGATGCCGGGCGACGTGTGGCAGAAATTCGCCAACCTGCGCGCGCTGTACGCCTACCAGTATACCCATCCGGGCAAAAAGCTGCTGTTCATGGGTGGCGAGTTCGGCCAGTGGAACGAGTGGAGCGAAAGCAAACCGCTGGACTGGGTGGTATCCGGCATGGACAAGCACGCCGGGCTGCGCAACCTGGTACACGACCTGAACCACCTGTATCGATCCAACCCGGCACTGTACGCCTACGACTTCAGCGCCGATGGATTCCAGTGGATCAGCTGTGACGACACGGAAAATTCGATACTGGTATTTGTGCGTCGCTCGCTGTACGAATTCGTCGTGTGTGCCTTCAACTTCACGCCGGTACCCCGCGAAAACTACCTGATCGGCGTGCCGCAACCCGGCGCCTACGTGGAACTGCTCAATACCGATGCCGCCTGGTACGGCGGTACGGACCTGGGCAATGCCGGCCGTGTCGAGGCCCGGGACAGCCCCCACCACGGCTTCGACTTCTCCCTGCGGCTGACGCTGCCCCCGCTGGCCGGCCTGATCCTGCAACGGGCCGCGCAATGAATATCCTGTACGCCGCGAGCGAGGTTTATCCGCTCGTCAAGACCGGCGGCCTCGGTGACGTGGTACACAGCCTGCCGCTGGCACTGAACCGCCTCGGCGACAGGGTCCGGCTGGTGCTGCCTGCATACCGTGAGGTGCTGGCCGGTGCCGGTGCCGTGGAGGCACTGACCGCGTGGGACATCCCCGGTGTCGGGGTGACACACCGGGTGCAGTTGCTGCGGGTACACCTCGACACGCTGGGCAGCGATCTCTACCTGATCGACGCACCCGCCCTGTTCGACCGGCCGGGCAATCCGTACGTGCACAAGGAGGGCCACAGCTGGCCGGACAATGCCGAGCGCTTCACGGTCTTCAGTCGTGCAGTGGCGATGCTGGTCACGCACCTGAAGGAATCGGGATGGAAACCCGATGTGGTGCATTGCCATGACTGGCAGACCGGACTGGTTCCCGCCTTTCTCAGTACCGAGACCGATCCGCCGGCCACCGTTTTCACCATTCACAACCTGTCCTACGACGGCTATTTCTCCTACCTCGAGTTCAGCCAGTTACAGTTGCCGTCGCTGTGGTGGTCGCCGGACTACGTGGAGTTCTATGGTGGATTTTCCATGCTCAAGGCCGGGCTGGTGTTTTCCGGGCAGGTCACCACGGTCAGCCCGACCTACGCGCGGGAAATCTGCACACCGGAGTTCGGTTACCGCTATGACGGCCTGTTACGCCACCTCGGCAACAAGCTCACTGGCATCCTTAACGGAATCGACCTCGACACCTGGAACCCGGAGACCGACCGCTATCTGGCCGCCCATTACGACGCGGGTCCTGCCCGTATCGAGGCCAAGCGCAGGAACAAGGCGGAGCTGCTGCGCGAGGCCGGCCTGCCGGACAGTGACGCCCCCCTGCTCGGTTTCGTCGGCCGCATGGTGCCGCAAAAGGGCGTGGACCTGATCGCGGCGATACTGCCGCGGCTGTTCGAAAGCAGTGATGTGCGCATGGTCATTCTCGGGTCGGGCGACAACGCCCTTGAAACGGAGTTGCTGGACCTGGTACGGCAATACCCGGACCGGCTGTACGTGCGCATCGGCTATTCAGAGCCGCTGGCGCACAGGATCGAGGGCGGCTGTGACCTGTTCCTGATGCCGTCGCGTTTCGAACCCTGCGGCCTGAACCAGATGTACAGCCTGCGTTACGGAACTCCGCCGGTGGTACACCGTACCGGCGGCCTGGCCGACACCGTGGTCAACACCACCGCCTCGACACTGAAGGACGGGAGCGCGAACGGATTCGTGTTCCACACTCCCGATGCGGGTGCCCTGCTGGCAGGCACCCGCAGGGCGCTCAGGTATTATGCCAGCCCGCGAGTATGGCACCAGATTTGCATGACTGGAATGCAAATGGAGCTGGGCTGGCAGGAAAGTGCCAGGCAGTATCAGAAATTGTATCGATCAGGGGTTGCTGTATGAACGGCAAGGAATGGATAGAGGAAAACACCATCACTGAAATCGTCCCGATGCCCGCGGACAGCCATTCGCTGTCCGGCAGCTTCAACCGTTACCTCAGGAACCACCTTGGGCACTTCATGGGTTTCGTGCCGTTCTATCTGTACGAGGCCATGTCACTGACGGTGCGCGACCGTATCATGTCGCAGTGGCATGCCACCTGGAAGCGCCACAATCAGCCGGATACCCGCAAGGCATACTACATCTCGCTGGAATTCCTGATCGGACGCGCACTTGGCAACCACCTGCTCAACCTGGATCTGGAACAGGCCACCCGTGACGCCCTGCTGGAATTCTCGGTGGAGCTCGAAGACGTCATCAACGAGGAACCCGACGCCGGACTCGGCAATGGCGGCCTCGGCCGGCTGGCCGCCTGCTTCATGGACAGCTGCGCGACCCTGGATCTGCCGGTGCTGGGTTACGGCATCCGCTACGAATACGGAATGTTCAACCAGCACATCGATAACGGTTACCAGATCGAGGATCCGGATCACTGGCTGCGCGACGGCAATCCGTGGGAAGTCGCACGCCCCGAGTTCGAACAGACCATCCAGTTCGGCGGTCGAACCGAGAAGTTTCATGACCAGTTCGGCGTGGAACACGTCCGCTGGGTGGACACCAATGACATCGTCGCGATCCCGCATGACATGCCGATTTCCGGTTACCGCAACGGTACGGTCAATACCCTGCGCCTGTGGAAGTCGACGGCCACCCAGGTATTCAGTCTGGAGGACTTCAACGCCGGCAGTTATTCCGACGCCGTACAGGCCAAGAACGACGCCGAACACATCAGCATGGTGCTGTACCCGAACGATGCCAGCGAGAGCGGCAAGGAACTGCGCCTGAAACAGCAGTATTTCCTGGTTTCGGCCAGCCTCAAGGACGTGATCCGCAGCTGGGAACGCACCAACGGCAATAACTACGACAGGTTTGCCGAATTCAACGTGTTCCAGATGAACGACACCCATCCGACCATTGCCGTCGCGGAACTGATGCGCATCCTGGTCGATGAAAAGCGCCTGAACTGGAAAACGGCCTGGGCGATCACCACAAAAACCATGGCCTATACCAACCATACCCTGCTGCCGGAGGCGCTGGAGACCTGGCCGGTATCGCTGCTGGAGCGGTTGCTGCCACGGCTGATGGAGATCATCTACCTGATCAACAAGCAGTTCCTGCACGAGATATCCATGAAGTGGCCGGGCGAACACGACCGCCTGAACCGGATGTCGCTGATCGAGGAACGTAACGGCAAGCGCGTGCGCATGGCCTACCTCGCGATCGTCGGCAGCTTTTCCGTGAACGGTGTGGCTGCCCTGCACTCGCAACTGCTGTGTACCGGCCTGTTCCGGGATTTCTGTGATCTCTGGCCGGAGAAGTTCAACAACAAGACCAACGGCGTGACGCCGCGGCGCTGGCTGGCCAAGGCCAATCCGCTGTTGCGCGACCTGGTCACCGAGACCATCGGTCCGGAGTGGGTGGCCGACCTGGGACATATCAAAAAACTGGAACAGCAGATTCACCAGAACAATGCGGCATTCTTCGAGCGCTGGGAGCGCATCAAGCAGCAGAACAAGCAACTGCTGGCGGACATGGTGCTGAAGGAATGCGGCGTCCGGTTCAACACCAGCGCCATCTTTGACGTGCAGGTGAAGCGTATCCATGAGTACAAGCGCCAGCTGCTGAATATCCTGCATGTCATCCATCTCTATATCCGGATTAAAGGCGGACATACGGAAAACTGGACACCGCGCTGTGTGCTGATCGGCGGCAAGGCCGCCCCTGGCTATCACATGGCGAAAATGATCATCAAGCTGATCAACAATGTCGCCGGCATCATCAACGAGGACCCGGATATCGGCGACCTGCTCAAGGTCGCCTTCCTGCCAAACTACAATGTATCGCGCATGGAAGTGATCTGTCCCGGCACCGATCTGTCAGAACAGATCTCCACCGCCGGCAAGGAAGCCTCCGGGACCGGCAACATGAAATTCATGATGAACGGCGCCATCACCATCGGTACCTATGACGGCGCGAACATCGAGATCCTCGAGGCAGTGGGTGCGGAAAATTTTTTCCTGTTCGGACTCAAGGCCGAGGATGTCGAAAGCCTGCGCGCGCATTATCATCCACAGCAGTACATCGACAATGACCCCGAGCTGACTGCGGTCATGCAGCTGCTGGAATCCGGCCACTTCAACCTGTTCGAGCCGAACATCTTCAGTGACATCATCAAGTCCCTGACAAGCCCGCAGGATCCGTGGCTGACACTGGCGGACTTCCGCAGCTACATTGATTGCCAGCAGCAGGCTGCCGCCACGTTCCGCGACCGCGACGCCTGGACGCGCATGAGCATCCTGAACACGGCCAACAGCGGCTTCTTTTCCACCGATCGCACCATCCGGCAATACAACGCAGATATCTGGAAACTCTGAGCAGTCCTGCAGCAACGGACCGGCCTCGGACCTGCATTTCCGGCACCAGATGTGTGCATACTCCGGGATAACGCACCAATTTGCGCCGACCTCCATCCCTGGTGGAAAGTACGCGAGACGCTGCTTACTCCCGTATTTTCAACCTCTTTCATGCGGCACATGACGCTATCCCGGCTGGTGCGATTTTTGCAGCATACCCGGGTGTCGAACACATATGGAGGGTGATCCATGAACATGCAGGAAATCCGGGAAGTCGCGCGTGCAACCGGAGTGACCCGTACCGGGCGGGTAACCAAGCTGCAACTGATCCGTGACATCCAGTGCGCAGAAGGTAACTTCCCCTGCTTCGCCACCGCACTGCAGGCCCGGTGCGACCAGTCCGGCTGCCTGTGGCAGCAGGACTGCTTCAGTACCGCAAGCAAGGTCGTGGCCGGCCGGTTGTAAGCCGGTCAGCAACGAACGGCAGGTACCCGCTTCCCGCGTGACTTGTATTGAAACCGCATACAGTCCAGCCGCCTGGTTCATGGTTCTCAGGGCGGCTGATCACGTTTTGTAGTTAATCGTAATGACTGGAACGCCCGGACGCACTGCATCGAGGTCCGCCTCACGCAGACGGGGCATACCATGGAACCATGCACACAGGACGACGGCAGCGGCGTGCAGGAGCGCGGCGCGCGGCCCGGAATCAGAGAATCAGGCGATGGTCACATCGTTGGACAGGTAGACGTCCTGGATGGCATTGAGCAGCTTGATGCCGTCAGCCATCGGTCGCTGAAACGCCTTGCGCCCGGAGATCAGTCCCGTTCCACCGGCCCGCTTGTTGATAACCGCAGTGCGCACGGCCTGGTGCAGATCATCCTTGCCCGAGGGTCCCCCGGAATTGATCATACCGATACGCCCCATGTAACAATTGGCCACCTGATAACGGACGAGATCGACCGGGTGGTCACTGGTCAGCTCCTCGTAGACCCGCGGATGGGTCTTGCCGAACTGGATGACGTTGTAGCCGCCGTTGGTTTCCGCCTGCTTCTGCTTGACGATATCGGCTTCAATCGTCACCGCCAGGTGGTTTGCCTGCCCGGTCAGGTCGGCCGCCGTGTGGTAGTCCATGCCGTCCGTCTTGAACGCGGAGTTACGCAGGTAGGCCCACAGGAAGGTGACCATACCCAGCTCGTGGGCACGGGCGAAGGCCTCGCTTACCTCCAGGATCTGCCGGCGTGATTCCGGGGAACCATAAAACACCGTGGCGCCCACGGCGACCGCACCCAGATCGAAGGCCTGTTCGACGCTGGCGAACAGCGTCTGGTCAAAATGGCCGGGATAAGTCAGCAGTTCGTTGTGGTTAATCTTGACCAGGAACGGAATCCTGTGGGCATACTTCCGGCTGACCGACCCGAGTACACCGAGGGTCGAGGCGACTGCGTTACAGCCTCCTTCCATCGCCAGCCTGACGATGTTTTCCGGGTCGAAATACAGCGGGTTCGGTGCGAAGGATGCACCTGCAGAGTGCTCGACGCCCTGGTCCACCGGCAGGATCGACATGTAGCCACTGCCCCCGAGGCGGCCATGGTCGTGCAGCGCCTGCAGGTTACGCAGTACCCGCGGACTGCGGTCACTGTGTGCCACCACGCGGTCCACAAAATCCGGGCCCGGGATATACAGCATGTCCTTCGGGATACCTTCGCACACATGTCCGAGCAGGTACTCGTCCTCATCTCCCAGCAACTTCTGGATATCAGTCATGGCTGCTCCTCCGTGAGGATCGCATCGCCTTTTGCAGGCGTGTATCCCGTGTTGTGAATCCCGCCTGAAGTATAGGTGCCCCTCGCTGCTGTGCCATACAAGTCCGTTGAACGATCAGTAAGTCTTTCACTATGCACAGCATTGCAGGTGATAAGCCAGGCCGGGACATGAAATTCAACACCGGCTGTACAAACCGTGCGTCCCTTCTCCCGGAGGGACGCCGACAGGGATGCAGGCGTCCCGGAGGGAGAGGGAGTTTGTGGGACAGCAGTGAAAGGATTTCGCAAATCGGCGGGATTTGACCCTGCCCTGTCCTTCAGGTTTTTGGGGCTCATGTCGCGTTCATTCTGAAACCGGACATGCAGATTCAGTGGGCTACAGGCAAACACCGCACCACAATAGCCATCCCACTACACGCCCTGGTCGGCCAGGGCTGACAGTTATTCATCCATACGCCTTGATAACCTGAAGAGAAATCAACCCGTTTAGTAACAGCAACCCTGCACATCCTTGTGCGGGTTCAACTGGATTCCTGGCAGGGTTACTCGCTACCAACCGGTGCCGCGGGTTGTGCGGGTCCGGCCGCCGGGGGAGCGTAACCAGGCGGAGCACCATAGGCGCCTTGATAGCCGCCGCCATAGCCGGGACCACCGCCATAGCCGGGACCACCGCCATAACCGGGACCACCGCCATA
>CAZMAK010000010.1:48294-54971 GCA_964564245.1 uncultured Ectothiorhodospiraceae bacterium | reverse complement strand
CCGAAGAAGAACTTCTCCATCTCCTCCTCCAGGAACCTGCGCGCCTTCGGGTCGATGGGCGAAATACGGTGCTCGTTGATCAGGATGGTCTGGTGCTTCAGCCACAGCTGCCAGGCTTCCTTTGAAACCTGCTCGAAGATGCGCCGGCCGAGTTCACCCGGGTAGGGGGGTTTGTCGAGGCCTTCCGCCTCTTTGTCGAGTTTTACGCAGTGTACGGTTCTGCTCATCGGGGGGTTCCTGTTGCCCGCCTGCCGCCAGGCGGGCGAGTAATTGTTGTACGGGTGCGGCAAGGCCCAGTTCGCGCCCGCTGTGCACGTTATACCAAAGGCAGCCGTCATCCTCCATGACCCGGCCGGCGTGGTCCCCGGCCGTTGCCAGCACCGGCGTGATATCGAGGTGAAAGTGGCTGAAAGTATGGCGTAACGGCTGCCATTGCTCCAGCACCTGCGGCGCCACGCCCAGCGTCTGCCGCGACCATTCCACCAGCGACACCTCCGCGGCACATTCGGGGAAGCCCCACAGACCACCCCAGATGCCGGCCGGCGGGCGTCGCACCAGCAGTACCTCGCCACCGGTGTTGCACAGCAGCAGCATGGTCACCTGGCGCACCGGCAGGGTCTTGCCCGGGCGTGGCGCCGGATAGTCGCCCACCCGTCCGGTCCGGTGGGCCCGGCAGCCGGGCTGCACCGGACAGGCCGTACAATCCGGCTGCCCACGGCTGCACAGGGTGGCGCCGAGGTCCATGATGGCCTGTGTGTATTCGTCCACACGCTCGGCCGGGGTGTATTGTTCTGCCAGTTCCCACAACCGTTTCTGCACCGCGCTGCTGCCCGGCCAGCCGGCGACGGCATGGTAGCGCGCCAGCACCCGCTTGACATTGCCGTCCAGGATCGGCTGTCGCTGTCCGCAGGCCAGCGACAGGATGGCGCCCGCCGTGGAACGGCCGATACCGGGCAATGCCACCAGCGCGTCGATCGTACGGGGGAATTCACCGTCGTATTGCGCAACGACCTGCCGTGCCGCGGCGTGCAGGTGGCGCGCCCGCGCGTAGTAGCCCAGCCCGGACCAGTGATGCAACACCGGGTCGATGCCGGCCGCCGCGAGTGCACGGACATCCGGAAAGCGCTGCAGGAAACGCTCGTAGTAGGGAATCACGGTCGACACACGGGTCTGCTGCAGCATGATCTCGGACACCCACACCCGGTACGGTGTGCGCTGCATCTGCCAGGGCAGGTCCGTGCGGCCATGCCGCGCATGCCAGTCCAGCAGCGCCGTACTGAAATCCGCGGCGTTCAGGAGGACGGCCTTCCCGGTTGCCGTTCGATATGACGCATGGTTACCTCTACCTGTTCCACCAGCTTGCGCCGGATCAGCCACGGGCCGATCACCGGCGGCACCCAGAATGCCGGCACGAAGGTCTCGGTGAAATGCAGCCGGGTGCCGCCTTCGTTCAGGTGCAGGGACCAGCGCGCCACACCGCTACGAAAGTTACCGGCAGCCGGCACCATGGACGCCTCGATGGTGTTCCGGTCCGGATAATGCAGGTCCTGCACCTGTACCACGTTCTTGCAGAACACCAGGATGCAGACCCGAAGGACGGTGCGCACACGGTCGGTCCCGTCGTGATGGCCCAGCAGTTCACTTGATACAAACGACGGATTGATCGCTGCCAGATTTTCGTAGTCGGTCAGTGCGTGGTGGACCCGGTCCGGCGGCGCCTGGATGTCGGCATCCACAAACAGCGCATAACCGTCACCGGAGCGCTGCACCCCGGAATCCAGGATCCTGCCGGCCGTGGCCAGCGCCGGCCACAACACCACCAGCACGCACAGGGCCCGCGTAATCACCGGTTTACTTGAACAGGCCCTTCAGCAACTGGTCGCCGATTTTCTGCTGGATCTTCTGCTTCTGTTCCTCGACCTTTTCGTTGACCTTTTCCCTGACCTTCGCCCTGGCGGCCTCGCTGACGGCGGCGGCAACGTCCGGCCGGTATGTCGGCTTGCTGTAGGTCCCGCCGACATGCACCGGGATCGCGACGCCCTTCAGTTCCTCCAGCCCCTTGCCACCCTGCCCTTCGAGGGAACCGACAAACTTGGTGGTCAGTGTGTAGTCGATGGTTTCGTCCGCCAGGCTGGTCTGGCCGGCGCCGGAGATGCGCAGCAGCGGGGACTGGAGCGACAGGTCATCGTTGCGCACCAGGCCGTTGGTGACGACCGCGGTCCCGCTCAGCTCGGCGAAGTCGGTCTGGTTCGGCTGGTTGTCCGCCGGGAGCGGCTGTCCCTTGAGCGTCGCCTGCGCCTTGCGGATCAGTGCGGCGATGTTGACCCCCTTGACGGTTCCGTTAGTGAAGGAAAACGCCGCATTGCCGGATACCGTGCGGCGCAGCGCCTCGGGCGTCAGACCGGAGCCGGTGAATTTTGCATCCAGCCTGGCCGTACCCAGCAGCTTGTCCTCGCCCACCAGGTCCTTGAGCAGCGGCCCGGCCTGCACGTTGTTGACGTGCTCGTTCACCGAAACCTGCGCGGTCTTGCCACTGACGTCGAGCTGGATGTCGCCGTTATAACTGCCGCCGTAGAGCTTTGCGCCGATCGGATGCATGCGCACCACGCCTTTTTTTGCCACCACCTGCAACTCGGCATCCTGGTAGGACAGGTTGGCTGCCTTCAGTTTCGCCACCTGCACCTTGCCGTTGAGATTCAGCTTGCGCAGGCCGTCCAGCTGCGGCGGCGCACTGCTGGCGGGAGCGGCGGCCGGTGCCGTCTCGCCTTTCGCCGGCGGTGGCGGCAGGTAGCGGTCCAGGTCAAGGGTATCGACCACCAGGTTGAAACCAATGGCCGGTGCCGCAAAGGAATCCACGCGCACGTTGCCCTTCACATGGGTATCGTCGAGCAGCAGTTGCAGGTCGCTGACCGCAAGGTGTTTCAGCGAGGCGTTCCAGACGAGGCTGGCAGCGGCCTTGTCCAGCACCGAGCTGTCGGTGGTCACCGGCGCGGGCTGGCCCAGCGCCTCGATCAGCTTGCGTGGCGCGAACTCGTCCACCTTGAGGGTGCCGTTGAATTTCGCTGCATCGCCGCTGATGCCGGTCCCGGCCACCATGCCGGTGACTTTCAGCCCCAGCGCCTCCAGCACCACCGCGGGCAGACTCAGCGTTTGCGCCTCCAGGTCCACGGCCACATCGGTGTGCAGCGCGGCCTTCAGCTTGCCGCCCGGCAACGCAGCGCCCTTTGCATCCACGGTAATCGCGGCATTGTCGACATTGACGGTCTTCAGCCCGGTACCGAGCCGGACCGAACCGGCCAGGTCGACCCGGGCGTGCACCTCGGGCGCGGAGGACTGCAGCGCCATACCCAGCTTCACGTCAAACGGCTTTCCCTCGGTGATCCCGTTCGTTGTCAGCGACAGGTCATCGACTTCATAGTGCGCGCCCGCCTGCCGGTCATCCCAGCTCAGCTTCGCATCGCTGATCTCGATGCCGCCGACGGCCAGGTGCTCCAGTCCCGCGCCACCACCACCAGCTTCCGGTTTCGCCGCCGGCGCCGTGGATTTCGCTGTCTCCAGATCGTCCCAGTTGGTCCTGCCCGACTTGTCCCTTGCCAGGTTCAGCTGCAGGCCATCCAGTTTTACCGTGTCGACCTCCAGCTGCTTCCTGAGCAGGGGGAGTAACTTGACGCGAACCTGCACGGTTTCCATGCTGGCCATGTAGGGATCCGCAAATCCGGCGGCATTCCCGAGCCGGGTGGAGCCGATATCCAGTCCCAGCCAGGGGAACACCGAAAGCGAGAGATCACCGTCGATCTCCAGTGTCCGGCCGGTCCTGTCATGGACCACGTCCATGATTTCCTGCTTGTAGTCGTTGGGATTGACGACCAGTGGCAGCACGATGGCCGCCACCACGATCAGCGCGACCAGCAGACCGGCCACGGAAAGTACGATTTTCAGCAACTTGCCCATGGGAGCTTCCTGTTGTCAGTGCGGTAAGTGCGTGGGGTGGAAGTGCGGTTCCCAGTATAGTGTTTCATCCGGTTCATTCCTATGCTGCACCCGCGGGAGCAACCAACCGGTATCCATGACGCAAAAGAAAAGGGGTGTGTGGTCAACCACACACCCCTCCGGTTACTGCAACGGCACCGCGGTGCCGGGTATTACAGGCGTTGCTCAGGCACCCTTGTCGGTATCAGCCCTGGCAGTGTGCTCCTGGACACGCGCCTTGTACGCTTCCTCGCGGGCCTTGCGGCGTTCCTCGGAGGCCTTGCGGCGTTCCTCGGCGGCCTTCTTGTACTCTTCGTAGCGGGCGTCCATTTCCTTCACGACGGCATCGTGCTCGGCATCCATCTTGGCGCGCTCGGCGTCCATCTCGGCCTGGAAGTTGTCACCCGGGAGACCCATGAACGGCTGGGCAAGCGGGTCAGCGGTATAGTTCTGGGCGGCTTCCTGCTGTGCCTTCTGCATGTCCGCGATGAACTTCGCCTGTTGCTCGGCATAGGCCTTCTGCTGCGCCTCGAACGCGGCCTGCTGGTCGGCCATCGCCTTCTTCTGCTCGTCGGTCAGCTGGGCAGTCGGGGCAACCGGAGCGCCGTAGCCATACGGGGCATAACCGTACGGGCCGTAACCATATGGGCCGTACCCGTCGTAACCGTAGCCGCGGTAGCCGTTGTAACCATAACCATGACCGGAACCGTGGCCACTGAAATTCATGCTGAAGCCACCGTCGAAGTCGCCATCGCCCCAGCCGTTACCCCAGCCATCGTTATATCCGTTGTCACCCCACCCCCAGGCGGAGGCCGAGACGGAAACCACGGCCAGGGATGCGGCAGTCATCAATGTTGCGATCGTTTTCATGATATTTCTCCAGTTAATCAGTCAGTTAAAAATTTTGGTTCAGATATTTTTGTGGACGTCAGGGCCCAAAGCTCACAATAAGTATATTAACATTATCTTATAATACAATAATAAATTGCTTATTTACATATAAATAAGATTAATCAAATAGATGGAAAACGGAATGGAGCGGGTGATGGGAATCGAACCCACGTTTGAAGCTTGGGAAGCTCCAGTTCTACCATTGAACTACACCCGCCTGAACGGCTGGAGTGCGGGAGTTTACAACCGACGGTCGGCGAGAGTCACCTGCGAATAACAGGGATGTTCCGGTCCGCGTAAGGCGTGCCGGGATCCACCCGTCCGGATTCACGCCGCTCCGGCCACGGAGCGACGGATTCCGGTACCCGGACACCAGGCCCTGCCGGCAACCGGTTTGTGGCCAGGGCCCTGATGGAGGCCTTTCCGGACGCGTTCAAATCTGCAGCCAACCTGCATTGATGGATAGCGGTTTTCGCCATGCCGGGTGACCTGGCTCCCGTGGCAACTGGCACCGCGGCAACCAGAACGGTTAGCATGGGAGCAGTCACCGGAACACGATTATGCACAACCGTACCACCGCCGCATCCGATATCCAGAAAAAGCTGCGCAAGGCCGGCGCCCGGTATGCCTCCGGCGACCTGGCGATTGCCGAGCGCCTGTATAGCGAGATACTGGCCGAAGACAACGACAACCCGGAGGTGATCTCCCGGCTTGCCGCCATCGCCCTTCAACGCGGCGACAACGCACGTGCCAGCCGGCTGTGGAGGGAGTTACTGGAAAGAGAGATCCCGTCCTGGCTGTTCCTGCATACCCTGCACCATCTTCTCCAGACGCTCCTCACGGAAGGCGCCACGGACGAGGCAAGGGCGGTGACAACCCGCTACCGGATTCCGGACTGGCCGGACACGCACCCGCTCGATGAAGCGGCACGCGACATACTGCTGAAGCTGGTCGACAACCTGGTTGCACTGGGCGGACTCGATGCCGCGCACCGCCTCCTGGTCACTCTCATCGCCGCCCGGCCCGGGGATGCGCGACTGCTGTTCGTCCTCGGCCAGCTCCAGATGGGCAGAGGTGACCTGGAGTCCGCCTGGCAATCGCTCTCCGCGGCCGACACGGCCATGCGGCCGGCATTGAGTTTTTCCCTGCTCATCTCGCTGATGCAGTGTGCGACACAGCGGAAAGACATGGACGCCGCAAACGAGATCCGGCATCGTGTTGCTACCGCATCGCCTGCGTTTGCGTGCCCCGCCCGGGCGGGACAGCGTGCCACCCTGCTGGTGCTCAACAACAGCCCCAGGCTCAGGCGCAACATTCGCTCCGAATATGCCTTGCACTTTCCGGGCAACTTCCCGTCCCAGCTGTCGAAGGCATTCAGGGATGATTTCCGCTTTACTGCCGTCTTTGCCGGTGAGCCCGCGGGCCGGGCTGCAGGCGCGCGGCTGCCGCCACCGGACCTGGTTCTCAACAATTACACGAATGCGGAAACACTGGTTGCGGAAGGACACCAGGCCATTTTGGCGGAATTCGCCGACAGCTTCGGGGTAGCGGTCGTGAACCATCCGGACAAGGTCCCGTTCAGCGCCCGCGAGCAGTCAGCGGAACGGATTGCCGGGATACCGGGCCTGGTGGTGCCGGACATCGTCCGCTTTTCCCTGGGCCAGCGACCCTCCCGGGAGGTGGCCGACGAAATCGAGGCGGCCTGGCCCTATCCGTTGCTGACCCGCCAGCTGCGTACCCAGCAGGGCGTCGGCATGCAACGGATCGAGAACCGGCGCGAGCTGCTGGAAGCACTGAATGCCTGTTCCGACGAGGCA
>CAZMAK010000010.1:33004-48194 GCA_964564245.1 uncultured Ectothiorhodospiraceae bacterium | reverse complement strand
GGCGAGACCGCAATGCAGGCACTGCTGGCCATCACCGAACGCATTCCACTGGACATATTCGGTATTGATTTCGATGTTGCGCCCGACGGGCGACTGGTGTTCTACGAAGCCAATGCCGTCATGAACCTGTTGTCCACCGCGGCCAGCCGGGAGGTGGACTATCCCCGGCACGCCGAGACACGGATGCTGGCAGCGATACGCACATACCTGCTTGAACGGCTTTAGAATGTCACCACACACTTCGAGGCAGCCAGTCCGGCTGATTCCCGGAAACCGGTCCGTGCGCCTGTTTGACGCTCCGGAAACCCCGGGTCTACCATTGAACCAGGACTCTCCGGATGGCTGCTCCGTCAGCTCAGCACGGGGAATCGGGCTCACCGCAATCCGTAATCGCCATCCAGCGGCAACCCCCTGCGGCGGTCTGTACCTCCCGCCCCGGTTGGAGAACAATACGGACGGACCCTCGTCTCATTGTTGCCGGCCAACGACCACAGGAGCAAGCCATGAGCAATCCACTTCCCGTCAACCGCGCCCGGCGCCTGGCCATCAGGACGCTCGGCCTGTTCAGTGGCCTGCTGGTGGCAAGAGCTGCACAGTCGCAACACACGGACACCCGCTTCGACGACCAGGCCGCACACCGGATCGTCTACCAGTGCAACAAGGCCGACCCGGACTACCTGCAACACATCCTGTTCTCGGCCGGCGAGCTGATCCGCAAGTACGGTGATGATGTGCGGGTTGTGATCACCGCCATCGGCCCCGGCCTGCATCTGCTGGGCAGGCATCCCGGGCGTCCGATAGCAACGGAACTGCAGCAAAAGGCCGACTCGCTGTCGCAGTACGGCGTCGACTTTCATGCCTGCGGCAATACGATGAAAGCGCTCCACTGGACGGAAAAGGACCTGCTGCCGTTTGCTGTCGTCGTTCCCATCGGGGCGGATGACATCATGCTGCTGCAGGAGCAGGGCTATGCCTACCTGAGCTGGTAGACCCCGTCACAAAACCTTCACAGGAACGTAATCACGGCGTCACAGTCGCTGCAGACACTGCCGGTAAACAGTGCCTGTACAGGAGGTGCCCGTGAGATTGTTCATCAAGGAATGGGTCAACAGGACCGCCACCATCATGACCGAAAACGGCCAGGTCGTCTGGACCTTCTCGTCACTCCAGGATGCCCGTACCGCCTGCCGGGAATGGCAGGCCCTGACCGGTTCCGAACCCATGACCTTTGTGGAAGAGGTAATCTGCGCTCCGCCTGAGGTTGCCTGTGCAGCGGGCTGAGCGCGATCAGCCGCGGTCAGCCGGACCACTGGAATACAGGCCACGGATGGCAGCGGCGAACCGCTCCAGCACCCGGGCACGTTTCACCTTCAGCGTCGGGGTGAGCAACCCGTTGTCCACCGTCCACGGCTCACAGGTCAGGATCAGGCGGCGGATCTTCGCGTAGCCGGGAAAATCCTTCAGGGTGGCGCTGATCCGCCGCAGCAGGTCCTTGTGCAATCGCGGGCTCGACAGGCTGGCCTCATCGTCGGGGTCCAGGTCATGCCGGCGCGCCAGCGTTACCCACTCGTCCGGGTTCAGCACCAGGATCGCCGCCAGCCAGGATTCTCCCTCACCGATTACCAGTGCCTGGTCGACGGCCGGCAACAGGCAGATGGCCAGCTCCATGTCCATCGGGGGAATCTTCTCCCCGTTCGACATCACCAGGATGTCCTTGATGCGACCGGTAATATAGAGGTGCCCGTGGTCGATGCGGACCTGGTCGCCGGTGTGCAGCCAGCCTCCCGGATCGATGATTTCGCCGGTGGCGACGTGATTGTTCCAGTAGCCCTGCATCATGCCCGGCGTCTTCACCAGCAGCTCGTCGTTCTCGCCGACGCGCACCTCGACGCCCTTGAGCGGGATACCGACGCTGCCCGGTTCGTTGTCCTCGGGCACATTCACACTGATCACCGGGCTCGTTTCGGTCAGACCGTAGCCCTGCAGGATCGGTACCCCGAGCCCGATGAAGGTCTTCGCGATCGGCATCGACAACGCGGCACCACCGCTGACCGCCATGCGCAGGCGGCCGCCCAGCCGCCCGGTCACCCGGCTGGCCACCAGCCGGTTGAGTACCGGCCAGGCCAGCAGCTTCGGGTGCCAGCCCACCCGCCGCTGCTGGCGCTGGAAGCGATGCCAGCCCACCTCGGTCGTCAGGCTGAACAGGGCGCGTTTCAGACCGGACTGCCGGTCCATCTGGCCCTGGATGCGGGCAAACACGCGTTCGAAGATACGCGGGACCGCAATCAGCACCGTGGGACGGATATGCTGCAGGTCCTCGCCCAGCTGCAGGATGGAGCGCGCGTAGGCAACGCCGGAGCCGGCCATGACCGGCAGGTAGTAACCGGCGGTACGCTCCAGGGTGTGCGACAGCGGCAGAAAGGACAGGAACAGGTCTTCCTGGAACACATCGATCATGGTCAGCGCGGAATGCGCAATCGACAGCATGTTGTGATGTGAGAGCATGACCCCCTTGGGACGCCCGGTGGTACCGGACGTATACACGATCGAGGCCAGCGCATGAGGATCGCCATCGCGCTGCTCCAGCGGCTCGCCCCGCTCCGGCAACCAGTCGTTCACATAGTGTACCCGGGTGTCCTGCAGCACCGATTCCGGCGCATCCCCGCTGCCCGGGTGCAGGATCAATATCCGCTGCAGGTGGTCCTGGCCGGCCAGAGCCGGCGCCAGTCGTTTCCAGTTGCCTGCGTCCTGCACCAGCAGGAGCCTGACCGCGGAGTTCTCCATGATCCAGGCGATATTGTCCGGGCGATCATCGGTATACAGCGGTACCACCACCAGGCCACAGGACAGGGCGGCCTGGTCGAAGTACACCCACTCCTTGCTGTTGCGCAGGTGCACGGCGACCCGGTCGCCGGCCACCAGCCCCTCGGCGGCCAGCGCCGCACGCCAGCGTGCCACCTGTTCGCCGACCTCGCGCCAGGAGGTGTCGCGCCAGGTCCGGGTCTGCGCATCAAAGCTGCGGTAGGCCAGGGTAGCGGGGCTGCGGCGTACCCGGTGCCACATCAGGCCATCGAGGGTACGGGCCTGCTCGACGGAGATGATGTCTTCGGTCAACAGTGTCATCGCACCCTGTTCCTCGCTTCCACCGCTCACGGCGTGCGGATTACGGTAGAATATCCCTGTCGAACAGCCCCGTGATTACTATGGATATCATACTCAACGGTGACCACCGCGAAATCCCTGACCGGCTCAGTGCGGCCGACCTGCTGCAGACGCTGGGGCTCACCGGACGGCGGCTTGCGCTGGAGATCAATCGCGAGATCGTACCGCGCAGCCGTTTCGACCGGCACGTGATCCAGCCCGGTGACCGAATCGAGATCGTCCATGCCATCGGCGGCGGCTGATGCCGGCCCAGTAATACAGATTCTTCTCCAGTATCAAAGAGTCGAACAGCCATGTCCACTGCACACAATGCGCAACCCCGGGCGATCGATGATCCGCTGATCATCGCCGGCATCCCGTATCGTTCACGCCTGCTGGTGGGTACCGGAAAATACAAAAGCATGGCCGAAACCCGGGCTGCAACCGAGGCGAGCGGCGCCGAGATCGTCACGGTCGCCATCCGCCGCACCAACATCGGACAGAATCCGGATGAACCCAGCCTGCTCGATGTCCTGCCACCGGATCGCTACACCCTGCTGCCGAACACGGCCGGCTGCTATACCGCCGAGGATGCGGTACGCACCTGCCGGCTGGCGCGCGAGTTGCTGGACGGGCATGAGCTGGTCAAGCTCGAGGTGCTGGGTGATGAGAAAACCCTGTTCCCGGACATCCTGCAGACGATCGAGGCGGCTGAAATCCTGATCCGTGACGGTTTCCGTGTCATGGTCTATACCAACGACGACCCGATCCTCGCCAGGCGCTTCGAGGAAATGGGCTGCGTCGCCGTGATGCCGCTGGCCGCACCCATCGGCTCGGGCCTGGGCATCCGCAATCCCTACAACATTCTGACCATCGTGGAGAACGCAACGGTTCCGATCCTCGTCGACGCCGGCGTCGGCACCGCATCGGACGCGGCACTGGCCATGGAACTGGGTTGCGACGGCGTGCTGATGAATACCGCCATCGCCGGTGCACGCGACCCGGTACTGATGGCCTCGGCCATGAAAAAAGGCATCGAGGCCGGACGCGAGGCATTCCGGGCCGGGCGCATTCCACGCAAGCGTTTTGCCAGTGCGTCCTCCCCGATTGACGGCACCTTTTTCTGAGGCCCGTTGCTGCGCCGGCCGGCCTGTCGGCATGAGCGACGAGTCCGACCGTCCCCGGCGCCGGATCCGCTCCTTTGTCCGGCGCGAGGGACGCCTGACCACCGGCCAGCAACGGGCACTGCAGACACTCTGGCCCCGCTTCGGCATCGATACCGGCGACCGGATAGACGCACAGGCACGGTATGGACGGATCGCACCCCTGACCCTGGAGATCGGGTTCGGGAACGGGGATACCCTGCTGTCCCTGGCCGGGGCCAGCCCGGAGTGTGACTTCCTCGGTATCGAGGTACACCGGCCCGGGATCGGGCGACTGCTGCACGAACTGGAGCAGCAGCAACTCCACAACGTGCGGGTGATGTGTGGCGACGCGGTGGAAATCCTGCACTCCTGCCTGCCCGCCGGCAGCCTGCACCGGGTACTGCTGCTGTTTCCCGACCCGTGGCACAAGCAGCGCCACCACAAGCGGCGGATCGTGCAGCCGGCCTTCATCGAACTGCTGGCCACAAGACTCGCGGCCGGCGGTGTCCTGCACCTGGCCACCGACTGGGAGGACTATGCCCGGCACATGCATGCGGTCATGCAGGAACAGACTGCCTTTCGCAACTGTGCCGGTGCGGGAAACGATTCCGAACGCCCGGCCTGGCGGCCACTCACCCGCTTCGAGCGCCGCGGCCAGCGGCTCGGGCACGTCGTGCACGACCTGCTGTTTGAGCGAATCTGACCACGGCCCGGTCAGGCCACGCCCTTCGGCCAAACACCGGCCGAACAGGAGATAGAATACAACCCGTTGAATTGTATGAGTTACTGTCCGGGCCCGGTTAGCTGTCCCGGGCAACCCGGGCCGGCTGCTTGAGTTGCCATGGTGAAAAATGGTTCAATACGCGGCTCGTCGGGATCAAGCAACATTCGGTTTGATGCGCGCGCCGCCGGGCCTGACGTTCTCCGGCAGGCCGGCAGCATCCACGATGACATTCCACCCAGTGACCCGTGCCAGGAGCCGCACCATGTCCAAAAAGCATCCGATTATTGCCGTGACCGGTTCCTCCGGCGCCGGGACCACGACCGTCAAGGTCGCCTTTGAGCACATTTTCCTGCGTGAGGGCGTCAACCCCGTTGTCATCGAGGGCGACAGTTACCACCGCTACGACCGTGCCTCGATGAAGCAGGCCATGGCCGCCGCCGAGGCGGAAGGAAACTCCAATTTCAGCCACTTCGGCCCGGAGGCGAACGTCTTCGACAAGCTCGAGGAAACCTTCAAGAGTTACAGTAAAACCGGCGTCTGCGAGCGCCGCTACTACCTGCACAGCGAGGAAGAGGCCAGGCCGTTCGGACAGCAGCCGGGCGAATTCACCCCCTGGGAAAAGGTCGGTGAAGGCACCGACCTGCTGTTTTATGAAGGCCTGCATGGCGGTGTGGTCACCGAAGACACCGACGTTGCCAGGCACGTGGACCTGCTCATCGGCGTGGTACCGATCGTCAACCTGGAGTGGATCCAGAAAATCCACCGCGATTGCGAGCAGCGCGGCTACTCCGCCGAGGTGGTGACCGACACCATCCTGCGCCGTATGTATGACTACGTGCATTTCATCACGCCGCAATTCTCGCTGACGGATATCAATTTCCAGCGCGTGCCGACGGTGGATACCTCCAACCCGTTCATTGCCAGGGATATCCCGACCCCGGACGAGAGCTTCGTGGTCATCCGGTTCCGGGACCCGGCCAAGCTGAAGGTCGATTTCCCCTACCTGCTCGGCATGTTGAAAGACTCGTTCATGTCACGCCGCAACTCCATCGTGGTCCCGGCCGGCAAGATGGGCTTCGCGATGGAAATCATCCTGGCCCCGATCATCGAGCGCATGCTCCACAATCGTGACCGCTGACCGACCCTTCCCCGAGTGCGGCCCCGGGTCGGCCCGGGCCTGCACACCGCATCCCTCGGATATACATAATTATTTGATATTAAATTAAAAAATAACAAACATCCGCCGCATTGCAAGCCGGGGCGGATCACCTATACTCTTTGCACGGCTGTTCCCGGTGCTCCCCGCCTCCACGGAAGGGCGCCCGGTGCACGAACCGGGTGCCGGTCATCGGCACCTGTCGGTACGAGTGAATGCGGCATGACCCTGATTGATACCTACCTGAAATCGTGCCGGGAGCTGGCACGGTTCTGTTCACAGAATGGCTGGATCGACGTTGACTCCCTGCGCTACCGGGTCATCAAGGAATTTGGCAACGAGCTGATCGTCGAGATCGAATTCGACGAGCTGATGCGGGCGGCATCGGGCGATATTGCGGACCGTATCCCCTGCCGCGGCCAGCTGCACCTCGTCACCGACCGCTACGGCCACGTGATGCGGGCCGAGGCCCTCTGATCCGCGTCCGGTACCGGAAACGCACGGCATTTCCCCGGCCCGGACGCACAGCGATGCACTGCCCATGACCTGTGCCCGGACCGGACCGGCGCTCCACGAACCGGATTGTTTTCAGGTACAATTTCCCGCCCTGCCAATCACTCCGCATGGCCCGTCATGTCCGAAACTCTCGCTGAAACGCCCCGCACCCGGCACAACCGGCAGATCGCCGGCTGGCTGTTCGTGTGCTGCCTCATGGTATTCGGCATGGTCATACTCGGCGGGGTCACGCGACTGACCGGTTCGGGACTGTCCATGGTGCAATGGGACCCGATCTTCGGCATCGTTCCGCCACTGGACGAGACGGAGTGGAACGCCACGTTCGACCTGTACAGACAGTCACCGGAATATCGCAAGATCAACATCGGAATGGACCTCGATGGCTTCAAGAACATCTACTGGTTCGAGTATTCCCACCGCGTACTGGGGCGCACGATCGGCACCGTCTTTCTGCTGCCGTTCCTGTTCTTTCTGGCCAGGGGCTGGATAGAACGACCCTGCCTGCCAAGGTTTGCCGCCATGTTCGTCCTCGGGGGGATGCAGGGCCTGCTGGGCTGGTTCATGGTGAAAAGCGGGCTGGTGGACAACCCGCACGTCAGTCAGTACCGGCTGACCGCACACCTGGGGCTGGCGATCCTGATCTATGCATGGATGCTGCATGTCGCACTCGGGCTGTGGTTCAGCGCCGGCCGGCACATCGCAGTGACCCGCGGCACGAGGCGCTACATCACCCTGCTGACCGGACTCGTCTTCCTGACCATCCTGTCCGGTGGTTTCGTCGCGGGACTCAAGGCGGGCTTTGCCTACAACACCTTCCCGCTGATGGATGGACACTGGGTACCGGAAGTGATCTTCATGCTCGACCCGGTATGGCGCAATTTCTTTGAAAACATCGCCACCGTGCAGTTCGACCACCGCGTCCTGGCAACGCTTGTCTTCAGCAGTGTGCTGGGACTCTGGCTCTGGTCGCTGCGGCAACCGCTTTCCGGTCCGCTGCGCAAGGCACTGCATGTACTGATGGCCGTGGCATTGCTGCAGGTAACGCTGGGTATCTCCACCCTGCTGCTGCATGTCCCGGTGCCACTGGCGTCCATGCACCAGGCCGGCGCCATGCTGGTATTCACGACGCTGCTCTACCTGAACCAGCGCACGCGGGCGGAATGAGGCAATAAAAAAGCCGGCAGCCCCGGCGGGGCTGCCGGCCGGACGGACCGGCTTACAGGCTGCTGAAGTAGGCCGCGAGGTTCTCGATGTCCGCGTCGGTCAGCGGCTTGGCCATCGGGCTCATCATCGGATCAGTACGGGTACCTGCACGCAGGGCCTTCAGCTGCTTGATGATGTAACCTTCCTTCTGGCCCTTCAGGTTCGGCCACAACGGGTTCACGCTGATGCCATCCGGACCATGGCAGCCGGCACACACCGCCGCCTTCGCCTTGCCGGCAGCAGCATCTCCAGCCAGCACGGAACCACTGATACCCAGCAGGATGCCGGCGATCACGATACTTGTCAGTTTTCTCATTTGATTGCTCCTGAATTGATAAGGATTTCATCCGCGACACGGGGGCTATGCCGCTCAGCGCCTGGGCGGGGAAGTATATTAAAGACTGGTGATATACAGCAAGTCGGCCGGCGCCTGCATCCGCGGGGCACTGGATACCCGCCTGGACGACCTCGTTAAATATAATTGAATCAATCAGTTACCATGCACCCACACACGCTGCCACCAGCGTCGCCGGTTGCCCGCCAGCGGCGTGGTTGCATTCAGGTCTACCGGGGGAAGCTTGGACAGTATCCACCCCGGCAACGGCGGGTTGTCGCTGAAACCGCAGGAAACGCCCAGGTTATTCGGATCAAAGATTTTCACGAAGGCGGGCTTTTCCATGGAGTCCGTAAACACGATACCGCAATAATCCTCTTCATGCTCCTCGCGCAACAGCACCGCAATCTCTTTCAGAAACTGCCGTACCTGTTCGGGACTGGCGGGTGCGACGGGGGGTTGCTCGCCCACCGCATAGATATGCCAGCTGCCGTCGGCATCATGCTCCAGCAATTCCCACAGGACATCCAGCTGCTGCCAGCGCAAGACGTTCTCGAAGCGGCCCCTGAACGCCGCGCTGAACGGATCGGTAACCTGGCTGGACATGGACACTCCGGATCATCGTACCTGTGAACATATATACTCGAAGCCATTGCAAATTGCATCCGGCTGCCGGTAACGGCTCCGTCAGGCGGTAACACCACCGCAGTCGGCTGCTACAATGTCCCGCACAGCAGGCGTATACGCATGGAAACCGGATTCTGGCATGAACGCTGGGAAACCAGGCAGATCGGCTTTCACCAGCACCGCATCACCCGCTTTCTGGAAAAGCACTGGTCCGGGCTGCAGCTGGCCCCTGGCAGCCGGGTGCTGGTACCACTGTGCGGCAAGAGCCTGGACCTGTTATGGCTGCGTGACCGGGGGTTCCGGGTCGTGGGTGTCGAGCTCAGCCCGCTTGCAGTCGAATCCTTCTTCGAGGAACACGGGCTGGTGCCTGCGGTCCGCCCGGAGACCGGCTACAGTCGCTGGTCGGCGGAGGATATCGATCTGTACTGCGCCGACCTGTTCACTCTCGGACAGGCCACGCTGGGCAACCTCGATGCCTGCTACGACCGCGCCGCGCTGATTGCATTGCCGGCACCGATGCGCCGCCGTTATGTGCATTTCCTGCGCGAACTGCTTCCGCACCCGACACCCGGGCTGCTGATCACGCTGGAATACCCGTCCACGGAAATGGATGGACCGCCCTTTCCGGTCGGTGCCGGGGAATTACAGCGACTCTACGGTGCCGACAGCCACATCCGGCCGGTCGACAGCTGTGACATCCTGGACGATAACCCTGCGTTTCGGGAACGCGGCCTGTCCGCCCTGACCGAGACGGCCTGGCTGCTGAACTACGTGTAATCGGGCCGCTCAGCGTTCAAATTCCACCTCGTCGGCAATTCCATCGACCGGTACATTATCTTCAACCTTGACCAGGTCGCCCGGCATGACCAGGCTGTAAAAGTCATCGCCACCGTTCGCGTATGGCTGGTTATCGATATCGTCGAACCCGGTGGTATCCGACGTCGGCATGGTCACCCCGAGAATGGTTACACTGCCGGACAGTGCATTCCCGGAAGCCATATCGACCGGCCCCTTCAATTCGTATTTATCCAGCGCACTGCGTTCCAGGTGCCGCGCAATGACGGGCCCGTTGCTGTCCAGGTAGCCCTCGATGACGACTTCGTCCCCGGCGTTCAGATCAGCCAGGGTCAGTGCCCCCTGGTGGTACTGCTCGTCTTCCATCTGGGTCCGGCTGTCAACGCTGACGGTTAACAGGGGCTGCCCGGACACCACCTCCACCTGCAGGGTACCGGCGACCGGACTGGTTGACACGACCCGGCCGGAAATATCGACATTGCCACCACGTTGCGCAACCTGGCTTGCAATCAGGACGCCGGCCGAGATCTGCCCTTCGACCTCCACGCGCTGGTTGTCGGCGACTGAATTCGCCAGTTGCGCCGGAACGAATGTGGCAGCGGATGCATCGACCGGCTGTCCGTTGACGAGGAAATCCGCGGCACTGTGAAAGGCCGAGACGATCCCTTCCAGACTGACTTCTCCCGTCAGTGTGACATTGGCCTGTTTCATCTCGATGATCGTAGCCTGGATCACGGTAGCGGATGCCAGTGACCCGACCGCCTCGACATACTGCCCGTTTACCGGGCCACCGGGCAGGTCCCTGAACACGGTATTACCATCAAAACCGACCGTAATGCCGCCCAGCATGAACGAGTCCACGCCATTGAACAGACTGACGGTACCCTTGAGCTGGACAACGCTCGCCGGACCGATCACACCATGGTCGACTATCCGGGTGGCCTGCAGGTTGCCATCGGCATCGATGAACCCGCTCACTTCCAGCACGCGATCCATGCCCAGCGACGGGTAGTCAGTGTTGACATAGACCGTGGTATTCCGGTTTGCCACGACATTCAGGTCGAAGATCCCGAACGTCTTGGCGGTCATGTCTGCATTCTCCACCGGTGTATTTCCGACCGGGCCCTCGACCATCTCGTCATAGCTGACCGACAGTGCGCTCCCGGTCACACCGTCGGCGTTGACCGATCCGGCTACGGTGACCACCATTCCCTGACCGAGCACCGTGGCGTCGTCGGAACCCGTGCTCACGCTTTCCATTTCATCAACCACCCGGGTGGCGCCGGTCGTGTCAAACTCCACCCCGTTGACGAAGATACTGCCGAATCCGGTCACCGTTCCGGTGGTGATGCCGGTACCGCCGATACCACCACCGGCGAGCTGGTTGCCACCGTTGCAGGAGATGCCGGTCAGTGCAACCGTCGCCAGCACAATGGCCGGAAGAATGCTTTTGTGTACTTTTCTCATTACGGGTTTGTTTCGTTGTTATCCTGCTCATGATAGTAAATGCCGACGCTGATACTCGTGCCATCCCGGCGGCCCTGCCGGTCCAGGTCGTATTTCGAAAATTCCCGGTCCAGCGCTTCCAGCAAGGCCTGTGCCTTGCGGCCCGACAATGTGCGCAACCTGGCCACGGCATCCGGATTGATATTGTCGTAGGTAACCTTGCGCTGGAACCGCAGATCATCCGCCGGCGCAACCAGGTTATGGTCGATTGTCGACATCAGCTCGGCTACGTCGCGCCCGAGTATCTCGATCTTTTCGGTCACGCCCTGTGCCGGCACATAGGCCTTGCGCACCAGTGTCACCCGCTCATCCTCCACGCTCACGCTGCCGGCTTCCAGCAGGGTATCGAGCATGGCGCGTACCGGTATATCACCACTGTATTTCCTGACCAGCAGTGAAAAGGACTGCTGTGCGCCTTCAACCGGCAGCACGGCCGGCCGGCCGGCACTGTCGTGAAAGGTCGGGTCGTGCGACCAGCCACTGATGACCCGGATTGCCCGGCTGTACCGGGCCTGATCCGGAACGGCTACGTCCGGGCCCATACCCACCAGCCGCTTGACCTCCTTGCGGGTCAGGCCGGTCAGTGCGGATACGTGCGAAATGGTCTGCTTGCGGTCCTGCGGCACCAGTTCATGCCAGGCCACATCGACGTAGGCCTGGCGTACCAGATCGGACAGCACGCCGAACGGCACGCCGTAGCGCAACAGGATACGCACCAGCGGTCTCAATAATCTGAGAACCGCCGTTGCCAGTATTGTGTTGAAGGAATCAGCCATGGCAATACCGGATTATGCGCCGGCAACATGCCGGCCCGGGCTGCTGCTGTTTCGATACAACCGGTTCAAAAATCTGCCCGATAGCCGAGGGTGGCAAAGTAGCTCCTGGTCGCCGTCGACCCGGTGACAAGTTGCCGGTCAGACCATTCGCCACCAAATTCCGCCTCGAGACGGAATCTGCGTTTCACATTCCAGGTGAGGCGCGCGGAAGGCCGGTAGATGAACTGATCGGTGTTGTCGTTCAGGTTTTTCCGGAAATCCACGGAGAAACGCGGGTTGACCCGGAAATTCACGGTCACGGGATAACGCGTATTGAGTGACAGTGAGGTGGCCCTCGTGGTGGTGGCATCCGTGTAACGCAGACCGAGCACGGTGAGGTCGCCATCCTTGATCAGGTTACTGCCGATCAGCTGCAGGTTATAGTAGAACTCGTTATCGGTGCCCGGTATGGCATCCACCCCGCCGGAGGCAGGTGTTGAAGACAGCCTGGACAACGTGACATCGCCGCTGAACTGCAGGCGTTTCGTCAGCGGTCTGGTCATGCCCACGGTGGCCACCCGGCTGACCGCAGTACGGTCCAGCGCCAGGTCATAGATATCCTGCTCGGGTACCGTGATCATCAACTCATCGATCGTCACCGCCGTTTGCCCCTGCAGGGCGTTGCTGGTCGTCAGGATCGGGCTGTTCCGGTAGTCCAGCAACACGTTCAACGCCGTCTTGTTCTGCATTGTCCAGTTACCCAGCAGCTGGATCGTATTGAGCTTGTTATAGAAGGTATCATAATCCACCAGCGAGAAGAACGAGTGTCTCGGATCGAAATAGCGCAGTTCACCACCGACCGCGCGGCGGTCAATCAGACCGTCCACCTGCTGCTGGATATAGAAGGTATTGGCGTCCCAGCCCGTTGCAAATCCTTCCAGTTCCAGGCTGGCACCGTAAAAATGCCGGTTGCTGTTGAAGCCGTCCCGTGACGAGTATACCGGGAAACCACCGGTCACGGACACGCTGAGCACGCGCGTCACGGGCAGTTCCACCAGCACCCCGTCGAAGCGTCCCAGCACACCGGCCGTACTGCGCGACTGGCGGCCGAGCCGCATGCTCAGCCGTTCCTGCCTGTTCTGGGCATCGAAATACAGGGCACTGACCGTGGTCTCGCTGTCCTGCCCGTGATTCAGGAAGTCATAGAGGTAGCCGCCGGAAAAGCGCGTACGCAGATCGTTGTTGCCCTTGAGCATCCGGCCGGTGATATCCAGATCGTTGGACAGGGAGGTCTGCGTTACGGTAGTCACCTCGTTCTGGCCGGTTGTCTGGATCGTGTTCTCATCGCGCCGGTAGAATTGCGAAAAACCGCCGAACACCTCCCAGGCGGTCTCCTGCCTCTTGCGCGACCTGACCATGGCCAGTTTCTGGCGCGGCGATTCGGAGGCGGTGACCAGGCCGTCCAGCCGTTGCTGCACACGCTCCGCCCCTTCACCGTCCGGGTATTCCGCCAGGTAGTTATCGTAAACCGCCTTTGCCTGGGCAAGCTGACCCTTGCGCTCGCGGGCCAGGCCCAGGTACTCCAGCGCGTCCCTGCTGGAGGCGTTTTCCGGGAAGGTGAGTATCTTGGTATAGATACGAATGGCTCCGTCATAGTCCTTGTCGGTCATCAGCGCGTTTGCCTGCTCCATCAGCCCGGGAATCTTTTCGGCATCCGCCGCACTCAGGCTGCCGGGTGGCAGCCTGACCGGCGCCGGCGCGGCGCCCACGGCGGGCGCTGCCGCGGCCCGGCCGGTAACCGCGAGCAGCGACCCGGCCGAGCCATCGCGTTCCTGTTCACTTACCGGCGTGACCCAGGCGCCAGGGAAATAGGCCTGCAGCTCACCAAGCACCTTTGTCGCCGCCTCCCTGGTGCTGAAAAATCCGACACGCAGGCGATTCCAGGTCTTGCCGTCCTTGACAAACCGGGTGGTGTAGACCCGGTAGGCCAGCAGTGTCTCGAGCTTCGGCAGTTCGTCCCCGCTGAACGGATTCGTGGAGGAAGCCAGGTTGATGGCATAGGGATATTTCCTGTTTGTCAGACGGCCGGTAGCGGCCGCGGAACCGGCGCGTGATGCAGCAGGATGGTGCACGACGATGAACAGGCTGCGTGGATCCGGCGACGACGTGACCTCGTACTCGGTCACGCGCGAGAACTGCAGGGTGATGGTCGCCGTGGAAATGTCGGCACTGTCATACACCACCTCGTTCAATGGCACCGTATCGCTGGCACTCCAGTGAATCGACTGGGTTCCAACGATCTCGGAACCCAGGGTTGCCACCGGATCCACCTCGATGCGCAGGACGTCGCCGGAACTTTCCGGTGCATGTGACTTGTAATGCATCGGTACATTCAGATGGATCTCGATCTGCGAACCGGTGTCTCCCGGTGTAACCGTGATGCTGTCCAGCACATCGGTTTGCGCAAGCGCGCACGCGGAATACAACAGGCTGGCGAGCAGCAGCAGTCCTCGTCGGCAAAAAAGCTTCACAATCATCTCCCCGGGTTATCAAGTTCCTGTATCAATCACCAAATCGTCTGCTGCTTACCCTGTGGCAACCACTGGCACCACAGTCACGGTCGACGCTGACCGAGCCATGGTGCCTGTCGGCCCCGGCCCTGTAGTCGCCGGCATGACAACCCGCGCAATCCGGCTGGTAGGCTGGATACGGCCAGGGCAATGTCTGGCTGTTGCTGGTGTGACAGGCCGAGCACGGCGGATTACCGCTGTGATCGCCCGGATAGGTACTCGAGCTGTGCCTGAATATCACGGGCAACCAGTTGCTGGAGCTGTGGCATTCGTCGCACTGCAGCGTAGTCTGGAAATGCACGGACGGCTTGCCGGTCGCAGTTGTGCCGTTATGGCAGTTTGAACACGAGCCGCTCACCTGGCTGTGATCGAAGGTGACCTGTGTCCAGGTGACCGTGGAAAGATGGCAATCGTCACACTGTGCACCGGTCTGGATATGATTTTGCGGCTTGCCCGACGCCGTCGTGCCGTTGTGACAGCTGTTGCACGTGCCCGGCGCCACGCTGCCGTGGTCGAACACCGCGCCGGTCCAGGTGCTGGTGTTATGGCAATCATCACAGGTATTGCCACTGGTGAGGTGATTCGGCGTCTTGCCGGAAGCGACGGTGCCGTTGTGGCAGCTGTAGCAGGTGCCCTGCACCTCGGCGTGGTCCACGCGGGTCACCGGGGACCAGGTCGTGCTGTTGTGACAGGCCTCGCAGGCGCTGCTGGTCCGGAT
>CAZMAK010000010.1:0-32904 GCA_964564245.1 uncultured Ectothiorhodospiraceae bacterium | reverse complement strand
GGTGCCGTTGTGGCACGAGGAACAGCTGCCGGTCACGGACGAGTGATCGAAACTCGCCGGACTCCAGGCAGTGGTGGTATGGCAATCGTCACAGGTGTTGGCGCTGCTGACGTGGGTCGGGCCCTTGCCCGTGGCAACGGTGCCGTTGTGGCACGAGGAACAGCTGCCGGTCACGGACGAGTGATCGAACCTCGCCGGCTTCCAGGCAGTGGTGGTATGGCAGTCGTCACAGATGTTGTTGCTGCTGACATGGAGCGGTGATTTGCCGGTCGCTGTCGTGCCGTCATGGCACGAGACACAGGTGCCGGTCACGTTCGAATGATCAAACCGCGCCGCCGTGAAACTTGTTGTGTTATGGCAATCCCCGCAGTTGTTGTCGGACGCGATGTGGCCGGGCGTCTTGCCGGCCGCCTTGCGGCCGTCGTGACAACTGACACAGCTGCCCGTCACCACATCATGGCTCATGCGCACCAGCGGTTTCCACTGCGTGGTCGAATGGCACTCCTGGCACATGGGCATGGTGCTGATGTGATCCGGCGACATGACCTCGGCAGCCATGTTGCTGCCGGTGCCGTGACAGATACTGCATTGTCTCGGCGTACCCTTGAACACCCCGTGGATATGACAGCTGGAACAGTCTGCATCCTTGTGTGCCCCGTCCAGCTCGAACCCGGTCGACATGTGATCGAACGGTGCGGGCTGCGTGGTCGCCGCCAGTGCCGCAGATCCCGCCATCATCAGGCATGCCACGACAATCGGCAGCAAGAACACGGTCTTCAGGGAAACACCCGGTCCCCCGCTCCATTCCCCTGAAACGCATCGGAATCTGTTCATAGTACGCACCGTTTTCATGTGGATTTACCGGATATTGACCTGGTCGAATGCCGTGGTGTTGTGGCAGCGGTCGCAGTAGCGGCCGAACCGGCCGTCGTGAACATCATCCCTGCGATGGCAGGAATCGCAGCTGGATGAAATCGTGAAAGTCCTGTGTACCGGCTGACTGTGGCACGCTTCACATACGATGCCCTCGTGGCCGCCATCGAGGGCAAAACCGGTTTCCTTCCCGTGATCGAACACCCAGCGCGACCACCCGTTCGGGTTGTGACAGGTGGCACACCTGTCACCGAGCCGCTCGTGGTGAGTGTCATCCTGCTTGTGACAATCGATGCATTCCTTGCCGGTGTCGGTGTACACCGCGGATATATGGCATTCCTCGCACGGCACAACGGCATGCAGGCCGATCAGCGGGAAGCGGGACAGATCGTGGTCAAAGCGAACCTTGTTGCCCCAGCCGTCCTCGTTATGGCAGCGCTCGCAGCGCTTGCCCTGCTTGCCGTCATGCGCATCATCGGCACGATGGCAATCGATACACTTTGTCCCCAGTTTCTCGTGACCGACCTCACCCCGGTGGCACGCCGTACAGGAAATCTTCTGGTGGCGCCCGCGCAGCGGGAAGTCGGTCTTCCGGTCGTGATCGAAGCGTGACTTGGCCCAGCCATCGGTTGTATGGCAGGACTCGCATTTCCTGCCGTAGGCACCCTTGTGCTGGTCCACGTCACGGTGACAGGAGTAACAGTCGTCCGGCAGTTTCTTTTTGAACGTATCACCCGGGTGGCAGCTGGCGCAGGTCGCGGATCGGTGCTTCCCGGTCAACGGGTAATCGGTACTCCGGTCATGGTCGAAACTGATCTTCTTCCAGGTCTTGTCGTTATGGCAGTCGCCGCATGTCGCACCAAAGCGACCGGCGTGCACATCATTGAAACGGTGACAGTCGTTACAGAGCTTCGGTGTACCCTTGTAGCGCTGTCCCGCATGGCAACTGTCGCAGGCAACATCGACGTGCTTGCCGTGCAGCGGGAAGTCGGTCCTGTCATGATCGAAATCGTGTTTCTTCCAGGCCTTTACATCATGGCAGCCCTCGCATTTCCTGCCCAGATTGCCCTTGTGCACGTCGTCCTTCCCGTGGCAGCCCGCACATTCATGCGCTGCCTCGCGGAATTTCTTCCCGGACTGGTGGCAGCCGGCACAATCCGCCAGCACATGCGCACCCTTGAGCGGATAGTCGGTTTGTTCGTGATCAAATGTCTCGCGACTGAAATTCAAAATGTCCGCCTCGAGGCCGAGGTGGTCATCATGGCAGCTGCTGCACTTTTTCCTGCCGACGCCACTGCGCCCGTGAAAACCCCTGTTGTCGCGAATATCCCCATCCACCTCCTTGTGGCAGTCCAGACAAAGCCGGCTCTGGCTCTTCTTGCTGAACGGCTGATGACATTTACTGCACTCCGTCTCGTACTTCGCATGCCCCTGAACCAGCTTGCCCGGCGTGACCATGGATTCGATTCCAGCCGCAAAAGCGCTGCCGTGCAGGAGCGAGCCGGCCACAAGCATTGCCACACACAACAGTATCCGGTTCAGCACGGGCACAAGCTTCACCGGAATCAGTAGAAATGCACGGCGTAAACATGAATCAGACCGGAAATGACCAGCATGACAAACAACGGCAGGTGCAATACATGCCACAGGCTGAACAGTCGTTCGTAAACGGTGAAGCCGGCAACGCGCCGGATCGTGGCCATGTAGATTTCCAGGTATTCGCGGCCGGAAGCGCGCAGCGAACGCACCAGCGCCCTGTCACCACCCTGGCTCCTGGCGATCCTGACTGCAGCCTGCCGGATTTGCCGGGCTGCATGCACCTGGACCCATCTTGACCGGACGGAAATCACCAGCAAATGCGCCATGCTGCCGATGAAAGTGTGGGGCAGATGCAACGTCGCCTGTTCCAGCCCGGTGAGCATCTCACGCAATCCGGGAGCAAACTCGAACAGCGTGTGCATGCCCTGGCGCAATGACGCCGCATCACTGCCGAGGTGTTCGAGATCCGCCTTCTTGCCGTACAGGCCGTAATGGATGCGCGTGTACAGGTATCTCCCCGCGAGCCCGCTCCCGGATACCAGCAGCATGCTGAACAGCGCCACATTGCCATTCAGCGAGCCCAGCTGGAAATTACAGTGGTACAGGATACAGACCGGGCCGATGATGCCCAGCATCATGTGCATGCGAAACCAGTGCTTGACCTGCCCGAAACTGCGCATCCACCTGGCATGCTTGCGCAACGGGTACAGCAGCAGCAACAGGATCAGTGATCCACCGATGATACCCAGCGCATAGCCGGCCCCTTCCTCGGGTGAAAGGTAGACATCACCGCGCCGTAGCCATCCATAGGCAACGACCAGCATCACCACGCCGGACAGCAGCAGGTCCTTCCAGCGTCTTGCGGCCTGTCCTCGCAGGCGCTCGGCACGCTCTGCGCCTGACGCATCCCCGCCCTCCCTCCGCACGCCGTTCCTGGAAGGTTCCGGATTTCGTGCCGGTGAAGGTTTGCCGGCGCGGGCTACATTACGCATGTCAGCTCTGCTCCCCCCGGCCGTGGCAGGCCAGCAGCGCAACCACGGGCATCAGCACCATGGTCGCCAGCGCCACAAGCCGCAGCGGCCCCTGCAGGCCGGTTGCCCTGCTCGCCGGCAACAACGGCAATCAAGAATCTGCCGGCAACCCATTCAAATCCGGACATGGCTAAAGTCTCCTGGCCCGCTAACGAAATTAATCCTTGTTCATTCTGCAGTCCTGCGCCGGGCCCTGCCGCACCTGCACAAACAGGACTCCATCGACACCTTTGCGGCTTGCCTGATCACCAGGAACCCGTCACCCGGGTCTTGCTACGCCTGTGGCTACGCTTACAACTTACTGATAAATATTGTAAATAGCGTGTTGACAGTATCTTGATACAGCAACCTTCGTTCTGAGAACGTGGTCAAGAATATGGAAAATGAATATGTGACATACTTCACTTTTTGGGAATATAATCCCAATTATTGTAGAATGCAATCCATGAAACCTGTCCACCCGGCACCCATTCCATACCACCTGATTACGGGATTTCGACCGAGTCATGACGACTAACCCGGTGGTTTATGAAGTCCTGCTGATGGCGGCCATCTGGTCGACGTATCTGTTTCTGCGCCACCGGAAACAGCGCCTGGCACGCACTCGCCTGCAGGAATCCCGTGTCGCCGGCCTGACACAACCTGCCTCGCTGCACCCGGTGATCGATACCGGTCTGTGCATCGGCTGCCGCTCCTGCATCAGCGCCTGCCCGGAACATAATGTGCTCGGCCTGATTCGCGACAAGGCGGAACTGATCAACCCCTCCAACTGCATCGGGCATGGCGCCTGCAGTGCGGCATGCCCGATGCATGCCATCACACTGGTATTCGGCACCGCCGAACGCGGTGTCGACATCCCGTTGCTGTCGCCCGACTTTGAAACCAGCGTACCGGGCATCTACATTGCCGGAGAACTGGGTGGCATGGGCCTGATTCGCAATGCCGTCGAGCAGGGCCGCCAGGCCATACAGGCCATCGGGCGCACCGGCCGCAAGGGCCAGGTGATCGATGTGATGATCATCGGTGCCGGCCCTGCCGGTATTGCCGCCACCCTGGCTGCCTGCGAGACACGGATGCGCTACCTCACCGTCGAGCAGGATTCACTGGGTGGTACCGTCGCACACTTTCCGCGCGGCAAGATCGTCATGACGGCACCGGTCACCCTCCCCCTGGCCGGAAAGATGAATTTCAGGGAGGTTTCCAAGGAGAAGTTGCTCGAATTCTGGCAGGACGTGATCGAACGCAGCAACATTTCCATCAACTTCAACGAGCGACTCGAGGCAATCCAGCAGGCGGAAAACGGCTTTGCCGTCAGGACGTCACGTGCAACCTATCTCGTGTCCAGTGTCCTGCTGGCCATCGGCCGGCGTGGCACACCGCGCAAGCTGGGTGTACCCGGTGAAGACCTCACCAAGGTGGTGTATCGTCTCGCCGACCCGGAACAGTACCAGGGCATGCATGTGCTGGTGGTCGGGGGGGGTGACAGTGCCATCGAGGCGGCCGCGGAACTGGCCGGGCTGCCCGGCACCAGCGTTACGCTGTCATACCGCAGTGACGCTTTTTCACGGGTCAAGGAAAAGAACCGCAAGCGGATTGCAAACCTGGCCGGTTCCGGCCAGGTGGAGATACTGATGTCATCCAATGTAACCGAAATACACGAACGGGATGTGATCATTGCCCTGCAGGACAGGACAGTTACCCTGAAGAACGATGCCGTCATCATCTGCGCCGGCGGAGTACTGCCAACCCCGTTCCTGAAAGCGATCGGGATCGAAGTGGAAACAAAATATGGTACCGCCTGAGCCGTCCATCCTCTCACGCCGTCCACCGCATCGTACCACCCTGCACCGCCTGCAGACCCTGCTGGCGGTGCTGCTGGTGACCACGCTGTACGTGCCGGCGGCGTATGGTGACACGGACCCCGCACTGGAACCCTATCTTGCCGCCGTGCGCATGCACGACATGGAAAAGGCCGTTGCAATCCTGAAGCCACTGGCACAGCAGGGCAACGCCGAGGCATGCTACCAGCTCGCAGCACTGTACCGTTCCGGCAACGGTGTCCCCACCGACCACAAGGCCGCCTTCTACTGGTTGCGCAAGGCCGCGGCAAAGGATCACACGCAGGCCATGTACAACCTGGGGGTGATGTACGAGAACGGCTGGGGTACGGCGACCGATATCAAGGCCGCACGCAACTGGTATGAGCGTGCCGCAAAGCAGGGTCATACCATGGCTGCCCGCAAGCTCAGGCAGCTGCAGACATCGGCCGCACCGGCCCGGGGCATTGCCGATACCGGTGAATTGCTGCGTCATGCGGTAACCCGCAACGATGCAGGTGAAATCCGCCGGTTGCTGGCCGGTGGCGCCAGTGTCGACAGCACGGACAACAACGGGAAATCGGTCCTGATGGACGCTGCCGAGCAGGGACACACGGCAAGCCTCAGGTTGCTGCTCGAGCACACGCACGCAATCGATGCACAGAACAACCATGGCGACACCGCACTGCAGTTTGCGGTACGCGAGGATCATACGGATGCGGTATCGGCGCTGTTGTCCGCCGGTGCGAATCCCGATCTGGCCGATCATGACGGCAATACGCCGGTCATGGCGGCCGCATCCCGTGACCAGACCGCTCTCTGCCGGCTGTTGCTCGGGGCCGGCGCCAGGGCCGGCGGCAAGAACCGTGAAGGGTTCAACGCAGCGGACATTGCCGCGCGCAAGGGGAATTCCGCCTTGCTGGAACTGTTTGCCGCCAGGGGCATCAGGCCGCTACAGGTCAGTGACACCTCGCGCGCGGCCAGCGCGTCCCAGATCGTGCGTAACAAGCAGCAGCCGGGCACGGGCAAGCAGTCGGCAAATTCGCCGGACCTGATCGACGCGGCGGCACGGGGGCAGCTTGAAATCGTGCGGGTACTGCTTGGCCAGGGGAAGCCGGTGGAACAACGGGACAAGGACGGTCATACGGCCCTGTCACGTGCCGCGCTGAAGGGACACAGTGAAGTCGTGCAGTTACTGTTGTCTGCCGGGGCCAGTACCACTCCGACCCTGCCGAATGGCGAAACCGTACTGATGTCGGGCGTGCGTTCCGGTGACCTGCATAGTGTGCGTTTGTTGCTGACTGCCGGCGCGTCCGTCGACGCCAGCCGCACGGACGGCTGCAGTGCACTGTGTCTGGCCGTATCCCGCAACCAGGCCGCAATCACCCGCGCGCTGCTGTTGCACGGCGCCAACCCCGCACAGACCGATGTGAAGGGCACGACCGTCATCATGCTGGCGGCAGCGGTGGATAACCCGTCGTTGCTGGAAATGCTGTTTGCGAAATCCGTCCGGATCAATGCCACCGACAACCGCTCGCACAGCGCGCTCTGGTACGCCGTAAACGCCGGCCTGCCGAAGAACGCCGCCATACTGCTGAAACACGGCGCGGACGTGAACAGCAGGGACGTCAAGGACAACACACCACTGACACTTGCAGCCGGGCGTGCCGATGCAGACTGCGTCAAGCTGTTACTGGCTAACGGGGCAGCACTGGAAAACGCCAGCAGCGACGGTAACACCGCATTGATGCTGGCCGCCGACGCAGGCAGCGGCAAGGTCGTCAACCTGCTGATCAGGGCGGGCGCGCAAATCAACGTCCGCAACAAGCTCGGAGACAGCGCACTGATCCTGGCTGCGGCCCGCGGCAACCTGCCGGTCGTCAAGGCATTGCTGGGTGCGGGTGCGGATACGCGCATTCGCAACAACAAACGCGAGACGGCAACATTGGTGGCCGCAACATTCGGTCACACCGGGGTCAGGGATTATATCGAGCAGCACAAAACCACCAGCAAATGGAAGCCGGATTGGTTGTGATTTGATCCAGATCAAGGTGTTTTTACGGCTGCACGCGCATTTTTGTACACGTTGGGGCGACAAGCCGGCAACATCTCCCACTTGACGCGGATCCTGTATCCGCGTTTTTTTGCCGCCGGATTTCCTGCCCCGGACAGTAGGCTACCTGCCGCTAGCGCGCGGTGTTCACATCGTGAAAGATCGAGCGCAGATCACTCTCCCAGTGCCTGAACATTACCGGGTCCACCGCATTACCGGCGATATCGGCATATATCTCCGGATTGATGGTGACCAGGACCGTCTGTTCTCCCTCCGCGAAGATGGCTATTTTCGGCGGCAGGTAGGGTATCAGTTGCGGTGCATGTTCCGTCAGCATCCTGATCTCGTCGATTTTGCCGGCAAACACGATCCGGTACTTGTCCGTCTGGTAACCCTTGCCGGTCAGTCCGACATCGACGCGCTGTACACGTGACACGGTATAACCGTGTGCGGATATCGAATCCTGCAGTACCAGCATGGCCTCCGGAAACGGCAGGACCGAGCGCGTCATGATGATGTCCTCGGCATGCGCGTACGGCACCATGAACTGCAATACCCAGAGCAGGACTGCGGATGGCCAGCGCAAACTCACAGCGTTGCCTCTTCGAGGATGGCCTTGTAGACATCGTGCATGTGCTTGCAGTACTCATTCAGCTCATCGTTGTTGAACAGCCGGCTGAGGTATTCCGGCTCGATCGTACTGACAGTGACCTTGCCGTCCCGCTCGGTCACCGTCACCCGACAGGGCAGAAACATGCCTACCCTGGGATCCACGGCGAGCGCCTGGTACAGGAAGTTGAAATTGCAGAAGTGCAGGATCACCTGGTGCGGATTTTCCTGGCCCGCCCTGGCCAGACCATGTTCCAGTGTATCGGTGCGGATGAGGATGAAATTCTGGCTGGTGATCGCCTGTTTGACGTTCTCGACCGTCTCCTCCAGCGTGTAGGGAGATTCAGCACTGAGTGTCGCGGGCACGACGGGAGTGATCTTGTGTCCTTCCGTGCCCTGCCCGTTGAAACTGCGTACATAGCTGACCAGGTCATCGATATCCTGATCCGACAGTCCCTGTTTCAGGAACGAACGCATCGGCGTGCCGTCCCGGCCAGACTGGAGGGTATGCCGGATCATTGCGTCGCTGGCGGCACGCAGAAAGCCGGTATTGTTCAACCCCGGCGCAATAATCGGCAGGTCACGGTGCCGGGAGAACGTGACGCCGGTGCCCTTGCCGCCAGCACCGTTCTCGCCGTGACAGACCGCACAATGCCCGGCGAACAATTCCCTGCCATGCGCGGGATCGCCCTTGACGCGTTCGTCACTGTAGGTGGGGGCCGCCTGCTTCGACCAGCTGCGGATAAACCTGACGATGGCGCCGATCTGTGCGTCGCTCAGGGCATCGAAGGCCGGCATCACACGACCAGGACGGCCGTAGCGGATGGTAGTGGCCAGAAACCGGTCGTCCACACTGTCCAGGAAGGATGGCAGTGCCAGTGGCACCCCGACGCCGCCATTGCCCTTGTCACCATGGCACGCTGCACAATACCGGCCAAACAGCTCGGCACCGTCCGGCTCCGCCGCCGCAGACAGCCAGACCATGAGTAAAAGGATTCCGCAAATCAGGCGCATGGCAGACCCATTCTCCCTGCCTCAGGGGAGTGGCGCAATAAAAACCACTTTCCAATCAGGTATATTCTTTGGTCTAGAATATAGGGGGAGGAATATTGACGCATCTTGATTCAAGTCAAAAATGGCGCTACGTTCATAAAGCACAATGAGTTCCGTCTTAAATATTGACGCAATACCTGCACACAGGAGGAAGTACCGATGAAAAGTCTGAAATTAACCCTGGCAGCCGCTGCCATTGCTGGATTTGCCGCACTGCCGATGACAGCCGCCCATGCCTGGGGTGGTTGGGGTCCGTGGGGTGGTAACAACTGGGGCAATGGCTGGGGTAACGACTGGGGTCCCTTCGACGGTGATGGCTCCGGCGACTTCGACATGAGCTTCAGCGGTGGTGGTCACGGTCACGGCTACGGTCGCGGCTACGGCTATGGCCGTGGCTACGGTTATGACGGCTATGGCTATGGCCCATACGGCGGCTATCCGGGCTACGGCTATGGTGGTCCGGGCTGGGGTGGTGGCTATCCGGGTTATGGCTATGCGCCGTACGGCTATGCACCGGCTGCACCGGCTGCACCGGCGGCTCCGTCATCTGACAAGTAAGTAAGCCAAAGCCAGCGCTTGCACTTTCGGTGCATGCGCTGGCTTTTTGGTTTCATGTGGGGTAAAAAGACAGGCTTGCAAGACAAGCCTTTCTTTTTTCCGGTTCACGTACTCACCAGATGAGGTGGCAATGAATATTACCCGACTTGTTATCCCCGCTTTGCTGTTCCTCGCTACCACACAGACCACACTTGCCGCACCCTACCCGCCCGGGTATACCGCACCCTGGCGCGGCATCCCGAACGCAGACAAGATCGACTCCGCCAGTCCGGCTGCCATCGTGCGTGCCGGGGTTACCAAGCTGACCGATTTCATCAAAAGCGGTGGTGCAGAGGACCGTAACGAGGCCCTGGCATTCATGAAGACCGAGATCGAACCGTACTTTGATTTCGAGTATATGACCCGCTGGGCAGCCGGCAGTGCCTGGCGCCACATGTCACCGCAACAACGCGCAATCATGCAGGAGCAACTGAAGGATTCCTTCATGGATACACTGGCGGAAAAGCTGGTGACCTATACCAACCAGCCCATCCGCTATATCACCCCGCGTGGCCAGGACAGCAACGACGTGCGCGTCAATGTCTGGATCATGCAACCCAACGGTATCCCGACCCGGCTGGAATTCCGCTTTTACCGCACCCACGGCGAATGGAAGATCTTCGATGTAAAGGCCGAGGGCAACAGCGCGGTGGTCTACTATCGCAAACAGTTCCGGCATCTGATGTACCAGGAAGCCCGCCGCCCGTACTACGACTGACCCTCAATCCGTCTGTCCCTCATTTCCGCCCGGCTGCGGAAATGAGGGACGCCGGGCCGAAACGACCCGGCCTGCCCCCCTGCATACCGCACCGGGACACCCGCCCTCCGGCCTGCGCCGGCCAATCACTGACTCCCTGCTGTTCCCGGCATTTTCCGGGCATATTCCGCGAACGGCTGAAGGGAGTCGATCCCCCGCATCAGGCTGTACCGGACCCGGTCCGTGGAACTTAATGGATCGCGGGCAAATGCCGTTATAAACCTGGCATGCCTGCACCTGACGCCGTGGACGGGAAATCCGTGCTGCACGGATCACAGGCACACCACAGGCGTTTCGAGGAACCGTGCTTCCTGACAAGGGTAACCGGCGATGACACCGTACACGAAAACACTGATAGGACACCTGACCAATATCGCAACCGGCGCCATGACCGCGCGCCTGCTGGAGAAGAATGAAGGTCGCCTGCCGCGGATTCCCGCCGGGGGTAAAGAGGAATTGCTCGGCCAGCCGGGCTCCTACGTCGCAATCATCCAGGGCGACATCAAACTGCTGGCCGTCATCACCTCGATCGGTGAAGCACCGGATTCGTCAGGCCGCGGCACCAGCCGTTATATCCAGCTCATCCCGCTGGGAGAAATCGTGCGCAGTGGCACTTTCCAGAACGGGGTAAAGAATTATCCCGTCACCGGCGCCGAGGTGCACACCGTCGACAAGGAAGATGTCGAATCCATCTTCATCCGGTTTCGCGCCCAGGGTTATGCCGTCGGCAACGCCTCTGCCGACACGAGTATCGACGTCTGTCTGGACCCGGCTGCCCTGTTCGGTCGTCACTTTGCCATCCTCGGACAGTCCGGCGCCGGCAAGTCCTGGACGGTGGCCAACCTGCTGCAGCGGGCCGTCAAGACCATGCGCAATGCGCACATCGTCCTGCTCGACCTGCATGGCGAATACAGCTGGGAGGACAACGAGGGCAACCGTCAGTACGCGTTTGACAGCAGGACCACCCGTTACATCGATGCACGGGACCTGGAAATTCCCTACTGGTTGATGACGTTCTCCGAGCTGGTCGATCTGTTGATCGACCGTTCTGATGCCTCCGCTTCTTCACAAATCGCATTCCTGCGCGACAGTGTCCACGAATTACGCAACAAGTCGAACAAGGAGCTGGGGATCGGTGATATCTCGATCGATTCCCCGGTCTACTTCCCGCTGCAGGAGCTCTATGGCTATTTTGACAATGCCAACAAGATGTCATCGAACTTCGGCAAGGACAAGGGGCCGCTGGCCGGGTTGTTCGACCAGTTCCTGATGCGCCTGCAAAGCCGCATGAACGATGTACGCTATGACTTCCTGCTGAACCCGAAGCGCCGCACCTCGTCCGACGCCCTGCCCGACCTGCTGCGTGATTTCGTCGGTCTGGGCGAGCCACGCGCCCAGATCACCATCATCGACCTGAGTTCGGTACCGTTTGACGTGCGCCCGGTAGTGACGGCACAGGTCGGACGGCTCGCCTTCGAGTTCAACTACTGGAATCCCATGTACAAGGAATTCCCGTTACTGCTGGTCTGCGAGGAGGCGCACAGCTACATCCCGCGTGAGGGCAACTCGCAGTTCGAGGGAACCCGCCAGTCGATGCAGCGTATCGCGAAGGAAGGCCGCAAATACGGTGTCGGCCTGGCCGTGGTCACCCAGCGCCCGCATGATCTGTCGGAGACCGTACTGGCACAGTGCAATACCTTCGTCTGCCTGCGACTCACCAACCCGGATGACCAGTCCTACGTCAAGAACCTGGTACCGGAGGCGGAACGGGACTTCATCGATATCCTGGCCTCGCTTGGCCAGGGTGAGGCCATGATCATGGGTCTGGCCGTGCCGCTGCCCACCCGTGTGCAACTGTTCAAGCCGGATCCGCCACCGAACAGTTCCAGCGTCGACTTCTACCGCCACTGGAGTTCCGGCCTGGACGACCTGGATGTGGAAGATATCGTGAATCGCTGGCGCCGCCAGGATCGCCTGAACCGCTGACCCCGGCACCCGCGACAGCCACTGCCGCCCCTGGCCGGAACGGCGGTCAGACCACTGCCTCGCCCTCCAGCAGGTCATCACGCCCGATCAGGTGCAGGATCTGCTCGCGCGCGGCCATGCCGTCCTTGTATCCGAGTTCCATCAGTTCCTTGCAGAACTGTGACTCGAACATCAGATAACTCATCAGCGGACGCCCTTCCCGGGTCAGCGCACCGATTCCCTTGAGCAGGATACGTACCGAACGCGGGAAATTGCCCACATATTTCTCCACGATCTCCCGCACATCGGTGCTGGGCGAGATCAGCAGGTAATCGATCTGGCGCAGGGCCGTGTCATGGTATTCGACGCGCTTGGCACGTGTTTCGGTTACGGTGTGGTTGATCCGGCGCAGCCGCTCGATATCTGCATCAAGGCTGTCCATGAACAGGCTGTCGAAGATATAACCGGAAATGTGCCCGATCGTCGGATACCTGATCTCCAGATCATCTTCCTGAGGCAGATCCTGTCGCGGGTTACGTACCCCGATGACCAGGAGGCGGTTTGCGCCCATGTGCAGCGCCGGACTCAGTGGCGCCGTCTGGCGCATGGAGCCGTCCCCGAAATATTCATTTCTGAGCTTCACGGCCGGGAACAGCACAGGAATCGCACTGGATGCCATCAGGTGATTGAGGGTCAGCTCGGTCGGTTGCCCGCGGCGCCGTGTGCGCTGCCAGGGCACCAGCTCGCTGACGCCCTGGTAGAATGCCACCGATGTGCCACTGGTGTAGCCCGAGGCGGTCACGGACACGGCGCGCAACGCGCCGGTATCGATCGCCTGCTGGATCCTCGCAAAACGGATATGGCGTTCCAGCAGTTCCCGCAATGGCGAATTATCCAGTACCGAAGCGGGCTGCTTTTTCACCAGTGTACCCAGCATGAAGGTGGTCATCCAGCGCCATGCGCTGACCAGTGCGGTCTGGTTATCCACCCTGAACACCTTGCCAATATGGAAATTGGCCCAGATGCCCCAGAGCCGGTCCACCCCCTCCTGGAAGCGGTTGGCGCTGCTGGCCAGCAACACTGCATTCAGCGCGCCGGAGGAGGTACCGCAAATCACCGGAAACGGGTTTTCGGCGTCCTCGGGCAGCATGTCGGCGATCGCCTTCAGCACCCCCGCCTGGTAGGCGTTTCGTGCCCCGCCGCCAGGCAGGACCAGACCGGTAACCTGCTCTTCCTGCTTCTTTTTAAACGATAGCCAGTACATCGGAGAGCGGAGATACCTCGGTTGATTACTGTCATATCGGCCTGCATGGTTATATTTATAATCAAATCAGTCAACCACCACGGGTATCCCCTGCCGGAAACCGGGTTCCCTGCCGAAACCGGCGCACCGCACCCTGGCAGGCCGGGCCATCCTGGACGGCCATGACGATTATTGACCTGGATCATGTGTTGCCGGCGCTGCCGGGCATAGACTTTTTCCAGGTTTGACCTGCCACCGTGTACATAACGACAGGAGAATTCAGGTGAAAGCCGGAGAGATCTGCCAACGCCAGGTAGTCACCACGACACGGGACGCATCACTGCCCGCAGCGGCGCGGCTGATGCGACAGCATCACGTAGGCTGCCTGGTGGTCATTGAGACGACAGGCGGGCAATCCCGGCCGGTCGGCGTACTCACCGACCGGGACCTGGTGGTTGAAGTCATCGCCAACGAAGTCCCGCTCAATACCGTTACGGTCGGTGATGTGATGACTTTCGCCCTGCTGAAAGTCTGTGAATCCGACAGTATCCTCGAGGTCGCCCAGCGCATGCGTTACCGCGGCGTCAGGCGTGTTCCGGTGATTACGGAATCCACCTGCGAACTGGTGGGCATCATCGCCATGGACGACATCCTCCGGTTGCTGAGCGAAGAGCTGTCACTGCTGTCATCCATTACCGCCAGGGAAGCGGAACAGGAGCACACCAAGCGCACACAACCCTGCTGACCGACGACGCAACCAGCGCCCCAGCCCGGGGGTATATCACGGACCGGGTGTGGCGGGTGCTTCCGGTGTTCCGGTTGCGGTCGGCTCCGTGACAGGCGCTGGCGCGGCAGGCTCCTCAGGGACAACCGGTGCAGCGGGTGGTTCTGGCGCAGGCGGTTCCACCGCCGCTGCGGGCGCCGGGGGCGTATCCTCGCGAGCGGGCATCGGGGGGGTCGTCGACCGGGTTGCTATCTCGGGCTCCCTGAACAATTCATCCTGATGTTGCTGCAGGTAATCCCAGCGCTCCTCGGTAGTCATATCCTTCATCCTGGCACGCATGGCCGCAATATCCCTGCGCCGTTCTTCAGCCTTCTTGCGCATCTCTTCCTGGCGATTGGCCATATCGATCTGCTGTTTCAGGCGTTGCTCCAGCAACTTGTCATGATTCTGAACCAGGTAGTTGTGTTGCGCCTCCACCTGGTCACGCATCGCCTCGTGGTAGGTGGCTTCCCTGGCCTCGCGTTCCTCCGCCTGCTTCATCCAGGTCTCCATTTGCGCTTCGTGATATTTCTGTCGGGCCTCGCGCCATTTCTCGGCAAGTGCCTCGCGCTCCTCACGCTGTGCCTGCAAGGCCTTGCGGCGCGCTTCATACATGGCCTTTCTCTCCATGCGGTACCGTTCCCTCATCTCACGATATGAGGAGGGCATGGGAGGCGGGATGTCCTCCGGCGCTGTGGCCGGACCTGCAGCCGGTGGTGGCAACGCAGTGACGTCCGCCGGTGGTGTGGACACCGGGGCATCCCCGGCCAGCACTGGTGACGAGGCGGCCAGTACCAGAACCAGTATTCCTGAAACCTGTCTAATTCGCATAATTCCCCCCTGACGTTAATTCGAACCTGAACCAGTATAGCCGTGTCGATGCCCACTGCAATCCGGACCGGTTGCACTGGAACCACCCGGCACCTGTCCGGTTCCGTGAGTGGTACCGATGACCGGCTGACCCGGTAGTAGACAACGTACCTGCCGGAAGGTTTGCCTGCCGGGACACGGAGCGAGCTGTACGGCGCACCGGCTCGCAGACCGGATCCCGGATAGCCGGTTCTCAGCGGCCGCCGGCAGGAACCGCCGGGCACACCGCGTGCTACCAGGGCACAAAATTATTCATGAAATTCAACGGTCGCATGCTGTTGCCCATATTGCCCATCTCGTTTCGCATGGACTCTCCGGTCAGATTCATCACCTGCATGTTCTTGGTAATCAGGGCCATGGATGCATTGATGCCACGCATATTGACGAGCATCGGGTCGAGGGTTTCCAGTGCATCCATTTTCTTGGACATGTACTCCACGGATTCAGACATGTTATGTACCCGCCGCGTCATGGTGCGAATATTTTCGGACAGGTAAATCACACTTTCAGAAATGTGCGAAAGGTTTTTTCCCATCTCCGGATCCATGCCCTGCGCCAGCGTATGAATGTCCTTGCTGAGGGTATAGATCAGGAAGAATCCATAGGCGGCAAGTACCACAAAGGCAAGCATGGCGGGATAGACGATCAGTTCCCAGCGCCGCGCGCTGGCCTCGAAGGCAGAAACGAAACGGTCCATGGAATCGCCGCCGAAGGCGTCATTACGAGGCTTGTGTTCATGATCCTTGCCTGCCTTGTTTGTTATGTTTTCATTCATCTTGAATCACCATCGGCCGGTTGTGGCAGTGTCTCGATACTGTTTGTTACGGCCCATTGCAAGAGGTTCATTATTAGACTCAATTTCACTGCCAGTCAAATAACACGCCGTGTATTCCGTACCTCTGTCGCCGGTTGTCAGCAGCCCGGCAGGCTGCCGGGAATCAGGCCACAGGTACAGGGATAACGGCATGATTTGCAACGCCCTTTAACACCCACCTGGCACGCAGGCAAGCGCGTGGACTGGAGCCGGGAAAGGAAAGGCAGCCGGGTACAGCAATCCGCATTGCCACTATACAGCCGGATGCCGCACCCAAACCGGACCTGTATCAAGTACAGTGCAAATACCCCGTTGAAACAGGTGATTATCGCGGCCTGTGTCCAATGGAGCAGGGTAACCCTTGCAGCCATTCCTGAACACTGGCGGTCCTGTCGCTCCCGGTAATACGGACAATGCCACATGCAGTTTCACTCTGATTTGATTATGCTCAACGGATTATCCTGACAAAGAGTGATCGACCGGGTCACGCCAACGCAGCGATCCGGGGCGACTAACACCATGACAGAGAAAACCTGCGACATCATCATTACGGGTGCCGGCCCGGCCGGCCTCAGCCTGGCCTGTTCACTGGCCGGCAGCGGACTGAAGACCCTGGTCGTTGAACAGTTATCCGGGGAAACGCTTGTCGACCCGCCCGTGGACGGTCGTGATATCGCCCTGACGCACCTCTCCAGGGACCTGCTGGAACAGCTTGGCGCGTGGCAGCGCATACCGGCGAGTGGAATATTCCCGATCCGCCAGGCGCAGGTACTGGACGGAAACTCACCCTATGTACTGGAGTTTGACAGCCGGGGCTATGCGGTCGATGCCCTGGGGTACCTGGTCGCGAACCACCATATCCGCAAGGCGCTCCACGAACAGGCCGTCACCTGTCCCGATACGGAGATCATGACCGGTACCTCGGTGACGGCAGTACACAGCGACGATTCGGGCGCGCACGTGCAGTTGTCGAGCGGAGAGCATGTGCATGCCGCACTGCTGGTTGCCGCCGACAGCCGTTTTTCGCAGACCCGCCGCTGGATGGGTATCTCCGCCGACATGCACGACTTTGGCCGGGTGGCCATCGTCTGCCGGATGGAACACGAAAACCCGAACGACGGCATCGCCTTCGAATGTTTCCATTACGGCCGGACTCTGGCCGTACTACCGTTATCCGAACGGCTGTCCTCCATCGTGGTCACCGTGTCCGCGGACAAGGCCGATGCGATAATGACACAGGACGCCGATGACTTCGCCGCCGATATCCGGCAGCGCTTTGGCAACCGGCTGGGCGACATGCGGTTGACCGGCGAGCGCCATGCGTATCCGCTGGTGGCCGTACACGCGACCCGGTTTGTGGCTGACCGTTTCGCGCTGGTCGGCGATGCCGCGGTCGGCATGCACCCGGTTACCGCGCATGGCTTCAACCTGGGACTGCGCGGCCAGGCCACCCTTGCTGCGGAGATCCGGGCGGCCCGGGCGGCCGGCACGGATATCGGCGCGGCCGCCGTGCTGGACAAATACCAGTCGACGCACCGGCGTGTAACACGTCCTCTCTATACGGGAACCAACCGGATCGTCGGCCTGTTCACGGATGACCGCCCGCCGGCAAAACTGCTGAGAAAACTGGTGTTGCACTTTGGCAACCACTGTCCCCCGGTCAAGCGCATGATCGCCAACCAGCTCACGGAGCGGGTGGCAACAAGAAACATCTTTCTGCGCCTGCCGCTTTGAGCGGTACCGGGGTCCCCTTCCGCTTGCATTGATCCAGGTCAATGACGCTGCTCCGTGCCCGACCTATAAGTTTTCGATATGCTCACCCGATCCCCTTTGCAGCCATCCAACCGGAGCCTGGCGCCCGGAATATACGCGGGCAGTCCGTTCGATCCGTACCACAACAGTGCCTACGAGGCCTGGCGGGAGCGGAAGCTGGACCGTTACCCGACCACGCTCGATGCCCTGCTGGTCGAGATCAGGAACCCGCACCGGCTGAGCCGGGTGGAGCAGGACGCCATCCACTACCGCGTCCGCAAGACCAACATGGCGCTGTATACCTGCAAGGGCTCCTCCGGCCCCGACCGGCAGCTGCCCGCCATGCTCGGTCGGCAATGCGGGCTGACCACGCTGGACTGCAATCGGGGCGCCGACGATGACGGCATCACGACCCTGCAGGTCACGGAAGGCGAATGGCGCAGCGATTATATCCCGTATACCAACCGTCCGATTCACTGGCACACGGACGGCTACTACAACGAGCCGTCCCGCCAGATACAGGCGCTGCAGCTGCATTGCGTGTCCCCGGCCGCAAGCGGCGGTGCCAATGCCCTGCTGGATCACGAGATCGCCTACCTGCACCTGCGCGATACCAACCCGGATTTCATTCACGCCCTGATGCAGCCGGATGTCATGACCATCCCTGCGAACCGGAACGGTGACACGGAACTGCGCCCTGCCCGTAGCGGGCCGGTATTCTCGATCCAGCCGGACGGTAACCTGCACATGCGCTATACGGCACGTCCGCGCAATGTCGAATGGGCGCCGGACCCGCTGGTGCGTGCCGCGCTGGACGCACTGGACCGGTTTCTGCAGTCGGACTGCCCGTACATCTTCCGCGCGACCCTGCAGGCCGGCCAGGGCCTGATCAGCAACAACGTACTGCACGACCGCACCGGCTTTACCGACAGCGACAGCTGCAGGCGTCAGATCTACCGTCTGCGATACTACCAGCGCATCGCCCGGACCTGAGCCGGGCACCCACCGCCCTGACCTCCGGGCCACGCCACAGCGGATTTCCCCGTGTATCGCCTTCTGCCCCGTTCCCCGACTGCATGCGCCGGAACGCCCTGATCCGGACCGGTAGCGTGCCAGACACCGTCACCGACAGGACGCCAGGGCCTCCCGCATGCCTGGGCATGGGCTTCCGGCCCTTTTTCGCGGCGGCTGCGGGTTTTTCCGTCCTTGCCATGCTGACCTGGACGGCGATGTACCTCGCGGGCTGGCACGGACCCTCAGAGGCACTGCCACCAGCGGTCTGGCACGCCCATGAAATGGTTTACGGTTACAGCCTGGCGGTGATCGCCGGGTTCCTGCTGACGGCGGTCAGGAACTGGACCGGTATACAGACCCTGCACGGTTACCCGCTCCTGCTGCTGGTCCTGGTCTGGCTGGCCGCGCGGATCCTGTTCTTCGCCGGCGGCCCGGGGACGATCGCACTGCAGGCACTGTGTGACAGCGGATTTTCCATCGGGCTGATCGCCAGCCTGCTGGTACCCGTCCTCCGGGCCCGGCAGTGGAAGCAGATCGGCATCCTGTCCAAGCTGGTCCTGCTGCTGGCCTCCAATCTCGTGTTTTATGCCGGCCTGCAGGGAATGATCGGAGACGGTGTGCGGCTCGGGCTGTACTCGGGCGTGTACCTGGTAATTGCCCTGATCCTTGTCATGGCCAGCCGGGTATTTCCCTTTTTCATCGAGCGCGGCGTCGACTATCCCGTTCAGTTCACCCATCGTCCCTGGCTGGATAACGCAGGTCTGGTCCTGTTCCTTGCCTTCTGGATCGCGAAACTGGCCCGGCCGGAGGACGGTGTCGTGGTGGCGGGACTCGCACTTGCCCTGACCCTGGTGCATACCGTGAAACTGGCCGGCTGGTACACGCCGGGGATCTGGCAAAGACCGCTGCTGTGGGTGCTGTACCTGGGTTATGGCTGGATCGTGGCCGGATTTGCATTGCAGGTGGCGGTTGCCGCCGGGGTTTCACCGTTCCTGTCGCTGCATGCCTTCACCTACGGCAGCATCGGCATGATCTCGCTGGGCATGATGTCGCGTGTCACGCTGGGACATACCGGCAGAGACGTGGCCACACCGCCATCCCTGCTGGGCATGGCCTTCGGGCTCCTGCAGGCCGGCGCGGTGGTCAGGGTACTGCTGCCACTGCTGTATCCGGCCGGCTATCGCGTCTGGGTCGGGCTGGCACAGGCGCTGTGGCTGCTTGCCTTCGGCCTGTTCCTGTACCGGCTGCTGCCCATGCTGCTGCGCCCGCGGGTGGACGGCCAGCCCGGTTAGCCGGGCGGCTCAGGCCACGTGACGGTCGCCCGCCGCCGTCAGGGCAGGAGCTGTCTCTGCGACCGGTAGCGCTTCAATCCGGCCGGCCGCGCCCTGCATCAGCAGTGCGGCCTCCGGGTGCGCCAGGCGGGAGCTGGGCAGGATGACCAGTTTGAATCCCAGGCGAACGGCCATATCCGGCGAGAACAACTCCGGGCTTTCCCGGAACAATGCCTCGAAATGACGGGGATTGATGTAGATCACGGTTGGTGCGACACCAAACTCCCGCTGAAATTGCTGCGCCTTCTGCAGGATGTAGCTGAACATGGCGTTACCCCTTCTGGTTGCAGTACCGACCACACTGCACAATGCGTATTGCACCCGCATGACATGACAATGACAGTTCCATGAAAGCGCACGGGGTGGCCGGCCGCCGGACACACGGTGGATGAGGCCTGGCGCAGGCCCTGGATGGCCCGCCAGACCGCCCGGCCGGAGGCCGGCCCGGCGCAAACCGGGCTCCGGGCCGCCAGCACCAAGGCCAGATCCTTTGCCAACTGTGCCGTCGGAAAGATGGGGTGATGGACCGGTGGCAGTGCGCTGAGCCGCCGATCCATGCCCTGCGGCCGGGATTCCGGTCGCCTGACTCCGCTATAACTCAAAGGACTGGTGCAACTCCGGCATCTCCACCCGGGTGCCGGTCAGCAACTGCCCGAACGCGGTCATGCTGTCCTTCTCGCCATGCACCAGGAAGGTCCGTTCCGGGCTGCCGGTCCTGCGCTGCCACTCCAGCAATTCATGCCGGCCGGCATGGGCGGAGAAACCACCGATGGTATGGATGCCGGCATGCACGGCATATTCCTCGCCGAAGATATTCACCGTATTTGCCCCGTCGACAATGCGTCGCGCCAGTGTGCCATGTGCCGCATAACCGACGAACACCACGCTGTTCCGGGAACGGCCGAGATTGTGCTTCAGGTGGTGCACCACACGGCCGCCGGTACACATGCCGGAACCCGCCATGATCACCGCGCCGCCGGCAATCTGGTTGATCGCCATCGAGTCGGCGGTATCACGCGTGAAATGCAGACCGGGAAAATCGAAGGGGTCATTACCGCTGCGAAACAGCCCGGCCGTTTGTGTGTCGTAGCACTCCGGGTGGCGGCGGAAGATCTCCGTCGCGGAGATTGCCATCGGTGAATCGAGAAACACCTGCATGAATTCCGGCAGCACCCCCTGTACCTTGCCTTCACGCAGGTAGTACAGCAGCTCCTGCGCACGTTCCAGCGCAAAGGTCGGGATCACCACGTTACCACCGCGTTGCGTGGTATCCCGGATCACCTCGTACAGCTCCTGGATGGACGGCTCCAGTGATTTGTGTTCACGATCACCGTAGGTGGTTTCCATCACCACCACATCGACCTGTGGCGGCGTCGCCGGATCGGGCAGGATCACGCGTCCGCCCTGCCCCAGATCACCGGAAAACAGCAGACGCCGGTGCCGTCCCCGCTCGGTCAGTTCCAGCAGGATACTGGCGGAACCGAGGATGTGACCGGCGCCGATAAAGGTGACGCGGATGCCGGGCGCCGGCTCCTGCACTTCGTTGAAATGCGCAACCCGTCCGAAGCTGTCCATCGCATTGAGTGCATCCAGCGTGGTGTACAGGGGCACGTATTCCGCGCCGGACCGGCCACGCCGCCGGTTACGCCGGTTGTGGTAGCGCGCCTCCTCCTCCTGCAGGCCCGCGGAATCCATCATGACCAGCCGTGCCAGCTCCCGGCTGGCGTTGGTGGTAATGATCTCCCCTCTGAAACCGCGCCTTGCCAGCAGGGGGATGCGCCCGCAGTGATCGAGGTGTGCGTGGGTCAACAGTACGAAGTCGATTGCGGCGGGATCGAACCCGAAGTCGTTGGCGTTTTCCTCGACCAGTGCCCGGCTGCCCTGGTACAGGCCACAGTCCACCAGGATCTGCTGCCCGGCACACTGCACCAGGAAACAGGATCCGGTCACACCCTGCGCGGCGCCATGAAAGGAGATCTTCATCAGTCCCTGCCTCCGTCGAACAGCGGCTCACCACTGCGTGCATACCAGTCCAGGATGCCCTCCCACGCCTGCTGCGCCGTTTCCGCATACCAGAAAATTTCACGGTCCTCGCTCTCGATCACCCCTTCGTCCATGAGAAACCCGAAGTCGATCACCCGCTCCCAGTACTCGCGTCCGACCAGCACGACCGGCAACGGCCGTATCGTACGAGTCTGGATCAGGGTCAGCGCCTCGAACAGTTCGTCAAGGGTACCGAAACCACCGGGAAAGGCGACCAGTGCCCGTGCCCGTTGCATGAAATGCAGCTTGCGCAAGGCAAAATAGCGAAACCGGAAACACAGGCCCGGGGTGAGATAGGGATTCGGAAACTGCTCGTGGGGGAGCGCGATATTCAACCCGACGGTCGGTGCATTGCGGTCAAAGGCACCACGATTGGCGGCCTCCATGATGCCCGGTCCGCCGCCGGTCATGACAACCAGCCGGTTGCCGGCGCGGTCGGAGCCGGCCCCGGCAACCAGCTGCCCGAACTCGCGGGCCGCCGTGTAATAGCGGCTGTTTTCCAGGACGCGCTGCGCAGTACGCAGCCTGCGTTGCAGTTCCGGGTCGGCCGGGGTCAGTTGCAACTGCCGCTCCAGCTGTTCCACCCGCCGCCGCGCCGCAACAGGCTCGGTGATGCGTGTACTGCCGAACACCACGATGGTGTGCCGGACGCCGTGCTCCCCCAGCAACAATTCCGGTTTCATGTACTCCAGGTTCAGGCGCAACCCGCGTGCCTCGTCACGCTGCAGGAATCCGGTATCCTGGTCCGCCCGGCGGTAGGCGGCTGATTCCAGTAATGCCCGGATGGCCTCCGGCGCATGCGGGTCATCCTCGCCGGCCTTGGGCTGACACTCGGGCAGCGGTTCGCGCCGGTGTCGGGGATGCGGTGGCTGGGGTACCTGCGGCGGCTGCCTCCCTTCCTCGCTCATGGATTCTCCTTGTCATTACCGGGACCGGTGTCGATTTTCAATGCAACGCCCTCGTTGCGCAATTGCCTGCGTACCAGCGAGAGCCCGTCCTGCCAGGCACCGGCATCCCCGTAGGCGAAGTAATAGGGGTAGCGTTCATGCGCCCCGTTGATATGCCGGGCATGGCGAATCGGACACCAGTACTGCTCGGTACGGGAAATGATCTCGCGCGCATAGGCCATCACACCATTTCCATACCCGCAGTAGCCGCAGTTGAATTTCTCGATGGTATTCAGGTAGGCAAGCCGGTGACGGTCGATGACCAGATAGTCGCGCCGGCGCACGCGCGGCACGCCGTAGGCACGAAAGCAGATCTGCTGGAAGGAGGTGAAGCTCAGATCGATCAGTACCAGCGGAACGATCATGACATAGATCACGGGCGCAGTGATGATGCTGGCCAGGTCCGCCTGCAGCAGGTAGCGCAACGAACCGGTACGAAACCGGCGCTGGAATTGCTGCACCTCGCGTGAAAACCGTACCTTGCCATCCTTGATGGTATAGCGGAACCGCTCCCGCGCCTCGTCAAAATGCTTCTCGAGCTGGTCCTGCAGTGCATGCATGTCACTGAGCAGCTGATCGATGTCGCGGTACATACCTTACCTCCGGTGCAATCCGGTCATGCGACGGTCACCGGATACCCCCCGGTTGCCGTTGCGCTGCCGGGAACACAAACCGTTAAACGGTGCCGGGTCGCTGCGGTTTCCGCCCGTTACGGCTTCCTGCCGGGCGGGAAATTGTCCAGGATATCGCTGACCAGATCGTTGACCATCGCGGTCAGTTTCTCAGGGGTATTGCCGTCACCGAGCCGGCTGCTTGCGGAACCGCGCCACAGCAGGCCGTTCTTGCCGTCGAGCATGTCGATGGTCAGTACCGCCTCGTCGTAGGAGTCTACGTCATACAGCGGGAATCCGTAGCCGAGGCCGACCGCACTGTGCGGGCCGAGTGTTCCGAAGCCGAACGACACACCGCTGCTACGGCTTTCCAGGCCGCTTCGGGTCGTCAGCTGGTAGACCAGCGTGGTATCCGCATCACTGTCCACCAGCTGGTACCCCTGCGCCGTCAGCCAGGCGGCAAGCGCGGCACGGATACGCTGGTCGACCAGCGGACTGTTGATGCGCGTGTCAGTGCTGGCCGGTGCCGGCGAAGCGCCGATCCGGATGCGGTGAATACCGCTAAAGTCATACCCTTGCCGGTAATCCACGTTGGTCATGGTTGCACAGGCGGCAAGCAGCAGGACGATGCAGACAACGGGGAAATGGGGGATAAATGCACTGGATTTCATCAGGGTACGCTCCGCTACCGTTCCGGTTATAGTCTAGTCCAGGCCGGCGCCTGCCGGGAATCAACTTCTGGTATACCGGTAATGATAACGGAGTTCGGAAAAAGTGCCTTGCAGACCTGCGTATTCCTCCTGCTGCTGGTTGTCATCGAGCTGCTGGACCGGGCCGGCGGCGACGTACTGTACCGCCTCGGCGTCTATCCCCACCACCTGTTCGGGCTGCCGGGCATCCTGTTTGCCCCGCTGATCCATGGCAGCTGGTATCACCTGCTGTCGAACGGTTTTGCCCTGCTGATCCTGCTGACGGCGCTTGGCTACGGCTATCCGCGCTCCCGGTGGCCGGTGCTGTCACTGATCTGGCTGGGCTCCGGGGCAGGTGTCTGGCTGTTCGGCCGGGAAAGCTATCACTTTGGTGCCAGCGGCCTCACCCACGGCCTGATGTTTTTCATCTTCACCAGCGGTATCCTGCGCCGTGACCGGCGCTCCATCGCCCTGGCCCTGATCGTGTTTCTGGTGTACGGCAGCATGATCTGGAGCATCTTCCCGCAGGAACCGCACATCTCCTACGAATCCCACTTCTTTGGTGCCGTTTGCGGCGTGCTGGGTGCGTTTCTGTTCCGGCATCGCGACCCGGTGCTGCCGCAAAAGCACTATGACTGGGAAATCGGGAACGAGGAAAACCCGGACGACGACGCTGTCGGCTAGCGGGCCGGCAACGGACAATCGTCATCTGCGGGAACGGCTACTGGCTGGCGACCGCACGCGGCCCGGCATCGCACAGCTCGTCCTGTTTCAGCTGGAAGGAAAAGGTGGAGCCCTTGCCGGGAATGCTGCTGATCTCGAGCTGGCTGTGATAGCGTTCCAGTACATGCTTGACGATTGAAAGCCCGAGCCCGGTACCGCCCGACTCGCGCGAACGCCCGACATCCACACGGTAAAAGCGTTCGGTCAGGCGCGGCAGGTGCTGCGGAAGGATACCGGGTCCGGTATCCGACACCAGGAAGCGCGCGCCGCCACCGGTCCTCTCCAGCACGATGCGGATGTCGCCGGCGGCGGGCGTATAGCGCACGGCATTCATCACCAGGTTGGAAATGGCCGCATACAGGTCTTCGCGTGTACCTTGCAGGAAGATTTCCGGCGCGATTGAAACATCGAACCGGTGTCCGCCCAGACTGCCGCTGGCGATACGCGCCTCGTCGGCCACCTCGTTGACCACCGCCGTCAGGGACACCAGCTGCAGCGCTTCATGCCGCCCCCCTTCGAGCCGGGCAAGGATCAGCAGGTCCTGCAGAATGCGCATCATGCGCTCACTCTGGCGGCGCATGCGCTCCAGCGGCTTCCCGAAGGCCGGCTCGGTGGAAGCATACTGCTCCAGTTGCTCGATCGAGCCCTGCAGCACGGATAGCGGCGTGCGCAATTCGTGCGATGCATTTGCGATGAAATCGCGGCGCATCATTTCCAGGCGGTGCCGTTCTGTGATATCACGGATCTGCAGCAGATACTGGTCGCCCTCGTACGGAATCACACGCAGCAGCAGCCGCTTTTCATGATTGATGACGGAGACCAGTTGCAGGGGTTCGCTGTAGTCCTTCTGCTCCAGGTATTCCGCGAACCCCGGGCTGCGCACCAGGTTGACGATCGGCTGGCCGGTATCGGTCTTGCGTATACCCATGATCTCGCCGGACACATCGTTGACCCACTGGATCTGAAAATTCCGGTTCAGGACGATCGTTGCATCCGGCAACGCGCTGGTTGATGCCCGGAACTGTTTCAGCAGTCGGGCGATCTGTTTCTTGCGCTCCGACGCCTTGCGCTTGCGGACTTCCAGGCGGTAGAACACATAGCCCCAGATGCCCGGTACGTGATACGGAAGTTTCTTGGTTTGCTTGCCGAGCCACGATACCAGCCGCCAGGAGTAGTAAAGATGCCAGGCGAGATACAGGGCGCCGCCGGCCAGTGCCAGCCAGCCATCCAGCCCGGTGATCAGCCCGATGATCCACAACAGCACCAGCAGCCCGGCAATCGTCCAGCATTCCCGGCGCCAGGGCGCGGCGGAGTACACGCTCAGTTGCTCCGCAGGCTGAACCGGTAGCCGGCGCCGCGCACGGTCTGGATCAGTACATCCTTGCCATGGGCCTCGAGGGCCTTGCGTAAGCGGCGAATGTGCACATCGACCGTGCGCTCCTCGATGAATACCTGCTGTCCCCAGACCGCATCGAGCAGCTGGCTGCGGGTGTAGACCCGGTCCGGGTGAGACAGGAAATAGCGCAGCAGGCGAAACTCGGTCGGGCCGAGCTCGACCTCCTGCCCGGCACAGGTGACACGATGCATTCCCGAGTCCAGCACAAGGTCACCCGCGGCATATTGCTCACGTTCGCCATCACCCCGCTGCTTGCGCAGCTGGGTGCGGATCCGGGCATGCAGTTCCTTGAGTGAGAACGGCTTGATCAGGTAATCGTCGGCACCGCCATCCAGCCCGGCAACCCGATCGTTGACCTCGCCACGTGCAGTAAGCATGATGACCGGCAGTTCACGATACGCCTCGGTCCGCCGCAACTGGCGCAGCCAGCTAAGGCCCGTGGTGTCCGGTAACATCCAGTCGAGCAGGACGACATCGGGGGGGGTCTGCTCGAGCTGCTGGCGGGCCGTGGTGACGGAATCGGCCTGCAGCACGCCGTAGCCTGTCTGTTCCAGTGAATCCGCCAGCATTTCCCGCAGATCCGTTTCATCCTCGACAATCAGGATGAGCGGCTTGTCTCCTGGCTTTCCCACGCCACCGGATGCAGTCTCAGTTGCCGGCTTCCTGGCCGCGGTCATTGATTGTGGTATGGCGTACATCCCTTCCCTCGACCAGGTAGACAATGTATTCACAGATATTCTTGGCATGGTCGCCGATACGTTCCAGCGCACGCACCACCCAGATCAGAGACTGGAACTCCTCGACATCGTCCGGATCCTTTTTCATGTTCTGGATCAGGTCTGTCAACAGACCGACATAGCGCTCGTCGACATCGGCGTCACGCCGCGATGTGGCGATGGCCGCCTCGATATCCAGGCGCACGAAGGCATCCAGGGTATCGTGCAACATATCCAGCACCATATGGCCCATCGCGCCGATCTGCTGCATCAGCAACTCCATGTTCGGAAACGAGGATTCGGTGATCTCGCTGGCCACCCAGGCGATCTTTTCCGATTCGTCACCGATGCGCTCCAGGTCCGTGATGGTCTTGATGATGGCCATCACCATGCGCAGGTCACTGGCGGCCGGCTGGCGCCGCGCCAGGATGTAGGTACAGTCCTCATCGATACTGACTTCCTGTGCATTGACCCGGTGGTCGGTCCGGATCACATATTCAGCCAGCTCGGGATTCAGCTCGTTCAGGGAGGTCAGGGCATCGGTTACCTGGCGCTCGACCATGGCACCCATGGAGACGACCCGGTTGCGCAGGCTTTCCAGCTCACGGTCAAAACGATGGTGGATATGTTCACCCAGATTGGTGGGACCCATATGGTTACCTGCGCTAAGTATCACGAAAGTCTACAACAAAATTATTACACATATGTGACAGTATATCCTCGAAATACACCACCACCCCGGCAGTGTTTTCAGGTGCCCCCGCAACCGGTTTGCCACATATCGCGGCCGTTGCATGCAATTGTCACCCTTCTCCACCGGTTCCGGGGTGGCATCAAGCTGTTTTGCGCCAGCCGCGGCAGGGACTCCCCGGATTTCACCCGTGCTCACGCGCCATCAAGGCATCCGGAAAGAAGACCTGCGCCTGCAATGACATGCAAGGATATCACCGAGGTCCGGTTCGGCTACGAACGGTATCGTTTTCGCCAGCTCCGGCAAGGCATATCTTCACCGTCCCGCGCCACCGCCTGAGGGAAGGATGTAGTACCGGTACTTCGGCCCGGGCCTACGCGGCCCACCAGGGCCGCGTCAGAGTTCGGCAGCCCCGTCCCGACGCCCGATATCTCTATAACATATTGTCACTGCTGTCCCATAATATCCGTTGAACTATCAGTAAGTCTTTCACTTTGCACGGCATTGCAGGTGATTAGCTAAGCCGGGACATGAAATTCAACACCGGCTGTACAAACCTTGCGTCCCTTCTCCCTCCGGGACGCCGACAGGGATGTCGGTGGTAGAGCAACGCAGGGAGCAGTTGCCGAGAAGGCCAGGATGAGGGGATAGAGTTCAGGCAATTAACCAAATTTGATCCCCTCACCCCAACCCTCTCCCGGAGGGAGAGGGAGTTGGTGGGACAGCAGTGACATATTGTATTAATTGTTTTTTATATCTTTCAGACGCCACACCCATCCGCCGGGGTTCCCGGCGTGTCGAGCCGGCTGCAAGGCAGTTCACGCCACTGCCGGGGCCAGGGAAAGCCGCCCGTCACAAAACTGTAATGTTACAAGCGTACTCTCCCCAGCATCCAGGGACGGGAGCGCAGGTAGCTGCCAGGGCCGGCGCAGGCCCCTGTATCACCCACCAGGGCAGCACCTGCGCCGGCCCTGCCAGTTAGCTGCGCGACGTTTGAAATCCCGGCACTTCACCTTCTGGCGGAATCAGTACCAGGTGGATGCCGGTCGGCCCTTGACGGACCGGGACCCGGGTGGTGCGCATACGCATAATGACAGGCATTTTGTTACAGATCAAAAAAGAGTCAGACAACCGTTTCATACTTAACCGAGAGGTACTCAAAGATGAAGATGTTCGCAAGAAGTGGTAGCTACCTACGCATGTTTGCACTGGGCGTGTCACTGGCTGCCCTGGGGCAGGGCGCGGCACAGGCTGCGGTAACGGAGATCGCCGGTGCGGGTGCCACCTTCCCCTACCCGGTCTACGCCAAGTGGGCGGAGGCCTACGCGGCGAAGACCGGCATCAAGATCAACTACCAGTCCATCGGCTCCGGTGGCGGTATCAAGCAGATCGTGGCGAAAACCGTCGATTTCGGCGCCTCGGACGCCCCGCTGAAGCCCGCAGAGCTGCAAAAGGACGGCCTGATGCAGTTTCCCATGGTCATGGGAGGCGTGGTAGCGGTCGTCAATGTCCCGGGGGTCAAGGCCGGTGAACTGAAGCTCAGCCCCGAGTTGCTGGCGAATATCTATTTGGGCAAAATCACCAAATGGGACGATGCGGCCATCACCGCGGTCAACCCGGGCCTCAAGCTGCCTGCCACGGCCATAACCGTCGTGCACCGCTCGGACGGCTCGGGCACCACCTGGATCTTCACCAACTACCTGTCCAGGGTCAGTGCGGACTGGAAGGACAATGTCGGCAACGACAAGTCCGTGGCCTGGCCGGTTGGTGTTGGCGGCAAGGGTAACGAGGGTGTAGCCTCCTACGTGAGCCGGATCAAGGGTTCGATCGGTTACGTGGAATATGCCTATGCCTTGCAGAACAAGATGGCTCACGCCAAGTTGAAGAACGCGGCCGGCAATTATGTCGATCCGGACAATGACAGCTTCCAGGCGGCAGCAGCCAATGCCGACTGGGTCCATGCCGACGGTTTCTACATGGTGCTGACCGATCAGCCGGGCGACCAGAGCTGGCCGATCACGGGTGCGACCTTTATCCTGGTACACACGCTCCAGGAGAAGCCGGAGGTCGGCGGTGCAATGCTGAAATTCTTCGCCTGGGCCTACGCCGACGGCGACAAGATGGCGACCGATCTGGATTACGTACCGATGCCGGACAGTGTTGCGAAGCTGGTTGAGGACGCCTGGATGAAGCAGCTCAAGGGTGCGGACGGCAACCCCGTCTACAAACCCGCAATGTAATCGAGGGCAGTCATGATGACACGGGGCGAGCGCAAACGGAAGGTAGACGCCGCGTCGCGCTCGTATGCAGCTCGCCCCGTGGCGGTATATAAATGATGGATACATCCACGACGACGCACCTCAAGCGCGACCGGGTGCGTGACAGTCTTTTCCGCGGCGCCACCAGGCTGTCCGCCGCCACGGTCTTCGGTCTGGTCATGGCCATCGTGATCGCGCTCGCCTTCGGCGCCAGCCTGGCGTTCCAGAAGTTCGGCGCCGGGTTTCTTGTCAGCAGCGAATGGAATCCGGTTACGGAACAGTTCGGTGCCGCCGCGCCGATCTACGGCACCCTGGTTACGTCCGCGATCGCCATGTTGATCGGGATCCCGCTCAGCTTTGGCGTCGCCCTGTTCATCACCGAGCTGTCGCCGGTCTGGCTGAAGCGCCCCATCGGCACCGCCGTGGAGCTGCTCGCCGCCATCCCCAGCATCATCTACGGCATGTGGGGCCTGTTCATCTTCGCCCCCTGGTTTGCCGACAATCTCCAGCCCTGGATACAGGACAAGACCGGCTCCCTGCCGGGGCTCCGTGCACTGTTCCAGGGCCCACCGATGGGCATCGGCATGTTCACCGCCGGACTCATCCTGGCCATCATGGTGATCCCCTACATCACGGCGGTCATCCGTGACGTCTTCACGATTGTACCCACCGAGCTGCGTGAATCGGCCTACGGCCTCGGCGCCACGACCTGGGAGGTGGTGTGGCACGTGATCCTGCCGTACACCCGGATCGGCGTGGTCGGCGGCATCATGCTCGGCCTGGGCCGTGCGCTGGGTGAAACCATGGCGGTCACCTTCGTGATCGGCAACGCCCAGCGCATCAGCAGCTCGCTGTTCATGCCGGGTAACACCATCTCCTCTGCGCTGGCCAATGAATTCACCGAGGCGGTCGGGGATACCTATACCTCGTCGCTGCTGGCGCTGGGGCTGATCCTGTTCATGATCACCTTTGTCGTGCTCGCCATTGCGCGGTTGTTGCTGGGCCGCATCGGCGGACGGATCTGAGGCCGGAACCATGAGCCTTTACCAGCAGCGGCGCCTGACCAATATCATTAGCATGTCACTGTCGGTGATCGCTACCGGCATCGCCCTGGCATTCCTCTGCTGGATCCTGTGGACACTGTTGCGTTTCGGCGTTCCACACCTGACCCTGTCGGCCTTCACGCAGAACACGCCGCCGCCCGGCAGCCAGGGCGGCCTGGCGAACGCGATCGTGGGCAGCCTCATCCTGACGGTGGGTGGCGTCCTGATCGGTACCCCCCTGGGCATCCTGGCCGGCACCTACCTGTCGGAATTCGGGCGCGGCTCACGGCTCGCCATGGTGGTGCGCTTCGTCAACGATGTGCTGCTCAGTGCACCGTCCATCGTCATCGGCGTATTCGTCTATGAAATCATGGTGCGCACCATGGGACATTTCTCGGCCTATGCCGGGACGGTGGCGCTGGCGCTGATCGTCATACCCATCGTGGTGCGTACCAGCGAGGACATGCTGCAGCTGGTATCGGACACCATGCGCGAGGCCGCCGCGGCGCTGGGTGCACCGCAATGGAAGGTCATTACCCATATCGTCTACCGCGCGGCCCGGCCCGGCATTCTCACCGGCGTACTGCTGGCCATCGCCCGCGTCAGCGGTGAAACCGCGCCGTTACTGTTCACGGCGCTCAACAACCAGTTCTGGAGCATGAAGCTGGATCAGCCCATCGCCAACCTGCCGGTGGTAATCTTCCAGTTTGCCATGAGCCCCTACGAGGACTGGCAGCACCTGGCCTGGGTCGGTGCCCTGATCATTACCTTCAGTATTCTTGTCCTCAACATCGTTGCACGTACCTTCACCCGCGGCCGCCGCCCACAGGCCTGAGCCCGGAACATGAGCACTGAATTTCGCAACATGAGTGATGAAATGGATCGCCAAGTGGAAATGCCCGCCCTCACACCGAGCTTCCGGGAGGCAAACGCCCTCGCGGAGAATACGGCCAGCAAGATCGTTGTGCGCGATCTCAACTTTTTCTACGGGCGTTACCAGGCGCTGGAGTCCATCAGCCTGGAGATACCCCCCAACCGGGTGACCGCCTTCATCGGACCGTCGGGCTGTGGCAAATCCACACTGCTGCGTACCTTCAACCGCATCTATGAACTGTACCCGGACCAGTCGACCACGGGCGAGGTACTGCTGGATGGCGAGAATATCCTCGACCGGCGCTACAACCTCAATCGCCTGCGCGCAAAGATCGGCATGGTGTTCCAGAAACCCACGCCGTTCCCGATGTCGATCTACGACAATATCTCGTTCGGGGTTAACCTGTACGAACGACTGCCGCGGCACATCATGGACGAACGCGTGGAGTGGGCGCTGAAGAAGGCGGGGCTCTGGGAAGAGGTCAAGAACAAGCTGCGCCAGGACGGCACGCGCCTGTCCGGCGGGCAGCAGCAGCGCCTGTGCATCGCCCGTGCCGTGGCGGTCAAGCCCGAGGTGCTGCTGCTCGATGAGCCCGCCTCGGCGCTGGACCCGATCTCCACGATGATGATCGAGGAACTCATCGACGAACTCAAGGCCGACTACACCATTGCCATCGTCACGCACAACATGCAGCAGGCCGCGCGCGTTTCCGACTACACCGCGTTCCTGTACCTGGGCAAGCTGATCGAGCTCGACTCCAGCGAAATCATGTTTACCAACCCGCGCGAGAAGGCGACCGAAGACTACATCACCGGGCGCTACGGCTGACGCC
>CAZMAK010000009.1:0-59076 GCA_964564245.1 uncultured Ectothiorhodospiraceae bacterium | reverse complement strand
CGATGGTGTCGTAGACCGCGGTATCGCCGTGCGGGTGATATTTACCGATGACGTCGCCGACGATACGGGCGGATTTCTTGTACGGCTTGTTCCAGTCGTTGCCCAGCTCGCTCATGGCGAAGAGCGCACGGCGGTGGACCGGCTTCAGGCCATCCCGGACATCGGGCAGCGCCCGCCCGACGATCACGCTCATGGCGTAGTCGAGGTAGGACTGCTTCATCTCGTCTTCGAGATTGACGGGCAGGACTTCTTTGGCGAATTCGGTCATTCGAAACGGATTCCGTACGTACCTTCCAGACGGAGATCGGGGCTATCTTTCATTGTGGCGGCAGCTGAGGCCTCAAAGCGGGAAATTTTAGCATAGTCGACCTCCCCACTACACCCGGAGAATGTCGATTTGTGCGGGAACTGAGAGGGCTCAGCGCGACCCGGCCGACGATTGGGGTAGCGGGGTCTTCCCGGCGTTCTCACAGAAGGCCCGCAGGCGCCCCGTGTCCGGTGACTCGATCACTCCGGCCTCGGTCACCAGGCAGTCGACCAGCTCCGCGGGGGTCACATCGAACACCGGGTTCCAGGCACCGGCGCCGGCGGCAGCCACCGGCTGTCCGGCCAGTTCCAGGATCTCGCTGGCCGGGCGTTCCTCGATGACCACCTGCCGGCCCTCGGCCACGGACAGATCGATGGTCGAAAGTGGTGCGACCACCATCATGCGGATGCCGTGGTGACGGCACGCCACCGCCAGCTGGTAGGTGCCGATCTTGTTGATGACATCCCCGTTGGCCGTCACCCGGTCGGCCCCGGTGATCACCCACTGCACCTTGCCGCGCTGCATCAGGAAAGACGCGGCACTGTCCGTGATCAGCCGGACCGGTATCCCGTCACGCACCAGTTCCCAGGCAGTCAGGCGCGCGCCCTGCAGCCACGGGCGTGTCTCCCCGGCATAGACATCCCGCAGTTTGCCGGCCGCCCAGGCACTGCGAATCACGCCCAGCGCGGTGCCATAGCCGCCGGTTGCCAGGGTGCCGGTATTGCAGTGCGTCAGCACCGAGTCGCCGGCAGGAATGAGCGCGGCGCCATACGCGCCCATCCGGTAATTGGCCGTCCGGTCGTCCTCGTGGATACGCTCCGCCACGGCCAGCAGTTGCCCGGGGTCGGCCGTTGGCTGCTGCAGACAGTCCCGCATCCGTTCGATTGCCCATACCAGATTGACCGCGGTCGGGCGGGCCGCCGCCAGGATCGCCATGTCCGCCTCGACCCGGCTGTGCCAGTCGGACGGAGCCGCCGGGAAATGCCGCTGTGCCGACAGCACCACGCCATAGGCGGCCGTGATCCCGATGGCCGGTGCACCACGTACGACCAGGTCGCGGATCGCCTGTGCCACCTGGCCGGCTTCCGTCAGCAACAGGTATTCCTCGGCCTGTGGCAGCCGCCGCTGATCGAGCAGGCGCAGGCCCTGCGCGCTCCACTCGATGGCGCTGAATCCGGCCGGTCTGTCCATGGGGAGGGGTCTCCGCGAGTGTGGTATACTGCACTATTGTACCGGCTTCCGGAGGAAATTTACGCCCCCGGCGATACTGGCAACGTGCAGCATTTGCAACTAGAATTGTCGCCAGTCTGGTCCAGATCAGGAAATGGTCGGCTTTTACCCCTAAATACCAAACCACAGGAGTGGCTACAGCAATGAACAAGAATATACATATCGGTGGAGTAATTTCGGCGATTGCCGCCGGGATGCTGCTCAGCAGCGCCGCCTTCGCACATCAGGCAGGCAAGGCAAATGCAGCCTATGTCGGCGATCAAAATGAACATTACATCACCGACGGGGTCGGCGACTGTGTACGTACCAGCGTATGGACACAGGATCTCATGACCGTGGATTGCGGCGCCGAGCCGATGGTCGAGGCCAAGGCCCCGCCGCCACCCCCGCCACCGCCACCGGCCGAACCGGTGTACGAGACGGTCACCCTGAAGGCTGGCGCACTGTTCGATCTCAACAAGAGCACACTGAAGCCGGCCGGTATGCAGGAACTCGACGCGCTCGCCAGCAAGATCGGCGGTACCGCCCGTGTATCCAACGTGAAGATTGTCGGTCATACGGACAGCACGGGTACCGAATCCTACAACCAGCAGCTGTCCGTACGCCGCGCCACTGCCGTACGCGACTACCTGGTGAGCAAGGGTGTGGATCCCAACCTGATGTCCGTTTCCGGCATGGGTGAGTCTGCCCCGGTGGCCGACAACAGAACTTCCGCCGGCCGTGCACAGAACCGTCGCGTGGAAGTCAGCATCGGCGTAAGCCAGCTACAGTAACACGCTTGCAAGCGGTAACCGGAAAACCCGTCGTACCTCGTACGGCGGGTTTTTTTTGTCCGTAACAACAGGAGCCCGGCATGAATCTGCAACAGTTTCTCAGCCCTGATCTGATCAGTACCTACCTCATTCCCTGGAGTATCCGCCTGCTCACGGCACTGGCGATCTTCGTCATCGGCCGCTGGGTCGTACGCGTGGTGGTGCGCGTGGCCGAGCGCCTGATGAAGAAAGCTCGCCTGGATACCATGCTTACCACGTTCCTCGGCAACATTCTCTATACCGTGCTGCTGCTGGTGGTGATCATCGCTGCACTGGACCGGCTCGGCGTGCAGACCACCTCGCTGCTGGCCGTGTTCGGCGCTGCCGGCCTCGCCATCGGTCTTGCCCTGAAGGATTCGCTGGCGAACTTCTCTTCCGGCGTGATGCAGATCATCTTCCGCCCGTTCCAGGTCGGCGATTTCATCGAGGCGGCGGGCATCGGCGGCGTGGTCGAGGAGGTGCGCATCTTCAATACCATCCTGCGCACCGGCGACAACCGCGAGATCATCGTACCCAACAGCCTTATCTACGGGGGCCCGATCATCAACGTCACCGCACGCACCACGCGCCGTATCGACCTCGTCATCGGGATCGGTTACGACGACGATATCCGCAAGGCCAGGACGCTGGTCGAGGGGATTTTCCGGGCCGATGACCGCATCCTGACCGATCCCGCACCCGCCGTTTCCGTCGCCGAGCTTGCCGACAGCAGCATCAATCTCAACATCCGTCCGTGGGTCAGGACCGGGGACTACTGGAACGTACGTTCCGACCTGTTGCAGGAGATCAAGCAGTCCTTCGATGCCAACGGCATCAGCATCCCGTTCCCGCAACGGGATGTGCACCTCTACAACGCGGCCTGAGGGCTGCCGGCCGGGGCGAACCCGTTTCGCCCCGGCTACCTGCCCTGCCCCGCCTTCGTTATACTGCCAGCAGCCCGGAATCGCGCGGACCCCTGCATGAACAACGTTGATACGCTCCTACACTGCCGCTGGATCGCGCCGGTCGAACCGGCCGCGCAGGTGCTCGAGCAGCACACGCTCGTGGTACACGAAGGGCGTATCCTCGACCTGTTGCCCAGTGAGCAGGCACGTGCCATCTACCGCGCCGAGGCCGAGCACGAACTCGACACCCACCTGCTGATCCCGGGTTTCGTGAATGCACATACCCACGCCGCCATGTCGCTGCTGCGCGGCCTGGCCGACGACCTGCCGCTGCACGAGTGGCTGGATGCGCACATCTGGCCGGCCGAGTCCCGCTGGGTAAATGAGGAATTCGTGCACGACGGCACGCAACTCGCCATTGCCGAAATGCTGCGTTGTGGAACCACGTGTTTCAATGACATGTATTACTTCCCCAACATCGCCGCACGCGCCGCGGCCAGCTGCGGCATGCGCGCCTGCATCGGCCTGATCGTGCTCGACTTCCCCACCGTCTGGGCATCCGACGCCGGTGAATACATCTCGAAGGGACTGGCGGTGCACGACCACTACCGCGGCGATCCGCTGGTCCACACCCTGTTTGCCCCGCACGCACCCTACACGGTATCGGACTCGCCGTTGTTACACCTGCGCACCCTCGCCAATGAACTCGATCTCGGCATCCACATGCACGTGCATGAAACCGCCGAGGAAGTGGACAAGGCCGTGGAACTGACCGGCAGGCGGCCGCTGGCGCGCCTGCACGATCTCGGCCTGGTGGCACCGGACCTGCTGGCGGTTCACATGACCCAGCTCACGGCTGAAGAGATCCGTGACTATGCCGCGGCCGGCGGTCACGTCGTGCACTGCGCGGAGTCCAATCTCAAGCTGGCCAGCGGCATCTGCCCGGCACAGGCGTTGCTGGCAGCCGGGATCAACGTGGCACTCGGCACGGATGGCGCAGCCAGCAACAACGACCTCGACATGATCGGAGAGATGCGCAGCGCGGCACTGGTGGGCAAGATCGCCAGTGCGGATGCCAGTGCCCTTTCCGCGCACACGGTACTGCGCATGGCCACGCTGAACGGCGCAATCGCACTGGGGCTGGGCGAACAGACCGGGTCGCTGGTCAAGGGAAAATGGGCCGATGTCGCCGCCATCGACCTCGACACCCTGGAAACCCGGCCGTTGTACGAGCCGGTTTCACAGCTGGTCTATGCCAGCAGCCGCAACCAGGTCACCGACGTCTGGGTCGCCGGACAGCAGCTGCTCAAGAACCGGCGCCTGACGACACTGGACGGCGCCGATATCCTGGAACGTGCGCACGACTGGCAACTGCGCATCCGGAGCCACGCATGAGCGCATCCCCTGAGAACTTCGATCCGGCCGAAATCGACAAGTTCGAGAAACTGGCCAGCCGCTGGTGGGACCCGCACAGCGAGTTCCGGCCACTGCATGACATCAACCCGTTACGCCTGGATTATATCGACCGCCTGGCCGGACTGTCCGGCAAGACGGTGATCGATGTCGGCTGCGGTGGCGGACTGCTGACCGAGGGCATGGCCGCGCGCGGCGCACGGGTTACCGGTATCGACATGGGCAAGGCGCCGCTGGGTGTCGCACAGCTGCACCGGCACGAATCCGGGCTCGACATCGAATACCGGCAGATGACCGCCGAGCAGATGGCCGGCGAACAGCCCGCCCGCTTCGACGTGGTCACCTGCCTGGAGATGCTCGAACACGTGCCTGACCCGGCGGGCACCATCCGGGCACTGGCACAACTGGTCACCCCGGACGGGTACGTGTTCATGTCCACCATCAACCGCAACCCGAAGGCGTGGCTGTTTGCGGTGGTCGGGGCGGAGTACCTGCTGCAGCTGCTGCCAAAGGGGACACATGACTATGCCAGGTTCATCCGCCCCTCGGAGATGGAGGCGTGGGGACGTGCGGCCGGCCTGCAGCTGGAGGACCTGACCGGGATGAGCTACAACCCGCTGACCCGGGAATACCGGCTCGGCACGGACGTGTCGGTCAATTACCTGGCCTGCTTCCGCAAGGCCTGACCCCTGCATGCCCGGCTCACCGGCTGACATCCGGACCATACTGTTCGACCTCGACGGCACCCTGCTCGATACCGCCCCGGATCTCGCCGACGCGCTCAACGCCGTGCTCACCGAACAGGGCCGTCCCTCGCTGCCCTTCGAGCGGATTCGCCCGGTCGTTTCACACGGCGGTATTGCCCTGGTCCGGCTCGGGTTCGGCCTGGAGCCATCCGATCCCGGCTTCGAACCCCTGCGCCGGCGCCTGCTGGCCGTCTACCGGGACAATCTGGCGGTCCGGACCCGGCTGTTTGCGGGCATGGCGCAATTGCTGGAGGATATCGAACAGCGCGGCCTGAACTGGGGCGTGGTCACCAACAAGCCGGGCTGGCTGACCGAGCCGCTGCTGCAGGCACTGGGCCTGTGGCAACGTGCCGCCTGCGTGGTGAGCGGTGACACACTGGAACAGCGCAAGCCGCACCCGGCCCCCATGCTGTATGCCTGCAAGCTGGCCGGTTCCCGCCCGGAACAATGTGTGTATGTCGGCGATGCCGAGCGCGACATCGAGGCCGGCAGGAACGCCGGCATGCACACGCTGGTGGCGCTGTTCGGTTATCTGCAGCCGGGAGACGACCCCGGCATGTGGCAGGCCAGCGCGCTGGTCGACAGCCCGGCCGGTGTGCTCAACTGGCTGGATGGCCGCTGAACCGCTGGTACGCTTGGTGCTATGATCGCCTCCCATGCCTGCTGAACTCCTTGCCATCCTGCTCCCGGCGCTCGCCAGCGCCGCCGTGTTCGGTGCACTCGTGGCCTTCCTGGTGTTCTCCGGCAGGCTGGCGCGACTGCGCAGCGACGCCGACCGGCTGCACATCGAGCTGGAACTGGAACGCAGCAACGCGGCCAGCCGCCAGCAGTCCCTGCAACAGCTCAATGAACAGCTGCGCGACAGCTTCAACGCGCTTGCCGCCCAGGCGCTGCAAAGCAACAACGCCGAGTTCCTGCGCCTGGCCAGGGAAAACCTCGAACAGTTTCATATCCGGGCCGAGGGCGAACTGGCGAAACGCGAGAAGGCCGTGGAAAACATGGTCAAACCGATTCGCGACGCACTGGACAGGACCGAGCAGCAGGTGCGCCGCATGGAGGCCGAACGCCAGCAGGCTCACGGCGCACTGACCCGTCACCTGGAAACCATGGCCGAATCCCACCGGATACTGCAGAGCGAAACGCGCAACCTGGTGCAGGCCCTGCGCCGCCCCGAGGTGCGCGGGCAATGGGGCGAACTGACCCTCAGGCGGCTGGCGGAACTGTCCGGCATGGTCGAATACTGTGACTTCGTCGAGCAGGAAACGCTGCAGGCCGGAGCGGGTGCCCAACGCCCGGACATGATCGTACGCATGCCCGACCGGCGCGAGATCGTGGTCGACGCCAAGACGCCGCTCGACGCCTATCTTTCCGCAGTGGAGAGCACCGACGATACCGAGCGCAGGAATCACCTGCTGCGGCACGCGCGCAATGTACGTGCCCGTGTCAAGGAACTTTCGGCCAAGGCCTACTGGCAACAACTGAAGTTCAGTCCCGAGTTCGTGGTGCTGTTCATCCCCGGTGACCAGTTCCTCAGCAGCGCGCTGGAACACGACCACACGCTCATCGAGGATGCGCTTGCCCAGCAGGTCATCCTCGCCACGCCTACCAGCCTGGTCGCGTTGTTGCGTGCCATCGCCTATGGCTGGCGGCAGGAGGCCATGGCGGAAAATGCCGAGGTAATCCGTGAGATCGGGCAGGAAATGTTTGCCCGGCTCACTATCTTCGCCGACCACCTGAACCGGCTGGGACGCAATCTCAACAGCTGCGTGGACACGTATAACAAGACCGCCCGCTCGTTCGACAGCCGCGTGCTCCCCGGCGCACGCAAGTTCACCGAACTCGGCGTGACTGCATCAAAGGACCTGCCTGCGGTGGAACAGGTCGAAAGCATGACACGCAACGTGGAATCCCGCACAGAGACCGACCCCGCATGACACCGCACACACCGGTACCCGTCCTGACCGACTGGCAGCCGGCACCCGACCTGCTTGCCGGACGGGTCATCCTGCTGACCGGCGCCGCACGGGGTATCGGTCGCGCACTGGCCGGGGTGCTGGCCGGACACGGTGCGGAACTGGTGCTGCTCGACAAGGATGTACCCGGCCTGGAACAGGCCTACGACGCCATCGTCGCCGCCGGTTCACCGGAGCCGGCACTCTACCCGATGGACCTGCAGGGCGCCGGACCGGACGATTACGACAACCTGGCACACACGCTCGAGCAGGAATTCGGGCGGCTGGACGGCCTGATTCACAACGCGGCGGAGCTGGGTGCGCTGGTGCCGATCGCCCACTACGAAACCGAATTGTGGTTCAGGACCCTGCAGACGAACCTCAATGCGCCGTTCCTGCTCACCCTGTCCTGCCTGGGACTGCTCGGCGCCAGCGCCGATGCCTCGGTCATCTTCACCAGTGACAGCGCAGGTCGGCATGGCAAGGCCTACTGGGGTGCCTATGGCGTGGCCAAGGCGGGCCTGGAGGCGTTCATGCAGACCCTGGCCGATGAAACGGAGTCCAATACCACGCTGCGCGCCAACAGCATCGACCCGGGCCCGGTACACACCGGGTTACGCACTATCGCCTATCCGGCTGAAGACACGGCAGGCCTGCCGCAACCGGCGGACGTGGTGAAACCCTTTGTGTTTCTGTGCAGCGCGGAAAGCCGCGGCATCACCGGCCGACAATTATCCGTCGCACAGATGCTGTAGCACACCGCTAGCGGCGACATCAACCCGCCGCCCCCCGTTCAGGCGGAGTCCCGCCACGCTGCCGGGGTCCGCTGGTCCAGCGGACCGAACTCCCTCCGGCGTCAAATGTCACTCTGATACGCCTGCGCCGGCAGGCGCCCCGTCCCTGACTTGTGCATTACGGGTTTGTGAACCATGCTTGACAGGCTACCCGGTAACTGGCAACACACCGAATGGAGCACCCCATGAAAATCGAACTGTTCTACACCCCGCGCACCCGCGCCAGCCGGCCACGCTGGCTACTGGAAGAACTCGAACTCCCCTACACCCTGCACCCCGTTGACCTGATGGCCGGCGAACGCAATCTGACACACCCGCTGGGCGCCGTCCCGTCCATCCGCATCGAGGATTCCGTCCTGATTGAATCCGGCGCGATCTGTCACTGGCTGACCGACCGTTTCCCGGACAAGGGGCTGGCGCCGGCCCTCGACGACCCGCTGCGCATCCGCTACGAACAATGGATGTATTTCACGCCCGGCACACTGGAGCCGCCGGCCTTCGATATCCTGCTGCACACCTACCTCCTGCCGGAAGCGCAACGCGTGGCCGCCGTCGTTCCCTTTGCCAGACACTGCTATGACCGGGTACTCGAAGTCCTGTCCGATGAACTGGATCACCACGGCTTTCTGCTGGGTACCGAATTCAGCACCGCGGATATCATGCTCGCCACAACCCTGAACTGGCTGCCGGACCTGCTCGAGCCCTATCCCGTCCTGCAGGCCTATGTCACGCGCGCCACTGCACGGCCGGCCTGGCAGCGTGCGCAGCGGCCGGTCCGTCCCCGGACCGGGACTGCAGCACGCCGTATGGCCGCGGCCACGAATTCGATGGCCTGACGGCCGGCGGGAAGCCGCCCGCCAGGGACGGCGGAACTGCACTGCGAAGCGGTGCTATTCCATCAGATCGATGTGTATACCCTGCTGCTCCAGCCGGTCCGCACGCGCGGAGAGATAGCGCTGGAATTCCGGGTACTCGCGCCAGGCACCCGAGGCCACATAGTCCAGTGCCGAAACGAGGTGAAAGGCCCTGAGATACGCCTCGGTACGAAACACCTCGGTATTACCGGCATCGAAAAACACCAGGGTGGGGGCATATTTCACGTTCAGCTCGCGCGCCCAGTCCGCCACGCTGCCGGTCCGGCCACCGGGCTGTCGCACCGGATCGCGCGACCACATATCCAGCACAAGCACGTCAAACCGCGCGAGTTGTTGCCGGGCTTCCGGGCGCTGCAGGATATCGTTGTGCAGTTCGTCGCAGGGGGCGCAGTCCTTCTGTTCGAACATCACCAGCAGCGGCCGGTCCCGGCCGCGCGCGGCCAGGTCCGACCCCGGCGCCAGGGATGACGCCTCGTCGTGCAGCACACCGCTGGCCGGGGCCGGATCGACCCGGGCAAGGTAGTCGAGGAAGGCCGGGTTGCCACCACTGTACTGCGCGGCGTAATCCAGCGCCGCGTTGAAGCGATGTGGCGGGAAATAGCCGTTCAGGCGCAGCACCACCCCGCCCCGCTCGTCCAGGAACAGCAGCGTCGGCGTGAACATCACGCGCAGTGCCCGGGCAAATTCCTTTTCCGTGGTCTGCGTACCGGCCAGGTCGGTCACCTCGCGGTCGCCCCAGAGGTTGATCGCGATCACCTCGAAATGTTCACGCGTCTTCCGCACGGTGCCGGCCAGCGAGAAACTGGTCTCGATCAGCTTCCTGCAGTAGGGGCAACCGTCCTGGTAGAAATACAGCAGCACACGCCGGCCATCCGCCGCCGCCTCCCCGATGTCCTCGCGGATATCCAGGAAGGAACTGGCAAACCACGCCGGCTTCTCTTCGTAACCGGGGTTGACCATACCCGCCGCGAGGGATTCCGGCGGGGCACCGGGCTCCACCATCCGGGCCGGTTGCGCCGGTTCGTCCGCGGCAGACAGGGAGGTGGATTGCTCCGGTGGCGAGCGATTACAGGCCGCGAGTAGCGCAGCCAGCAGCACCAGCAGGGCGACACGCATGCGCCCGTTGCGCAGACTCCCTGTGATTGCGGGGGATGCAGCCGGCATTGCGATCTCCGTCATTCCGACAATCCCAGTCTAGCAGCTTGTTGAAAAGGTCACCGGCGAGAGCGGGCCAGACAGCAAATGGCGAAAAAGCACGGTTTACACGTCGGTAAATGAGCATTCTGAGCCATTTTAAACACGGGAACGGTCCGCCCGGGGGAGTATCAGCAGGCGGCCGGGCAACCGGCCCGCAGTACGCAGCCCGTGCACCGGGGCCGCACCCGGCAGTGTGCCTTTGCATGACGCACGATCAGCGCATGGAATTCATTGAACAGCGCCACGTCATGCCCCAGTTCATGTTCGATGGCCAGCCGCAGTTCGTCGTAGGGCTCGTCACCTCGAAACAGGCCCAGCCGCGCCAGCAGCCGCCGCGTGTAGGCATCGATGACGAACACCGGGCGCTCGAAGGCGTAGAGCAGCATGTCGTCGGCGGTCTCGTGACCCACACCGTTGATCGACAGCAGCGCCCGGCGCAGGGCACCGGTCTCCAGCTGTTGCAGGCGTTCATGACCGCCGGCCTCAAGATACCAGCGGCAAAAGTTCTTCAGCCGTGTCGCCTTGATATTGAAGTAACCGGAGGGCCGCAACCAGCCGGCCAGGTGATCGTGACGCGCACGGACGATGGCCTGTGCATCCAGCCGCCCGTGTGCACGCAGGTTGGCAATGGCCTTTTCGACATTGTCCCACGCCGTGTTCTGGGTCAGTACGGCGCCCACCATCACCTCGAACGGGGAATCGGCCGGCCACCAGTGCTGGGGACCAAAGGCACCATGCAACGCACGGTATACCACCGGCAGCGTCCAGCATGGTGAAGGGGTCATCGCACGCGGCGCGGTGTACGCCGTGCTTTGGTGCTGCGCCTGCTCACCGTACGCCGTGGCGGTGCGGCCTTTGGCGCCGTCAGCTTCACCGCGGCGTACAGGGCCTCGAGCTCCTTCTGTTCCAGGTCCCGGTAACGACCGGCACGCACCCTGGCCGGCAACCGCACCGGGCCGTAACGTACCCGGATCAGGCGACTGACCTGCACGCCCTGCGATTCCCACAGCCGGCGCACCTCGCGATTGCGGCCTTCGCGCACGACGACGTGGTACCAGTGGTTGGCGCCCTGCCCGCCGGCCTCGATGATATTGCTGAACGCGGCCGGCCCGTCTTCCAGCATGACACCTTCCAGCAGGCGCCCGAGGACGTCGTCTTCGACCTTGCCGAGGACGCGCACGGCGTACTCCCGCTCGATTTCCCACGACGGGTGCATCAGGCGGTGGGCCAGCTCGCCATCGGTGGTCACCAGCAGCAGCCCGGAGGTATTGAAATCCAGGCGGCCGATGGTGATCCAGCGGGCGTTGCGGATCCGCGGCAGGCTGTCGAACACGGTGGGACGACCAGCCTCGTCCCTGCGCGTGGTCAGTTCACCGGCCGGTTTGTGATAGATCAATGTGCGCGGGGATTCCGTTGCGTCGGTGGCCATCGAAACGGCGCGTCCGTCGACCCGCACCAGGTCACGCTCGCCCACGCTGACACCCAGGGTCGCGGGTTGGTCGTTCACGGTGATGCGGCCGGCCCGGATCCATTCCTCGATCTCGCGCCGTGAACCGAGGCCGGCACGGGCCAGTACTTTTTGCAGGCGTTCAGCCATGGGGAACGGCGCCCGGTACGGGGCGTTCAGTGCAGGATGGCAGCGTTACTGTCTTCCGGCTCGGCGACCGCGCCGTGCTCCGCAGTCATCTCGTCGGCCGGCGTGCTGTCCGCGTCCGGCTCGCCGGATTCGAGGCCGAGACCCGGAATGTCGCTGAGGTCCAGCTGCAGGTCACGGCCGATGGCGCTGAGATCGCGCAACTCGGCCAGCGACGGCAGCCCGTCGAGGCTCCTGAGATTGAAATAGCTGAGGAACTGCCGGGTGGTCCCGTACATGGCGGGGCGCCCCGGTACGTCACGGTGACCGACCACCTGCACCCATTCGCGTTCCTGCAGGGTCTTCATGATGGAGGTGCTGACGGTGACGCCGCGCACATCCTCGATTTCCGCGCGTGTGATCGGCTGGCGGTAGGCAATCAGTGCCAGTGTCTCGAGCAGTGCACGCGAGTAGCGCGCCGGTTTCTCCTCCCACAGGCGACCGACCCATTCCTGCATGCTGCTGCGGATCTGGATACGGTACCCGCCCCCGACCTCGGCCAGCTCGATGCCGCGATCGGCATAGTCTTCCTGCAACAGGGCAATCGCCGCACGCAGTTCATTGCGTTCCGGGCGGGCGAATTCATCGAACATGCCCAGCAGCTGGTCCAGGCTGAGCGGGCGGCCCGCGGCCAGCAGGATGGCTTCGAGTACAAGTTTCAGTTGCGCGGTTTCCATAACACTCCGTTTCAGGCGGTTGCCGGTACTTCGGCCACCAGCTCGTTGTCTGTTTCCTCGCCGGCAGGGTTTGCGGCCGCCTCGACCGGGCCGCCGCGTGCACGGACGTGAATCGGGGCAAACGGCTCCGACTGGGTCAGTTCGATCAGCGACTCCTTGACCAGTTCGAGGATGGCCAGAAACGACACCACCACACCCATGCGTCCCTCATCGACGGTAAACAGCTCCGAGAACGCGGTAAAGCGCGATGTGGTGACCTTGCTCAGTACGCTGGACATACGCTCACGCACCGACAATGCCTCCATCTGGACGTGATGGTGCGTGTACAGCGAGGCGCGCTGCATGACCTCCTGGAACGCGGCGATCAGGTCCTGGAGATTCACTTCCGGCGGCAACCGGACCACCTTCTGCTCCGGCGCCTCGGCGCTGGCCTGGAAGACATCACGGCCCAGCCTGGGCAGGGCATCCATGTCCTCGGCGGCCTGCTTGTAGCGCTCGTACTCCTGCAGACGCCGGATCAGCTCGGCACGCGGATCGTTCTCATCCTCCTCGTCACCGGCCGGACGCGGCAACAGCATACGGGACTTGATCTCGGCGAGTACCGCCGACATGACCAGGTACTCTCCCGCGAGCTCCAGCTGCATCTCCTGCATAAGATCAATATATTCAACATATTGCCGCGTAATATCGGCCACCGGGATGTCGGTGATGTCGATGTTTTCCTTGCGGATCAGGTACAGCAGCAGGTCCAGCGGACCTTCGAAGGCCTCCAGGAAAACCTGCAGCGCGTCGGGGGGAATGTAGAGGTCGTGCGGTAGCGAGTCGTAGGCCTGGCCCTTGACGACGGCGAGGGGCAATTCTTCCTGGTGCCGGAGTTCAGCGGCGGTGTCCTGGCCTGGCTGTTCGTTCATGAATTACCCTGGTAGCTATCGCAAAGATAACGACCGCAGCCGTTCGCGAGATACTACCCCATCCACCGCCTGATTTACAGAAAAAATGGCATAAATCCCTAGTATTTCAGGCCCATCACCTGGCGCACCTCGTCGAGCGTCCGGCGTGCCACATCGCGTGCCGCCTCGGAGCCTTCATGGATGATGGCACGCACGCGGCCGGTGTCCTGTTCGAACTCGCGCGCGCGTTCCTGGATCGGTTTCAGCTCGGCCAGCACGCTGTCGATGACCGGCTGCTTGCATTCCAGGCAGCCGATACCGGCCGTACTGCAGCCTTCCCGCACCCAGTTCCTGCGCTCCTCGTCGGAGTAGACCTGGTGCAACTGCCAGACCGGACAGACGTCGGGATTGCCCGGGTCGGTACGGCGCACCCGCGCCGGGTCCGTCGGCATGGTACGCAGTTTCTCCTGCACGCTGTCCGGTGTCTCGCGCAGGCTTATGGTGTTGTGGTAGGACTTGGACATCTTCTGGCCGTCCAGCCCCGGCATCTTCGAAGCCGGTGTCAGCAGCGCTTCCGGTTCGGTCAGGATCATGCGGCCGCCGCCTTCCAGGAATCCCAGCAGCCGTTCACGATCGTTGATGGCCAGGTTCTGCTGTTCGGCCAGCAGCGCCTGCGCCACCTCCACCGCCTGGTGATCGCCCTGCTCCTGGTAACGCTTGAGCAGTTCGCGGTAGAGCTTCGCGTTCTTCTTGCCCATCTTTTTGATGGCCGCCTCGGCGGTGGCCTCGTAGCCTTCCTCGCGGCCGTAGATGTGGTTGAAGCGGCGCGCCACCTCGCGGGTCAGTTCGACGTGCGCCACCTGGTCCTCGCCCACCGGCACCTTGTCAGCGCCGTAGATCAGGATGTCGGCACTCTGCAATAACGGGTAGCCAAGAAATCCATAGGTGGCCAGGTCGCGTTCGCGCAGCTTTTCCTGCTGATCCTTGTAGCTGGGCACGCGCTCCAGCCAGCCGAGCGGCGTCACCATCGACAGCAACAGATGCAGTTCGGCATGCTCCGGCACGTGTGACTGGATGAACAGCTGCGCGGAACCGGGGTTGACGCCCGCGGCCAGCCAGTCAATCACCATGTCCCAGACGTTCTCGGCGATGATGTGCGATTCCTCGTAATGCGTGGTCAGCGCATGCCAGTCCGCCACGAAGAAGTAGCAGTCGAATTCCTGCTGCAACCGGATCCAGTTTTTCAGTACACCGTGATAGTGGCCCAGGTGCAGGCGTCCGGTGGGCCGCATGCCGGACAATACCCGGCTGGTGGTGTTGAGCGTTGCCAAAACAGTCTCCTGGTTACATGAGGGCTTGCAGAATCATCTCGAACTTGAAGGATTGCATCCCGGACAGGGGCAGCAGCATGCCGAGCACGAGGCTCAACACCGGCCACATCACGGCGCCGAGGATACCGGTGATCAGCAGACCGATCAGGATAAAGAAACCATAGGGCTCGATGCGGCTGAAGTACCAGGCCCAGCGTCCGGGCAACAGCCCGGTCAGCACCCGGCCACCGTCCAGTGGTGGCAGGGGGATCAGGTTCAGCACCATCAGGATGGTATTGATGAAGATGCCGGCCACGCTCATGTAGACCAGCGCGTTACCGGTTTCGCCCAGCACGGCGCCGAGGCGTACCAGCAGGGCCCAGCCGACACCCATGCCAAAGTTGATCAGGGGGCCGGCCGCCGCCACGATGGCCATATCGCGTTTCGGATGGTGCAGGTTGCGCCAGTCCACCGGGACCGGTTTTGCATAACCGAACACAAAACCGGTATGCAGCAGCAACAGCAGACCGGGTATCAGGATCGTGCCCATCGGGTCGATATGCCGGAGCGGATTCAGCGTCAGGCGGCCCAGCATGAGCGCCGTCCGGTCGCCGAAGCGCAGGGCGACCCAGCCGTGTGCCACCTCGTGCACGGTGATCGCAAGCAAGGCGGGCAGCAACCAGATGGAGATTTTCTGTATCAGGCTGAATTCGGGCATCGCGCGATTATAACCGTATGATCCGCCTGTGCGGCATTCAGACGATGCCCTCCACCGGACCGCAACCCTGGCGCACCACCACCGGCACGCCGTCCTCCAGATCGATCACCGTGGTCGAGTCCAGACCGCAGTTTCCGCCATCGATCACCAGGTCCAGCTCGTGCTCCAGGCGTTCTCGAATATCCCAGGCATCGGTCTCCGGCCTGTCGCGGCCCGGCAGGATCAGCGTCGAACTCATCAGGGGCGCTCCCAGTTCGCCGAGCAGTGCCTGGCAGATCGGGTGATCGGGTACACGAATGCCGATGGTCTTGCGCTTCGGATGCTGCAAGCGGCGCGGAACCTCGTGGGTAGCACGCAGGATAAAGGTGTAGGGTCCGGGCGTGAACGACTTCAGCAGCCGGTAGGCGGTGTTGTCCACCCGGGCATAGGTGGAGATCTCGGACAGGTCCCGGCACACCAGCGTGAAATTGTGGGTGTCGTCCAGGCCGCGGATACGGCGCATCCGCTCCATGCCGCGCTTGTCACCCACGTGGCAGCCCAGTGCATAGCTGGAATCGGTCGGATAGACGATCAGCCCGTCTGCACGCAGGATGTCCACGGCCTGGCGAATCAGCCGGGCCTGCGGATTGACCGGGTGGATCTGGAAAAACTGGCTCATAATGTATTCGAAAGAGTTCCCGCGTAAAGACGCCGGGGTCCAGGGTAAGTCCGGTATCATGCCATAGAACGTACGCAGGGTCCGGTGCGGGACCGTGCAACGACAGACCAGCACAATCTCCACTCCCCGCAGGCTCCACGCCTCGCCTTTATGAAATTCAATACCGGCGGTACAAATTGCGCGGGCAATATCACTGCACGAGCGGCCAGCGCTCGCTTTCCCACACCGGGCTACAGCCGGCCGGCAGCGGCGGCAGTTCGCCAAGCCGGATCCAGCAGTTTTCCGGTCCGTGATAATCCGAACCACAGGAGGCCGGCATCCCTTCGTTGCGACACAGCGCACCCATTGTGGTGACCTGGTCGGGACTGTGACTGCCGGATACCACTTCCATACCGAGACCGCCGCATTCGCGGAATTCGCCGATCAGGCGCCGCAGCTTGCCGGCGGTCATGCCGTAGCGCGCCGGGTGAGCAATGACCGCAACGCCACCCGCCGTCCCGATCCAGTGCAGCGCGTCCTCCAGGGACGCCCAGGCACCCGGCACATGGCCCGGTTTGTTGTGTACCAGAAATCGTTTGAATACCTCGCGCATACTGCCGGCATGCCCCTGCTCCACCAGGAAGCGGGCAAAGTGCGTGCGACTGACGATGCTGCCACTGGCCAGGGCACGCGCCCCGGTCCAGGCGCCGCCGATCCCCGATCGCGCCAGACGCCGGCCGATTTCCTCGGCACGCCAGTTGCGAAACTCGCGCAACCGGCGCAGGCCGTCCTGCAGCTCCGCGTTGCCGGCATCGATGCCCAGCCCCAGGATATGAACGGTCTGTGCCTGCCAGGTGACCGAGACCTCCACGCCGGGCACCAGACACAGGCCGAGTGCGTCCGCACAGCGGTGCGCCGCGCCCAGTCCCTCGGTGGTGTCATGATCCGTGAGGGCCAGCACCTGCACGCCGGCCGCGTGCGCCGCACGTAACAATTCATCGGGTGTCAGTGTCCCGTCCGAGGCAAGCGAGTGACTGTGCAGGTCGTGTTTGCTGTGCATACGGCGCATTCTACAGGAGAGCGGCGGACCTGTTTCAACAACACCGACGGGACCGTTCCGAACGGCACTTACCCGGGGATCCCGCGTATGCGCTGGCAAAGAGCGAATCGCCGCGGAAACCTCAGGAATCATACCGTTGAGTTTCCCTGTACTTTCGGTTGATTCCGTATGTTTCCCTGCTCATTGCGGAATTCCGGTCCAGGCACGCGCTTTCCGTGCTGACCCCTTTTCTGATCGCTGTTACCATAACAGCCGGTTTTCCCCGCGAGCGGTCATGGACATACCTGACGGACAACTGGAGCGGATCCGGGCACAGATCGACGCCCTGCTGGACGCCTGCCTGACCACCGGTGAGCCGGCGGACGACGACCTGCAGGCGCTGCGTCTGGCGCTTGCACAACTCCTCGAGGTGATGGCGCGGCTGGATGCCGATGCCGGAAGCGGCCAGACCGACAGTGCCGACGTTACCGGAATCGGGGAATACGCGCTGCATCTCGCCGAAAACCTGGTCGCGACGGCCGCACGACAGCAACCACAGCAGCAGCGCAGGGAAAGCGCCGCGCTGATCGTCAACCTGGCGCTCTGGATCGCCGGTCGCGGTGGCCGGATCGACACCCTGGAGCCGGTGGTCGACGCCCTGGCACTGCATGCCAACGCCATCCGCAAGCCACCGCAGCTGGAATTACTCAGTGCCGTGTTTCGGCAGATCGTGGCCGCGGTCTCACCGGTGATCCGGCAGGACCTGGAAAAATTCAATCCCGGCCGGCCGTGGCGGATCCTGCTGCTGAACCAGGGCATCGTGGCCACGCGCAGCCACAACACGGCCCTGATGGAGCAGGCGTTCGCGGTGCTGACCCGGCACCTGCCGGACGATGCCCCGCGTTTTTTCTCCGAGGGCATGCAGCAAATGGACGCGCTGGACTACCCGGAGCCGGTACGCAGGGTCATGCAGAAGTATCACCGGCAATGGAACGCAGACCGGCCGCAGCCACAGGCGGAAACACCGTCCCCGCACCCGCCACCCGGGAAATTACACTGATTTCCCTGACTTTTTTTCACGGGAATCGCAGGGATCCCGGCCGGCCGGTTTAAACCCGCCGCCAAAACGTCTATGATCGGTGCCCCCTGAGCCTTGCGCACTGCGACCGGACCACCGCGTTTTCCGCCATGAAATTCCTGTTCGACCTGTTCCCGCTGATCCTGTTTCTGGTGGCGTACAAGCTGTACGACATCTACGTCGCCACGGCCGTTGCGATCGCGGCCGCCTTTGTGCAGACCGGCCTGTTCTGGCTGAAATTCCGGCGTTTTGAAAAGATGCACCTGATCACCCTCGGCATCCTGGTGCTGTTCGGCGGACTGACGCTGGCACTGCACGACCCGGTGTTCATCAAGTGGAAACCTACCGTGGTGAACTGGTTGTTCGGTGTCACCTTTCTCGGCAGTGCCTTTTTCGGCAAGGCGACGCTGGTCGAGCGCATGATGAGTCACGCGATCAAGGCACCGGCACCGGTGTGGTCGCGCCTGAACCTGGCCTGGGTGGTGTTCTTCCTGTCCATGGGGATGCTCAACCTGTACGTCGCGTTTCATTACAGCGAGGCCACCTGGGTGAATTTCAAGGTATTCGGCATGATGGGACTGACACTGGTGTTCGTGTTCGGCCAGGCCTTCTATTTGAGCCGTTACATGGAGTCCGGAGAAGAGGAGAACCGCTGATGCTGTATGCCGTGATCAGCCAGGACCGGGAGGACAGTCTTGGCGCACGCCTGCAGGCCCGCCCTGCCCACCTGGCAAGGCTGCAGGCACTGCAGGACACCGGCCGCCTGCTGCTGGCCGGCCCGCATCCGGCCATCGACTGCGAGGACCCGGGCGCGGCAGGTTTTAGCGGCAGCCTGGTGGTGGCCGAGTTCGAATCCCTGGCCGTGGCGCGCGCATGGGCCGAGACGGATCCCTACCTCACCGCCGGCGTCTATACACAAGTCACTGTTAAACCGTTTAAAAGAGTATTCCCCTGATGACTGCCGAACGAACGGAACAGCTGCGGGATCGCCTGCAGCATGCGCTGCAACCCAGCACCCTGGAAATCATCGATGAGAGTGCGAAGCATGCAGGCCATGCCGGTGCCGCCACTGGCGGCGGACATTTCATCGTCAACATCGTCGCCGCGGCCTTCCGCGACAAAAGCCCGCTGCAACGGCACCGGCTGGTGTACGATGCGCTCGGTGCTATGATGCAGCAGGAAATCCATGCCCTCAGCATCAACGCCCGGGCACCCGAAGAAGAATCCTGACCTTTCCACCCACCATACAGGTAATACCCAATGAAAATTCGTAGCTACTCGCTGTTACTCGTCCCGCTGCTCGCCCTCACCGGCTGCGACCAGATGCAGTCTTCACTCGAAACCGCGAAAACCGCCGAAAATGCAGTGGCCCCTGCCGCCGATACCGGCGATGTCGTCGTCACCGTCAACGGCAAGACCATCAGCAAGACCGTGCTGGACGTGTACTCCGGACAACGCGAGGCCAAGGGCGCACAGGACGCCTCCAGGGACAGCATCCTGAATGAACTGATTGCCCTGGAGCTGATGCGGCAGGAAGCGGATAACAAGGGGCTCGGCTCGCAACCGGTGGTGATCGCCTCCATCAACCAGCTGCAACGCAGTGCGCTGGCCGGTGCGGCCATCAAGGACTTCATGGAGAAAAACCCGGTCACCGACGCCGACGCCAGGGCCTATTACGACGAAAAGATCAACATACCCGGCAAGGAGTTCAAGGCCCGTCACATCCTGGTTGACACGGAGGACGACGCCAAGGCCATCATTTCGATGCTCGACAGCGGCAAGGATTTCTCCGAGCTGGCCAAGCAGAAGTCCACCGATTCTTCCGCCGCGTCCGGTGGCGATCTGGGCTGGTTCCGCCCGGGGCAGATGGTCAAGGAGTTCGCCGATGCCGCGGCCGCGCTGGAAAAGGGCCACTACACCAAGACTCCGGTAAAGACCCAGTTCGGCTGGCACGTCATCATGCTCGATGATGTGCGCGACACCACGCCGCCGCCGTTCGATGATATCAAGGACCGTCTGAAACTCGGTCTTGCCCAGCAGAAGCTGCAGAAGCACATGGCAGAACTCCGCAAGGCCGCCACGATCGTAATCGCGGGCGGCGACACGGGCGGTACGGATGATTCCGGACAGGCGGACAGCGCGGAAGAGTCCGGCACTTCAGGACAGACGGACAGCCCGGACAGTACCGGCGAATCCGGTCAGCAATAACCGCCACGGGTCCGGCCGCTGCTCAGCCAGCGGCCGGACTACGTTCTGCGGCGTTCACGGCATCCAGCTCCGCCCCGCCGGGCAACCGTACCGGACGCACCAGTATCTCCCGCACCCGGTTCCAGTACTCGCTGACCTCCTGCGGACGCACCTCCGCCTGTTCCAGTTCCTCGATGGCATCCGCCAGCACCACCAGCCGACCTGCCGCCTCGGACTCGGGGAAGACCGTCGTGAACGCCTGCCCGGCCTCCTGGGCCAGGCCCACCTGCGGATCCTCCGGGACGAACCCGAGCAGGGGAATGTCCACCCCGAGATGCTCATGCGCCTGCCGGGTGAAGGATTGCTGGATGTCAGTGGCGTTGACGGCGCTGGTAACGCGGTTCACCACCAGCCGCAGCAGGCCACGGTAACCGTTCAGCAGCAGAATCCGCAGCAGGGCAAAGGACTGTGCCTGTGACGCCGGTAGCGAGGTGACGACCATGACCACGAGGCCCGCGGCCAGGCTGCATGCCATGGCTTCATGGGCCGGCATCCCGGAGGTGTCGACCAGCAGGTCGTCGTAGCCTTCACGGATATCCAGCTGCCCGATACAGCGCTGCAGCCGTACCCGGTCCGTGGTATTCCATGCGGACAGGGGCATCCGGCAACCGATGATGTCCACGCCCTGGTAGCCACGCCGCAGAATATCCACCGGGGTATCGTCTCCGGTACGGCGCTCGTGAAAGACGGCCGCGGGGAGCCGTACCAGCCGGTCCAGTGCCGGGCTGGCGGCCTGCTCGTGAAACAGGCCGGTCCAGCGACCGCGCCGCACCATTTCCAGAGCAAGATTCAGCGCCAGCTGTGACTTGCCCAGTTGCGGCAGCCCGCCTGTTATTGTGATGATGGTAGCCATTGCATCCTGTTCCGGCGCGATCCCCTGAACCCCGTGGTCGGCAGCCAGCGCTGCCCGGACCCTGCGCCGGTGCTATTGCGTCATGGATTCCAGCTGACGGCGTTGTGCATCGGCCTGGTCCTGCACGATTCCCTCGACCTGCCGCGCGCTGTCGAGCACGTCGGTCTGTGACTTCCACACCGGCGCTGTTGAACCCGGGTCCGATGGCTCGCCGCAGGCACACAGCAGTATTGTCACCAGTATCGTCAAACCCTGTCTCACAGGCAAACCCTCCGCAAATCTTCCCGGAAATCAGACCGCATCGCGCTCATCCAGCCACTCCAGCAGTTCATCCATCCGCATCGGCCGGCCCGAAAAGTAGCCCTGGTAGAAGTCGCAATGCATGCCCTGCAGGCGCTCGAACACGGCGCGGGTCTCCACCCCTTCCGCCGTCACGGTGAGGCCGAGGTTGTGCGCCAGATCGATCGTGGCATTTACGATCGAGGCACTTTCCTCGTCGGAGTCCATGTCCAGCACGAACGACTTGTCGACCTTCAGGGTATGGACCGGCAGGCGCTTGAGGTACACCAGCGACGAGTGCCCGGTACCGAAGTCGTCGATCGACAGGTGCAGTCCCATGGCCGACAGCTGACGCAGCATCTCGATCACCTGTTCCGGATCCTGCATCACGCCGGTCTCGGTGATCTCCAGCAACAGTGCCTGCGGTTGCAACCCGTTTTCCTGCAACGCCTCCTGGATACGGTCCTTCAGGTTGAAGTCGTGCAGGTTGTGCATCGAGAGATTGATGCCGGTACGCAGCCCGGGGTAATTCTGCTGCAGGTCGGCCAGTTCACTGCAGGCGGTACGGATCACCCACTCGGACAACTGCCGGATCAGTCCGCTCTGCTCGGCGGCGCGGATGAAGGCATCGGGCAACACGATCCTGCCGTCCGGCTTGCGCCAGCGCAGCAGCGCCTCCAGGTAACTGACCTTGCCGGTCCCGAAGTCGAGTACCGGCTGATAGACGAGAAACAGTGCGTTGCGCTCGATGTTCTGGTTCAGCACGCTGTCCAGTGTCATGCGCGCCACGTCGATGTTTTCCGTAGTCAGCGGATCGTAGATGGCGTAGCCCTGCTTCATCGCCTTGGCCGAGTACATGGCGTAATCCGCGTTGCGCAGCAGGGTTTCGACATCCAGGCCGTGTTCCGGCATCAGCGCGATGCCGATGGTGACGGACGCGAAGATCTTGTGCTCGCGCACCTCGAACTGGTGTTTCATCGAGTGCAGGATCTTGCTGGCTACCTGGCAGGCCTGGTCCGAGTCGGTATCCGGCAGCACGATGACGAATTCGTCACCGCCAAGCCGGGCCAGCGTATCCGATTCCCGCAGGACATCGGCAATGCGGCTGACCACGTCCTTCAGCAGCAGGTCGCCGGTGTGGTGCCCGAGCATGTCGTTGACGTACTTGAAACGGACCATGTCCAGCAGCAGCACCGCGGCATGGCCCGGGGTGCGGCGGTGCGCCGCGATTACCTGCAACATGCGGTCTTCCAGCAGGGCGCGGTTATAGGTCCCGGTCAACGGGTCGCGGATGGCCAGGTCGTGCAGGGTGTCATAGAGTTCGCCCAGCGCGTGAAAGGTGACCGGCCCCCCCATTTCCGGTCCGTTCAGGTCGCCGCCACCCTCGGTGTCCCTGCCCCACTCGCGCCGCAGGCGGTCGCGCAGGTTCTGCAACGGCCTGAACACGGAGTAATTGACCATCAGCAGGGCCAGTGCCACGGTCGCCAGCAGCACCAGGATCACGGTGACCAGCAGGCGGCGATTGGTCCGGTTGATCTGCGTGACCAGTGCATCGGCATTGCGGCTGGACACGATCCGCAGCGCCGGCCGGGAATCGTTCGTGGGCAATTCATAGCTGGACTGCACGTTGTGTTCATTGAGACCGGCCCGCCAGCCCGGCGTGGAGTACAGCAGGGTGCCGTCCACCTGCCGGATCTGCACCGGCATCTTCAGGCGGGTGTCGATCCGCTCCAGTGACCTGACCGGGCTGGCAACCACCTGCAGGTAGCCGTTCGGCACCAGCCCGCCGACCGGCACGATCGCCGCGTTGTACGGCACTCCGTCATGCAGACACAGCTCGTCCAGCGGTTTCAGCCGTCCGGGACCCTCGCGGACCCGGGCCTTGGAGATCAGGTCCGGGCAGATGAGGACCGGCTGCTGCAGCCCGCTGCCGCTGCGCATGGCCATGCCCAGCAGCCGGAAATCCACGTCGAAGGCATAGACGCCGACCGCATCGACCAGGTTCGACGTGACCGGTGCACGGTGAAACTGTGCCTCCAGTGCGGTTTCCAGCGTGGCGGTATCGCCCGAGGCAAATGCCGCGCGGAACCGGGTGTCTTTCTGGATCATCAGCCCCATGTGCCGCATCCGTTCGGCATCCTCCTCCAGGATGTTGGTGCTTTCCGATGCCATCAGCTGGGTCATGTACTGGCGCTGGAAATTGAAGGCCAGTTCCTGGTAGGTATTCGCGTTGACCACCACGGTGAACACGCTGATTGCACCCAGCAGGATGATGGCAATGACCAGGCCGGTCAGCAGGTTGATATTCGGCGCGCGACGCATGGCGGTAATATAACGGATAAACGAAGCCGGTCCTGCAGTTCTTCACTGGACTCCGCCCGGATCCTGCCGTTACAGGAGCGGAGGCGCCCGCCCCGTCCGGGCACCAACTTTCAGACCGGCAAGGAGCTCGTATCGTGGAAGTACAGGAAAGTGCCAGGCTCACCCTCGCCATGCTGATCCTGCTCTCGCGCCTGGCCGATATCGGATCGACCTGGCTGGCCTCCCCCAACCTCGAACTGGAATCCAACAGCGTTATCCGCCGCCTGCGCTGGCCGTATGCCCTGCTGACGACCCTCGTGTTCATCATCCCCTGGTGGGATATCGGCGCGGGCATCGTGATCATGGTGGCCTCCTGGCTGGTGGCCGCCTCCAACAGCAGCAAGCTCTGGCTGATCCGCGCTATGGGCGAAACCGAGTATCGCGCGTTGCTGACCCGTATGGCCGCACGGGCGCAGCCGCTCCCCAGTGTGATCTTCAGCCTGCTGCCGGCCCTGTTCATGTGCCTGCTGGGGCTGACCGTGATGTATCTCTATCCCGACGAAACGACCGACCCCGGCTACCACGTGGGCCTGGGTATCGTGGGCTATGCGATGGTCGTCGCCATCTACGGCCCGCTCACCTTCCTGCGCTACCGCAAGGCGGGACTGACGTAGGCTCGAAAGGCGGGCAACCCCTGCTCCCTCCAGGGAGGCCACGACAGCGTCGCGGCCCCCTGGTCGTGCTATCCGGCCCTGCGTGCGTCCAGACTCCATGCGCCGGCCCCGTTGGCAACGAGCAGCACACGGCCCAGCAGTTCCACCAGGTTACGGAGGACGCCGGACCGGGCGCTTCCCGTGTGCGAGATGGACCGGTCGATGGACAGATCGGGATGGTATGCGAGTACGGACATGGTGGTTTCTCCTGTGCAGTTGAAGTAGAGGACGGATCGACAGCCGGGGGCACGGCCGTCTGCATTACGCCGCCAGCGCGGCTTCGATCTGCTGAGGTAACGATATCTGTTGCGATTTCTACCCGGAAGTCGCTGTTCCATAAATGGAACAATTAACCCGGCCATTCGGGGCCCTGAGCCACGGTCGGGGCACACGAAGGTGGGGGACCTCCGCATGGATATCAGGCCGAACGACCTGCATCTGTTCGCACCTGTCGTGGACGAAGGCAGCTTTTCACGCGCCGGCGCGCGCCTCGGCCTGCCCGAATCGACCGTCTCGAGAAGAATCCTTGCGCTGGAATCGCAGCTCGGCGAGCGCCTGTTGCTGCGCACCACCCGCATGCTCACCCTCACGGACTTCGGACGCGCCGTGCTGGAACAGGCGCGCCACGTCGTGGAGGGCGTGGCGGCTGTCAGCGCACTGGCCCAGAGCCGGCAAATCGAACCGGGTGGCCGCCTGCGCGTGTCCATGCCGAACGACATGGCCAACCTGGTACTTGCACGACTGCTGTCCGGATCTGCCCTCCGGTACCCCGCGATCGCGCTGGAGGTCGACCTGTCGCCCCGCTTCGTCGATCTTATCGGCGAGAACTTCGACGTCGCGATTCGTATGGGGAATCTGCAGGACGATGCCTCGCTGGCCACCCGCCGTATCGCGGTGTTCAATGTCGGCCTCTATGCGGCACCCGCGTACCTGGCACGGCGCGGTACGCCTGCTGAACCGGATTCACTGATGCGGCATGACGCACTCTGCATCCTCGCACGCGGCGGCGAACCGATGCCCTGGCTGCTCAGCCGTGGCGATGAGCGCCGGGAGGGCACGCCACCTGCCCGGGTAACCGCCAATGCACCGGAATTGTTGTTGCGGATGGCGCTGGACGGGACGGGAATCACGGCCGCGAACGATCAGTTCGCGCTGCCGCGGGTGCAACGCGGTGAACTGGTCCGGGTGCTACCGGACTGGTGTCTGCCACCGGTCAGTGCGTGGGTGGTGTTTCCGGGCAGGCGGTTGATGCCGGCGCGAACATGTATTTTCATCGACACGCTCGTCGCGCGACTGGCGGAACCACAGGCAGCAGGCGAATCCAGGCGCCAACACCTCACCGAACCAGGTCGCTCAGACAAGGATCTTTGACGGAACCGGTGACCCTGCCCCCTCGATTCAGTTCCCGCCCCAGGTGTTGCCCAGGCTCTTTTCCAGGATCAGCAGCACGTCGGCGGCATTCACATTGCCATCCGGCGAGGGAGTACCCGCGGCCAGCGGCGCCACGTCGGCGCGGGCGGCCTGAGCCGCATTCAGCGTCCGCTGTCCGCTGGCGGCCTGCGTGGCCAGCAACACGTCTGCGACGTCGACCGTGCAGTCGAAGGAGACATCGCCGTCCGGCGGCGGTGCCGGGCCGTAGATATTGGTGACGGCATCCAGGTCATCTGCATCGGGCTCCCGGTTGACGTGGGAGATGTCACAGGCGCTGCCGTCGAATGCCGTGGAGACATAGCCGCACATGACGGCACTGGTGACCATGGAATGGCCCATGCCGAGCGTGTGTCCGATCTCGTGCAACATCAACCCCTCGACGTCGTTCAGGTACAGGCCGCCGGTACCGGTCTGCAGCGGATCGCCCTCGCTGCCGGGATCGATGTTGAAGTGGTTCTGGTTGTTGAACGCAATATCGCCGGCCAGCGCATCCGGGTAATTCAGGTCATCGCCCGGTGGACCGAAGCCGGCACCCCCGGAATAGGGGTTGCCGAAATCGTACGCGCCGATGCGGATGTCGGGATACGTCACGGTGCCGAAATCGCCATCGGAGTCGGCAACCTGGACAAACTGCACGTTGGCCGCGGCGCTCCAGGTGTCAAAGGCACGCTGCACGGCCGCATCGAAGGCCCCGGCGCCGTACAGTGCGTCAATGTCGGCGCGGATATCGCCGGTCCCGCCCGTACCCAGAGTATTGGGACCGATCCAGCCGGACGATCCCGGTCCCGCACCGGGTTTGATATAACTCCACGTGACCACCGCCCCCGCAGGCCAGACCGGATCATCCCACTTGCTGCCCCAGCCCTTGCCATACACCTGACAGGCATGCACCGCCAGCGAGCATCCCTGCAGCGCGATTGCGCACAGACAGGCGACAATGCGTACACGGGATGACCTGGCTACGGAGCAGGAAATTTCCATAGATTGTTACTGGTTGTTATTGGCCTGAGAAACCACGCGCCGATATGAGTATAGCCACACGCAGCCGGCCAGGGAACGGGTGCGTGCTCCCGAGGGAGCAGAGTCACTTGAATGATGAGACCTGGCAACATCCTCCGGATGCTGCAATACCACGCCTTTCGCCTCTATCCAAGCAACGCCAGACAGCCTGATTCATCCACTATCGCCACACCCAGCTCCACCGCCTTGTCGTATTTGGAACCCGGGTCGTCACCGACCACGACGTAATCCGTTTTCTTCGAGACACTGCCGGTCACCTTCGCGCCGGCCGCCTGCAGGCGTTTCTTCAGCTCGTCGCGCGGGATCGACAGCGTGCCGGTGATGACGAAGGTCTTGCCGGCCAGCGGGGTGTGCGTGGATTTCTTCACTACCGGCCAGTGGATGCCGGCCCCGATCAGCTTGTCGATGACGTCGCAGTTGTGCGGTTCCGCGAAGAAATCGACGATGCGCTGCGCGACCACCGGACCGACGTCCGGGACGTTCTGTAATGTATCGAGGTCCGCTGCCTTCAGCACGTCCAGGTCTCCGAAGTACTGCGCCAGCCCCTGCGCCGTGGCCTCACCGACCTCACGGATACCAAGTGCATAGATGAACCGTTCCAGCGTGGTGTCGCGGCTCCGGTCCAGGGCGTTGACCAGGTTGGTGGCCGATTTCTCGGCCATGCGTTCCAGTCCGGCCAGTTGCTCCACACCCAGGCCATACAGGTCGCTGACGTCATCGATCAGCTGCGCATCGACCAGTTGCTCGACCAGCCGGTCACCCAGCCCCTCGATGTCCATGGCCTTGCGCGAGGCGAAGTGCTTGATGGCCTCCTTGCGCTGTGCGGCGCAATACAGCCCGCCGGTGCAGCGGGTCACTGCCTCGCCCTCGATACGCTCGACGTGCGACTTGCATACCGGGCAGCGATCAGGCATGTGGAAGCGGCGTGCGCCCTTTTTCCGCAGCGCGGTGTTGACCCTGACCACCTCGGGAATCACGTCGCCGGCACGGCGCACGATCACGGTGTCGCCCACGCGCACATCCTTGCGGTCGATCTCGTCCTGGTTGTGCAGGGTGGCATTGGTGACGGTCACGCCACCGACGAACACCGGTTCCAGCCGCGCCACCGGCGTCAGCGCGCCGGTGCGGCCCACCTGCACGTCGATGCCGAGCACCACGGTCTCGCGCTCCTGCGCCGGGAACTTGCGCGCAATCGCCCAGCGCGGCGCACGCGCCACGAAGCCCAGCGCATCCTGCTGGTCGAAACGGTTGACCTTGAAAACGACCCCGTCGATATCGAATGCAAGCCGGTCACGGCGCTGCTCGTAGCGCCGGTAGTACTCCGTGCAACCTTTCAGGCCGGTCACGCGCTGTATATCCTCATACACACGCAACCGCCAGCCATGCAACTGTTCCAGCACATCCGTGTGGGTAGCGGCCAGCCTGCCACCTTCGACCCTGCCCACCCCGTAGCAGTACATCTCCAGCGGGCGCAGTGCGGTGATCGTGGAATCGAGTTGCCGCAGGCTGCCGGCCGCGGCGTTGCGCGGGTTGACGAAGGTCTTCTGCCCGGCCGCTTCCTGTTGTGCATTCAGCCGGGCAAAACCCTGGTGCGACAGGTACACCTCCCCACGCACCTCGAACAATTCCGGAATGCCCTGGCCTTCCAGTCTCAGCGGCACCGTGGCGATGGTGCGCACGTTCTGCGTGACGTCCTCGCCGGTGGTGCCATCGCCGCGCGTGGCCGCACGAACCAGCACGCCGTCGCGGTACAGCAGGCTGACCGCCAGGCCGTCGAGCTTGGGTTCGGCGGCGTACTCGACGCTGTCGACCTCCAGCAGCTCGCGCACGCGCCGGTCGAAGTCGGCCAGTTCCTCGTCGGAGAAGGCATTGTCCAGCGACAGCATGCGCTGTTCATGGCGCACCTCGCCAAAGGCCCTGAGCGGGGCCGCGCCGACGCGCTGGGTGGGGGAATCCGGGGTCAGCAGATCCGGGTACTGCTGCTCCAGCGCCTGCAGTTCGCGCAGCAGCGCGTCGTACTGCGCGTCGGAGATGAGCGGATCGTCGAGGACGTAGTAGCGGTAGTTGTGTTCGTGGAGTTGGTCGCGCAGTTCCCGGGCGCGTTCGCGCGCGGATGCCGGTACGGTCATGACGCCGTTTTCGCCACCCGCTGCTGCAGCTGACAACTGATTACCTGCTCCCGCATATGGCTGATGGCCTGCCGGTTCAACACACTGCGCGTGGCATCGCACAGCGTCCCGGACAGGCTCTCGGCCAGGCTGCGTCCGGCAGTCACCATGGACTCGAAGGCCCACACGGCGTCGATGCCTGGAGTCACCTGCATGAACAGTGCAACCCCCTCGGTGGTGAAATGCTCCATCGCCTCGGGATCGAAGGTACCCGGTTCGCGGATATTGACGACGGAGAACAGCACTTTCCGCTTGCCGTTCAACATCTCGGTGCGGTGAAAGATCCGCATGTCACCGAATTCGAGCCTGGCCATTGCCAGTGCGCCCAGCAGCACCTGGCCACGGAACGGCACGCCTGCCGGCGCGAGTACCAGCAACGAGAACACCGCGTCCGGATTCACCACCGGGGCTTTCCCGGGCGGAGCACCGGCACCGGAATCTGCCCCGTCCCCGGCCGCGTCATCGAGCAGCAACTGTTCGAAGTCATCCGCGCCGGCGACGACCGACGCACCGACATCGGGAACATCCAGCTCCGGCGCCACGGCCCGGGTTCGACGCGGACCGCTGCGTGCGGCCCGGCGCGGCCACGAAAGGCGCATGGTCTTCAGCCGCGCGAAAAGGTAGATACCCAGAACGATCACCACCCCGACCAGCAACAGCATCCAGCGCATGTTTTCCATCTGCCTACCTGCCTGACATCAAGGACAAAAAGGATTGAACACCCAATGACACCCGGTTAACCCGGAAACCTGGTGAATGGCACGCAAGATAACAGGTGATTCGTGAATATTCCGTGTCATTCCGTGTGTTACCGTGGCTATCTATACTTTTCCGTTACACCGCCACCAGCCGCACCGCCTCATCCACATCGACCGCGACCAGCCGGGACACGCCGGGTTCATGCATGGTGACACCGGTCAGCTGGTTGGCCATTTCCATCGTGATCTTGTTGTGCGTGATAAAGATGAACTGCACCTGCTCGGACATCCTGCGTACCATGTCGCAGTAGCGGCCGACGTTGGCATCATCCAGCGGCGCATCGACCTCGTCGAGCATGCAGAACGGCGAGGGATTGAGCCGGAAGATCGCAAACACGAGGGCGATCGCGGTGAGCGCCTTTTCGCCACCGGACAGCAGGTGGATCGTACTGTTGCGCTTGCCGGGCGGACGCGCCATCACGGTCACGCCGGTGTCGAGCAGGTCCTCGCCGGTCAGCTCCAGGTAGGCCGTGCCGCCGCCGAACAGGATCGGGAAATTCTCCTGTATCCCCTGGTTGACGCTGTCGAAGGTCTCCTTGAAACGCGAGCGGGTCTCGCGATCGATCCTGCCGATGGCGTTCTCCAGCGTCTGCAGGGCCTCGATCAGGTCGGCGTGCTGTGCGTCCAGGTATTCCTTGCGCTTCGTCTCTTCCTCGAACTCCTCGATCGCGGCCAGGTTGATCGGCCCCAGCCGCTGGATCCGCTGTTCCAGCGTGTCCGCCTGTTCCGACCACGCCTCGACGCTGGCCCCCTCCGCCAGATTGTCGAGCAGTGCCGGGTAGTCAAACCCGGAGGCGGCAATCTGTTCCATCAGGGTGTCCGCGCGCACCTTGATCTCCTGCCACGCCATCCGGTCCTGTGCCAGCTGTTCGCGCTGGCTGCTGACCAGCCGTTCCTTGCGCGCCCTCTCCTGGTCCAGCTCATGCGTCGTATGCTCGACGTCCTCCACCTGCCTGCGTGCCGCGGCAAGCAGCTGCTCGGACTCGATCCGCTGCGACAGCAGTACTTCCAGTTCCTGTTCCAGTTCGACGATCGGGTTGTCGCCACGAGCCAGCAACCCGGACAGTTCCTCGCGCCGCGTGCCCAGCTGGTGCGTCTGTTCCTGCATGCGGTTGAGCGCCTGTTCCGTACCCGCCAGCGCCGCACGCAACGACTCGGCACGCAAGGCCAGGTCGTGGGCGGCCTGCTGATCGGCCCGGGCACGCTCACGCGCGGCATCCAGCACTGCGGACAGCTGCTGCTGATGCGCGGTGCGCTGCTCGCGCTCCCGCTTGAGCGACTCGGTCGCCGCCAGTGCCTCTTCCAGGCGCGCCATGGCGGCACTGCGTTCCTGCTCTTCCAGCTGCTTCTCGCTGCGCAGCACCTCGGTTTCCATCAGGACGTGCTCACTGCGCTGCTGTTGCTGCTCGAGACGCGCACGGCCCGCGGCGAGACTGCTGCGCAGGTCACCGGCCTCGCGATGCGCATGATTGAATTGCTGCTGCAGCGCGTCCCGTTCCGCTTCCACGTCACGCAGGCTGTCACGCGCCGCGGTAATCTCCATGCCCAGCTGCCCGATGCGCTGCGCCTGGCCGGCTCCCCGCTCCTGCAACGCAGCGATATCGCGCTCGCGTTCCAGCACGCCGGCCTTTTCATCGACATCGCGCGCCACGCGCATCCAGTGTGGTCCGATCCAGATGCCTTCGCGGGTAATCACGGATTCATGCGTACCCAGCCCGGCGCGCATGGCCAGCGCCTCGGCCAGTGAATCCGCCGTGTAGACGCCATCCAGCAGGCCCTGCATCGACCACGGTGCGGTGATGCGATCCGCCAGCCACCTGCCGCGGCCGGACGCCTCGCCCGGTACCGGGCTGGCGGTTTCATACAGTGCGACATCGCCCTGTTCCAGGCTGCCCAGCACGCTTTCGGCGTGCTCCAGCTGCGGCACGCAGATCGCCTCGAGATAGAAGCCCAGCGCGGTCTCGATCGCGTGTTCCCAGCCGGGCTCGGCCTGGATGGACTGTGCAACACGCTGCGCACCCTGCAGTCCGTGGGATTTGAGCCAGCCACTGACCTGCTCGGAACGCTGTCCCAGCGCGGCCCGTTGCAGGGTCTCCAGCGAGGCGAGTTGTCCGCGGGTGTGGTGATGCTCGCTTTGCAGCTGGCTGGATTCCTGCTCGCGCGTGGCCAGTAGCTCGCGGATATCGGTGATGCGGCGCGTGGCCTGCTCCAGCTTCACCTGCAGGCCGGCCACCACGGTCTCACGACCCTCCAGCTCCTGCGCCAGGGCCTCGATCTCGTGTTCGATGCGCTGGCTGCCCAGTGACTGCTGCTCTTCACCCATGCGCTGCAGGCGCTGGTCCAGCTGCTGTACCTGGCGCTCCAGGTGGTCGAGCCGGGTACGCTCCACCTGGGCGGCCTGCATCCGCTCTGCGTTGCGCTGGTTGAATTCATCCCACTCCGACTGCCAGCCGCGCATGGCCTGCTCGGCCGCCGCCAGCCCGGTGCCGGACAGCTCGATGCGATCACTGGCCTCGCGCAATTCCGGTTCGATGGTGGCGATACTCGCCGCCAGCTCTTCCCTGCGGGTGCGATCGAGCTCGATATGCCGGCCGATCTCGCCCAGTGTCTGTTCGGTGCGGGCCAGTTCCTGTTCCTGTTGCTGGCGCGATTCCCGGCTGTGCAGGATGGCCTGTTCGACCCGCGCGACGTCCGAACCCAGCTTGTAGTAGTGGCCCTGCGACCGGTTGTAGGCCTCGTTGGCCCCGGCCAGCTGTTCGCGCAGTTTTTCCAGTTCGGACTCGTTATTGCGTTGCGCCGCGATCTCGGCCTCCAGCGCCAGCTCGCGTTCCTGGATCAGGCGCTGACCCTCGCTGCTGCGGGCATGCATGGCCTGGTAGCGCAGGGCCAGCAGTTCCGCCCTGACCTGGCGCTCCTCTTCCTTGAGTTCCTTGTAGCGCTCCGCGGCGCGTGACTGGCGCTTGAGCTTGTCCAGCTGCTTGTCGATCTCTTCCAGCAGGTCGTTGAGGCGATCGAGGTTTTCGCGGGTATGGCGGATGCGGTTCTCGGTTTCGCGCCGCCGTTCCTTGTACTTCGAGATCCCGGCCGCCTCTTCCAGGAAGGCGCGCAGGTCGTCGGGCCTGGCCTCGATCAGGCGCGAGATGGTGCCCTGCTCGATGATCGAGTAACTGCGCGGGCCGAGGCCGGTACCGAGGAAGATATCGGTAATATCGCGACGGCGGCAGCGGGTGTTGTTGAGGAAGTAGTTCGAGGTGCCGTCGCGGGACACCTGGCGACGAATGGAGATTTCGCTGTAGCCGGCGTACTGGCCACCGATGGTGCCGTCGCTGTTGTCGAATTCGAGTTCGATGCTGGCACTGCCGACCGGCTTGCGGCCGTTGGAGCCGTTGAAGATGACATCCGTCATCGAGTCGCCGCGCAGGTTTTTTGCCGAAGATTCGCCCATCACCCAGCGCACGGCATCGATGATGTTGGACTTGCCGCAACCGTTTGGGCCGATCACACCGACCAGATTGGTCGGCAGGTGGATGGTGGTCGGGTCGACGAAAGACTTGAACCCGGCCAGTTTGATCTTGGACAAACGCATGGACAGTTAGAGTACTGACGAGGGGTGATTTATACAAGTATTAGTTATTCTCACAGGCTTGCACCCATCATCTTGTGTCAAGTATCGTTGCGGCATGACAACGCGCCCCGCCAGGAATCTGGAAACCTTCGACAATCCGCAACCGGACCGGGACTATACCATCCGCATCCGGTTACCGGAATTCACCTGTCTGTGTCCGAAGACCGGCCAGCCGGATTTCGCGACCCTGCACCTGGAGTATGTCCCGGACCTGGCCTGCATCGAACTCAAGTCATTGAAATTGTACATCTGGTCCTTCCGCGACGAAGGGGCCTTCCACGAGGCGGTCACCAACCGGATGCTGTCCGACCTGGTCGCGGCCTGTCAACCGCGCTTCATGCGGCTGCGTGCGGAGTTCAATGTCCGTGGCGGCGTCTATACCGACGTGGTGGCCGAATACCGGCGGGACGGCTGGCAAACCCCGTCCCCGACGGCCCTCCCCTGACGCAGCATCGGCCGGCAAACACCGGCCAGCGTGCATGAACTGCTATCTCGGCATCGACTTCGGCACCTCCGGTTGCCGGAGTTGCGTGATCGACCGGGGTGCCCGCGTGCAGGCCGAGGAACACACGCCCCTGCCTGCCCCGGCCCGCGCCGGAGGGGCAGTGGAGCAGGACCCGGCACTGTGGTGGAACGCGCTCACCGGGAACCTCGACCGCCTCGCCGCCCGCCACCCGCTGGGGCAGATACGTGCACTCTGTCTCGATGGCACCTCCGCCACCGTGCTGGGTTGCGACCGGCACGGCCAGCCCGTCACGCCGGCACTGATGTACAACGACACGCGCTCACGGGCGGCCGCGGCCCGCATCGGGGAATACGCACCGGCGAACAGCCCGGCACGCGGCGCCGGCAGCAGCCTGGCCAAGCTGCTCTGGCTGCGGGACCAGCCATATGGCTCCTCCATCCATCGTGTCGCGCACCAGGCCGACTGGCTGCTGGGTTGCCTGTGTGATCACCACGGTATCTGCGACGAGCACAATGCGCTGAAACTGGGCTATGACGTGGTCGACCGGCGCTGGCCGGACTGGCTGGAGCCACTCGGTCTCCCGCGCGGCCTGCTGCCCGATGTAGTGCCGGCCGGTCGGCCGATCGGCACCCTGTGCGCCGGGTGGTCGGCACGCTGGGGGATGCCGGCGGACACCCGGGTCCTGAGCGGCACGACGGACAGCACCGCCAGTTTCATCGCCACCGGTGCCGGGCCGGGAGAGGCGGTCACCGCACTCGGTTCCACGCTGGTACTGAAGATCCGTGCCCCCCGCCCCGTATTCGACACCCGGCTCGGGGTATACAGCCACCGGCTGGGCGCAGACTGGCTGGTCGGCGGCGCGTCCAACAGCGGCGGTGCCGTGCTGGCACAGTGGTTCAGCCCGGCGCAGATCGAGCGGTATTCCGCCCGGTTGAAACCGGACGAACCGACCGGGCTGGACTACTACCCGCTGACGGCACCGGGCGAGCGCTTCCCCGCGTACGACCCGGCACTGCCGCCGCGGCTGGCGCCGCGCCCGCCGGACGATGCGGTCTTTTTCCAGGGCATCCTGGAAGGCATCGCCGCAATCGAGGCCACCGGCTACCGGGTCCTGACGGGACTGGGCGCACCCGCGCCGCGGCGCATCCTCACGACCGGCGGCGGTGCCGGCAATCGTGGCTGGGGCCGGATTCGCGAGCGCCTGTGCGGGGTCCCCGTACTGGCCGCCACCCACCGGCAGGCCGCGTACGGGTGCGCGTTGCTGGCGTTGCGGAGTGACGGGGAAAAGCCATGATCTCGCGCCAGGGTGCAAAGTCGCCAGGAAAAACCACCGCCCCTGATGTGGCCGGCGCGTGAACCGGCCCGATTACCGGTATGATCGCAGCGAGGAATACAAGCCATGGCAAGTACACACTCCGGATTTCACTACCTGCTGCAGGGGCTGCGCCTGCTGCGCCAGCCGGGCCTGCGCCGTTATGTCGTCGTACCGTTGCTGGTCAGTACGCTGTGCTTCGCCGGCGCGCTCTATGGCCTGACGTTCTGGCTGGATAGCCTGCTCAACAGCTGGCTGGGCAAGCTGCCATCGTGGCTGGACTGGCTGCAGTATCTGCTCTGGCCACTGTTTGCCTTCGCCGCCGTACTGATCGTCTTTTACGGTTTCTCGCTGCTGACCAACCTGGTGGCTGCGCCCTTCAACGGCATGCTCGCCGAGGCGGTGGAAAAGCACCTGACCGGGCAGCCGATTGAAACCGGCGGCTGGCGCGCCCTGGCAAGGGATTTCGTCCCCAGCCTGGCGTCGGAACTGCGCAAGCTGCTGTACTTCGCCCTGCGCGCCGTGCCGCTCGGGCTGCTGTTCCTGATCCCGGCGGTGAACGTGGCTGCACCGGTACTGTGGGGCCTGTTCAGCGCCTGGATGCTGGCCATCGAGTATTTCGACTACCCGCTGGCCAATCACGGCCTGCTGTTCGGGAAGCAACGCAGCCTGCTGCGCCAGCGCCGCCTGCTGGCCTACGGATTTGGTGGCAGCACCCTGCTGCTCACGATGATCCCGCTGCTCAACTTCCTGGCCATGCCGGCTGCCGTGGCGGGCGCCACCGCGCTGTGGGTCGGTGAATACCGGCAGCACACGCTCACCAAGGCCGACACTGAGCGGAGTGCGTGAAGTACACGCTTGTCCCGGACAAAAACCGCAATCGTTACGCCGGAGCGGGCGCCGTCCGCGCATCAACAGACCGGGAAATTCGTGCGTCCCCTGCTCCTGCAACAGCAGACACCCCGCAGGAGCGCCCTGCGGGCGCGATCGAATCCGGCGCGTCACTCATCGCGGCTGCAGGCCGCTCCTGTAACAACCGGTCAACCGCAACGGACGCGGTCCGCGAATGGAATCAGCGCATGCAGTTCGCGCATGCCTGCGCCCCTACGGCTGATTGCGATCCCGCAGGTATTCCCCCAGGCGCCGGATGCCTTCCTGCAGGTGTTCCAGCGAGGTGGTATAGGCGAAGCGCACGTGCCGGTCTGCCAGGTGGCTGCCGAAATCGATACCCGGCGTGATTGCCACACCGGCGTCCTCCAGCAGGTGCTGCGTGAACGTGAAGCTGTCGGCCGAGAAACGGCTGCAGTCGGCATAGAGATAGAACGCGCCCTGCGGTTGCTGCGGGATGCCGAAACCCAGTTCGCGCAGGGCCGGCAACAGGTAATCACGGCGTTCGCGGAACTGTCCGCGACGTTGTTCCAGGATAGCGATGGTGTCCGGGTCGAAGGCGCGCAGCGCGGCATGCTGGGAGACGGTCGGCGCGGCAAGGAACAGGTTCTGGGCCAGCTTGTCGAGTTCCGGCACCAGCGCCGGCGGTGCAACCAGCCAGCCCAGCCGCCAGCCGGTCATGCCGAAGTACTTGGAGAAGCTGTTGATCACGCAGATCTCCTCGGACAGCGCCAGCGCAGTCGGCACGGCACCTTCATGGGTCAAACCATGATAGATCTCGTCGATGACCAGCGTGCCACCACCGCGACGCACGATGTCGAGATAACCCCGGATCCACTCCGGGTCCAGCAGGGTACCGGTCGGGTTGGACGGTGAAGCCAGCAGCAGGACCGCGGTGTGGTCAGACCAGTGTTCGCGCACCTGCTGCACGGAAGGCTGCCAGGCGGTTGCCGCGTCCACCGGGATACCGACGGGTTCGGCATCCAGCAGGTAGACGAAATTGCGATTACAGGGATAGCCCGGATCGGTCAGCAGTACCCGTTCGCCGGGGTTCACCAGTGCCGCCAGCACCAGTTGCAGGGCGCTGGAGGCACCGGGCGTCACCACGATCCGCTGCGGTGCCACCTCGACCCCGTAGCGTTCCCGGTAGTAGCGGGCAATGCGTTCACGCAACACCGGCAGACCGGTGGCGGGCGTGTAGTGGGTCAGACCGGCGGCCAGCGCCGCCTGCCCGGCCTCGATCACCGGTAGCGGCGTCGTGAAATCGGGTTCGCCGATCTCCATGTGGATCACCGAACGGCCCGCCGCCTCGAGCTCACGCGCACGTGCCAGCAGGGCCATTACGTGAAATGGCTGGATCCGCTGCATGCGTGCCGCGACGGCCATGCGATCGATCAGGTCACGCTGATGGCTTCTGCGTGCAGCCGCACCAGGAAATCCGCATCCACCATGCCGTCCGGTCGCCGCTCACCGGCCAGTACCGTGCAGGGCGCATCCGCCTCACCGAGGTGATCCAGCACCAGCGCCGCGCCACTGAAATCCTGTCCGGCCGTATACGGGTTGACGGTGATCAGTGTGGGTACGCCGGCGGCAGCGGCCGCGCGCAGGCCATTCAGCGAGTCCTCGATCGCAATGCAGTCTTCCGGCTGCAGATGCATCCGCTGCAGGGTGTAGTGATAGATATCGGGTGCCGGCTTCTTGTGCGGTACCACGTTGCCCGCCGCGATCAGCTCGAACCACCCCGAGACGTCCCGGGAGAAGGAGTGTTCGAGCAGCGCCGTGATGTTGTCCGGCGTGGTGGTCGTCACGATCGCCAGCCGCAGTCCGTTTGCCCGCGCATCGGCCAGCAGGCGTTCCACACCCGGCCGCAACGGTACCTTGCCGCTGGACAGCGCCTCTACATAAAAACCGGTCTTGGCCCGGTGCAGTGCGGCAATGAATTCAGCGGCGTTATCCGGTAACGGGAACTCCGGACGTTCCCGCTGCAGGTAGTGGCGGATGCGTTCCCTGCCCCCGGTCACCGCGAGCAGTTCGTGGTACAACGCCGGTTCCCATACCCAGTCCAGGCCGGCCGCGGCAAATGCCGCGTTGAATGCCTGGCGATGGACTTCCTCGGTATCCGCCAGTGTGCCATCCACATCCAGTAACACGGCCTGCAATCGATGACTCATGCCCTGCCTCCCCACCCCTTCGAAACGACATGCACGGATAATGCCGAACTTCGCCACGAGTGTGCAAACCGCCTGAATTGCCGCAGGAAAGCGTTCTTGACTAATGGTGAAAGTGGCGTATAAATAACGCCCCTGTGGCGGTCCGGCCTGAAAAATCACCCTGGGTGGCGCCGGATCGCGCGCAGAATATCCAACTCAAACAATGAGTTAGAGACACCACCCGGAGAGTATCCTGATGGCTGTAAAAAAGAAGGTAGTAAAGGCCAAAACCGCGACCAGGAAGAAGGCCGCTGCGCCGAAGAAGACGGTGAAGAAGGCTGTCGCCAGCAAAACGGCCACGACCAAAAAGAAAAAGGTTGTGACGAAAAAACCCGCTACCGCCAGCCGCGCTGCCGCCAGAAAGGCCTCCGCACCGGTGAAGAAGACCGCAGCCGCAACCGCCCGCCCCCCGAAAAAGACCAACGCGCAAATCGGCCCGGTGCCCGGCATCGCCCCGTATGTGGAAAAGAAGGGCGAGGAATACATGAATGACCTGCAGGTCGACCATTTCCGCAACATCCTGCTCACCTGGAAACGCAGCCTGATGGAGGAAGTCGATCGCACTGTCCATCACATGCAGGATGATGCCGCCAACTTCCCGGACCCGAACGACCGCGCCACGCAGGAATCGGAGTTCAGCATGGAACTGCGTGCGCGCGATCGCGAGCGCAAGCTGATCAAGAAGATCGACGAGTCCATTCGTCACCTCGATAACAACGAGTTCGGTTACTGCGAGGCCTGCGGTGTGGAAATCGGCGTCAAGCGGCTTGAGGCACGCCCGACGGCCACCCTGTGCATTGACTGCAAGATTCTCGATGAAATCCGGGAAAAACAGATGGGCTAGGCTGCGATGAATACCTCCGTCGATCAAGCCGGCCTGTGCCGGCTTTTTTGTGTCAACACAGTGAGCAGCGCCGATGAATGACGCCCGGCCGTATCGCGGACGTTTCGCACCATCACCCACCGGTCCGCTGCACTTCGGCTCGCTGGTGGCCGCGCTGGGCAGTTACCTCGATGCCCGCCACCACCACGGACAGTGGCTGGTGCGCATGGAAGACCTGGATCCGCCACGGGAAATGCCGGGGGCAGCAGACGGGATCCTGCACACGCTGGAAGCGTTCGGGCTGGAATGGGATGAACCGGTCGAGTACCAGAGCCGGCGCAGTGCGGCCTACGCAGATGCACTGGACCGGCTGCGGCAGGCCGGACACCTGTATGACTGTGCCTGCACGCGCAGGGAAATCGCCGACGGCCAGACCGGTTCCGCCGCCAACCCGGTGTATCCCGGCACCTGCCGCAACGGCCTGCCCCCGGGGCGCAGCGCCCGCGCCGTGCGGGTACGGGTGTACCGGCAAACGATCGGGTTCCAGGACGCCCTGCAGGGCACCATCCGGCAACAACTGGAATACGATGTCGGTGACTTCGTATTACGCCGTGCCGACGGCCTGTATGCCTACCAGCTGGCCGTGGTGGTGGACGATGCGGCACAGCACATCAGCCACGTGGTCCGCGGTGCAGACCTGCTCGACTCGACGCCGCGCCAGATCCACCTGCAGCGGCTGCTGGGATATCCCGACATGGAATACCTGCATTTGCCGGTTGCAGTGAATGCAGAACAGGAAAAACTCGGCAAACAGACCCTGGCACCGGCCGTCCCGCAGTACTCGAAAATCGCGACCGTCCTGCAGGCATTGCGGTTCCTGAACCAGCCCGTCCCCGCCCCGGCCGGGAGTATCGGCCTGCCGGACCTGCTGGAGTGGGCGATCCGCCACTGGGACCGCACGGCCCTGCCGGCACAGCGCACCCGCGTTGCCCCGGCTGGATTTCAGCACGACGCTGCAGTACCGTGAGGTGCCAGCAGCAGCAGGCCATGGCTATAATCAGGTCCGCCTGCCATACCCACAACCCGATGAGCGGAGCAAAACATGTCTGACAGCAAGGTCTACGCCGTACCCGAATCATTTGCCGCACATGCGCATATCAACGCCGCGCAATACGAAGCCATGTACCGGCAGTCCGTGGAAGACCCCTCCGGGTTCTGGGCGGAACAGGCCAGCCGTTTTCTCAGCTGGGAAAAACCATGGGACAGGGTACTGGACTGGGATTTCAGCAAGGGTCACATCCGCTGGTTCGAAGGCGGCCGGCTGAATGCCTGTTACAACTGCGTGGACCGGCACCTGGACACGCGGGCGTCACAGACCGCGCTGATCTGGGAAGCTGACGATCCCGCCAGCGATGCCCGCATCACCTACCGCGAATTGCACGACCACGTCTGCCGGCTGGCCAATGCGCTGAAGGCACGCAATGTCCGCAAGGGCGACCGGGTCTGCATCTACATGCCGATGATCCCGGAAACGGTCTACGCCATGCTGGCCTGTGCCCGTATCGGTGCAATCCATTCCGTGGTGTTCGGCGGTTTTTCACCGGACTCCATCCGGGACCGGATCCTGGATTCGGATTGTCACACGGTCATTACCACCGACGAAGGCGTGCGCGGCGGCAAGACCGTCCACATGAAGAGCAACGTCGACAAGGCGCTCGAGTCCTGTCCGAACGTGAACTCGGTACTGACGGTGCGTCACACCGGCAACCCTGTCGACTGGAACCCGGAGCGCGACACCTGGTACCACGATGCCGTCGCGGACCAGCCGGCGGACTGCCCGGTCGAATGGATGGACGCGGAGGACCCGCTGTTCATCCTGTATACCTCGGGCTCCACCGGGAAACCGAAGGGCGTGCTGCACACCACGGGTGGCTACCTGCTGTACGCCGCTATCACCCACAAGTACGTATTCGACTATCACGACGGCGACGTCTACTGGTGCACCGCCGACGTCGGCTGGGTCACCGGCCACTCCTATATCGTCTATGGCCCGCTGGCGAACGGCGCCACATCCCTGGTATTCGAGGGCGTCCCGACTTACCCGGACAGCTCGCGATTCTGGCAGGTCTGCGACAAGCACAGGGTCAATACCTTCTATACTGCACCGACCGCGTTGCGCTCGCTGATGCGCATGGGCGAAGGCCCGGTAAAAAGCACCTCGCGCAGCAGCCTGCGCCTGCTCGGTACGGTCGGCGAACCGATCAACCCGGAGGCATGGGAGTGGTACTACCACACGATCGGCGAGGGACGTTGCCCGATCGTCGATACCTGGTGGCAGACCGAAACCGGCGGACACATGATCACGCCGCTCCCCGGTGCCACACCGCTCAAGCCCGGCTCCGCCACGTTCCCCTTCTTCGGCGTGCAACCGGCCATCGTCGACACCGAAGGCAATATCCTGGAAGGCGAGGCGGAAGGCAGCCTGGTGATCGTCCATCCGTGGCCGGGCCAGATCCGTTCCGTGTACGGCAATCACCAGCGCCTGGTGGATACGTACTTCTCCGTCTTCCCCGGCAAGTATTTCACCGGCGACGGTGCACGCCGCGATGCCGACGGCTACTACTGGATCACGGGGCGCGTCGATGACATCCTGATCGTCTCCGGTCACAACCTGGGTACCGCGGAACTGGAAAGCGCACTGGTACTGCACCCGGCCGTCGCCGAAGCGGCCATTGTCGGTTTCCCGCATGAAATCAAGGGACAGGGAATCTATGCCTACGTCACGCTGGTGAACGGCATGGAACCGACCGATGCGCTGCGCAAGGAGCTGGTCCAGCAGGTGCGCCGGGAGATCGGCCCGATCGCCACGCCCGACGTCATCCAGTGGGCACCGGGGCTGCCCAAGACGCGGTCGGGAAAGATCATGCGCCGTATCCTGCGCAAGATCGCGGCCAACCAGCTCGACCAGCTGGGCGATACGTCGACACTGGCCGACCCGGCCGTGGTCGACGACCTGGTTGCCAACCGCGCCGGCAGCTGAAACCATCCGCACGGGTCTGTGCCCGGGGATGATCACGACGAGCGCATTCCGGCCGGCCTGGTGGCTGCCGGGTGCGCACCTGCAGACACTGTACCCGTCGCTGCTGAGAAGACGGGTATGCCCCGCGTTACGGCGCCAGCGGGTAGACCTGCCGGACGGAGATTTTCTCGACATCGACTGGACCGCCCTGCCGGGCGCTCCCCGCATCCTGGTACTGCACGGACTGGAGGGATCGCTGGACTCACACTACAGCGGCGCCTTGCTGGACCGGCTTGCCCGGAACGGCTACCGGGCCGGGCTGCTGTATTTCCGCGGGCGCAGCGGTACACCCAATCGTCTGGCACGCAGCTACCATTCCGGCGACACCGCGGACCTGGACTACGTACTGCGCCTGCTCGGCAAATCGGAACACACACGGGTGACTGCCGTGATCGGTTTTTCGCTGGGCGGCAATGTGTTGCTGAAATGGCTGGGCGAGCAGGGAGAACACGCAGCGCTGCAAACCGCTGTCGCGATATCGGTTCCGTTCGATCTCGATGCGGCCGCCCGGCATCTGCAACGCGGCCTGTCGCGCCTCTACCGCAACCACCTGCTGGCCAGACTGCGGAAATCGGTTCGCAGCAAGGCACGCCTGCATCCCCCGCCGGTGCCGTTGCAGCAACTGCACCTGCTGCGCAGCTTTCGCGCCTTCGACAATGCGGTCACCGCACCGTTGCACGGTTTCCGGGACGTGGATGAATACTACCGGCGTAGCAGCAGCCGGCAGTTTCTGAAACAGATCCGTATCCCCGTCCTGCTGCTGCAGGCCCGTGACGATCCGTTTCTGCCTGCCACCGCCCTGCCTGGCGCGCAGGAACTGAGTGACTCCGTCACACTGGAATTGTCCGCGCACGGCGGACACGTCGGGTTTATCAGCGGCCCCTGCCCCGGTCAGGCCGTTTACTGGCTGGAGCAGCGCATCCTGCAGCACATGAAGCAATATTTGCCGCGCTGAAGGACGCCTCGGGACAGCCCTCAACAATCTCACAAACTGCTATATAAACATCGCATATCTTATTGTTTTAAATATTAATGTACCATAACGAGAGTGGTTCTCAAGCGCTGACCGAAGCGACCGATAACTGAAGTGGAGTCGCGAAAACGGCTGATGCTCTGCCGCTAATCACCAGGTCAGCACTCATGAAGAAAATCGCTCTTGCCGTCAGCCTGTTGCTGGTATCCACGCTCTGTTCCGGGGACAACGATATCTGGACATCCCTGTTCAGGGAGAAACTCAGGGAGGCCACCGCCGGCGACAGCGCCGCTCAATATGACGTGGGCACCATGTACCAGAACGGAAGAGGTGTCGCGGCGGATCGCAACAAGGCAGTGGAGTGGTACCGGAAGGCGGCCGCCCAGGACAATGCCAGTGCCGTATCACGCCTCAGGTTGATGGAAGAGAACGCGGCACGCTTCAAGAAGACACTGGCACAGGCCGCGAAGGGCGACGCTGAAAGCCAGTACGACCTGGGCAACATGTACATGATGGGTGTCGGTTCCGATATTGACTATGACCGCGCCATCAAGGCCTTCGAACAGTCCGCCAACCAGGGAAACGACAAGGCGGCCTACAAGCTGGGGCTCATGTACTTTGAAGGAACCGGTGTACACAGCAAACCTGCAACCGCCTTCAAATGGTTCCGCATGGCGGCGGAACACAATTTCCCGGCCGCACAGTATTACCTGGGCAAGATGTATGGAGAAGGCACGGGTACCCGCCGCAATAATAGCCTGGCGCTGCAATGGCTGAACAAGGCCGTCGATGGCGGTTTCGAACAGGCGCGTGGCGAGATGATCAATGTCACCGAGAAAATCAATATGAAAAAGGCGGCCGCACGTGCCGAAGCGGCCGGGCAGGAATCCCGGCCTGAACCTGCAGAGACACCGCCACACGCCGTCGTTGCCAGAAGCGCCACCGTACACAAGGAAGCCCCGAAGCCGGCACCGGCAAGGCACAGTGCAGGGACGGAGCCTGCGAAGGTATCGGCCAGGGTCAGGGAGTACAGTATCGAAGACCTGATGCAGGGTGCATGGAACAGGGAGGCCGAACCGGTTCCCTATCTGCCTTCAACCATCAACAACTGCCGGACTGAAAACGGCAAGATCGTCTGCTTCAGCGAGGACCAGACCACCACGACCGGCAATAACCTGATCCGGTTCAAGACCAAGGCGATCATTGACCACTTCAGCAGGAATGGCAGCTTCACGGTGACCTATCGCAATCTGGTCATCGAGGCCACCCCGCTGACCGGCACGGACATCAGCGGTATGGACGGCGCAGAGACCGCAAGCTATCCGGTGAAGACCGGCTGGGGCAGCCCGCACACACTGGAATGCAATTTCAGGAACAGCGCAACCCTGTCCTGCCTGAAGAACAACACCTACGCAATCGTGCTGACCAGTCCGCACACCCTTGCCTCCGGGAATTAGGCCGGATCCGGGCATCACCCTGCCGGCCCGGCAGGTATTCCTGATACCATTCCGCACTGACACAGCACCCGGCCGGGAGACAGGGACTCCGGCAGACCGAACCAGGGAGGTCACCGATGGATTCAACTCCGGCAACGACGGCAGGCGTACTGCCATTCCGCTTTCACGGTAACGCGACGGAGTACTTCCGGATCTGGATCGTCAATGTCATGTTGACCGTCCTGACCCTCGGGATCTATTCCGCCTGGGCCAAGGTACGCAACAAGCGCTACTTCTACAACAATACCGAGCTGGATGGCTCCGGCTTTGATTACCACGCCGACCCGCAGGCGATCCTGAAGGGTCGACTGATTGCCGTGGCCGTGTTCACGGCCTATTCCGTCACCAGCTCCGCCGTACCGGCCGCACAACCGGCGTTCCTGCTGGCATTCCTGTTTGCCCTGCCCTGGGTGGTGATACGGACGATGGCGTTCAACACCAGGAACTCCTCCTTCCGTAACATACGCTTCAATTTCAGAGCGGGTTACCGGGACGCCGCCCGTGTCTATATTCTGTTTGTGCTGCTGATTCCGCTTACCCTCGGTCTTGCCTACCCGTATTTCGAATACCGGCACCGCGATTTCATGATCAGGAACAGCGAATTCGGCACCAGCGAATTTGATTTCGACGCGCGCGCCGGACAGTTCTTTTCGATCTACGCCAGGGCCTTCGGATTGCTGGTCCTTGCCGTGCTGGCCGCGGGCATCGTGCTGCCGGGGCTGGTCACGACCGCACATGCCGCTGCGTCTGCCGCAGGCGGCAAGGTCCCGACCCCGCCTTCGCCGGCAAACATCCTGCCCGCCCTGCTCATGCTCGGGATGTACATGATGGCCGGAATCTACCTCAGGACCGCCACCTCCAACCTGGTGCTCAATCATGCCGCTGCAAACGGACACCGTTTCATCAGTACCCTGCAGACCCGCAGCATGTTGTGGATCTACCTGACCAACCTGGCGGCCATTGTCGCATCGCTTGGCCTGCTGATCCCCTGGGCAAAGATCCGCCTCATGCGTTACCGGATGGACAACCTGAAACTGCAGCCCCGGGGCGGCCTGGACAATTTCATTGCCGGCGAGCAGACGCGTGTCATGGCAGCGGGTGAGGAACTCGCCGGCATCTTCGATATCGACCTGGGCCTGTAATGCAGCCGCGCGCCGTTCCGGCCCGCAGCGCGGAGTTCGAGGCCCGCTACTACGACGGTCGCAACTCCGCGCAGCTGGCGGTACGCCTGATCATCGACAGTAACGGGCAGCTGACCGTACAGGCGCCGGATTTCCGGACAGAGTACCTGCTGCGGGAAACCAGGATCAGTGGCCGTCTCGGCAATAGTCCTCGCATGATTGATTTCCCGGATGGCTCCCGCTGCGAAGTCGCGGACAACGACCGGCTGGACGCCATACTTGAACTGCAATCCGCCAATCGCGGCGGCTGGCTGCATCACATGGAAAGCCGCACTGCCCATGTCCTGCTGGCCGTTGCACTGACACTGGGCGCGGGTGCCGCAGCGGTGCGCTACGGCATTCCCTGGCTGGCGGAACAGGCCGCATACGCATTGCCACCCGCGGTGGACCAGCGCCTTGGCCAGGGCACACTGCAGATCATGGACCGCACCCTGCTGGAACCCAGCCACCTCGACCAGGCCACCCGCAGCAGGCTGCGCGCGCGCTTTGCCGGAATGACCGCCCGGCTTGGCAAGGCCGATCGTTACCGGCTGGAGTTCCGCGACGGCGGCCGCCTTGGCGCCAATGCCTTTGCACTGCCCTCCGGGACCGTGGTCATGACCGACCAGCTGGTGCAAGCCAGCGAACAGGACGAGGAGCTGGTCGCGGTACTTGCCCATGAACTGGGACACCTGGAACGACGGCACGCGGTCCGCATGGCGTTGCAGAACTCCGCCGTGGCATTGCTGGTCGCGCTGGTCACCGGTGACGTGGTGTCCACCTCGACCCTGATCGCGGCCCTGCCCACGGTACTGGTGAATTCCAGCTATTCGCGCCGGTTCGAAAACGAGGCGGATGATTTTGCCCATGATTTTCTGGTCACCAGCGGGATCCCCACCCGGCATTTCGCCGCCATCCTCGAGCGCATCTCGGGAGACCGGGAAGATTCCACCTTCGGACATTACCTCTCCTCACACCCCGGCACCCGGGAACGGATCGCCCGCTTCCGTTGACCGTTCCGGGTGCATACCCAGGCTGTCCGGCAGGTTCCGGCAACAGCAGCGTGATCCTGCGCTACACTTTGTGCAGGCCCCGGGCCTGCACAACAACGGAACAGGGAGAATCATCATGCTCAGCACGGGTGACATGGCACCGGCCATCGAGCTGCCGGACTCGGACATGAATTTACGCACACTGGCGGAATTAGCCGGCAACTGGGTCGTCGTCTATTTCTATCCCCGGGACGATACCCCGGGCTGTACCATCCAGGCCAACGAGTTCACCGACCTGATCGATGATTATGCCGCAGCCGGCATCCAGGTACTGGGGATCAGCACCGATGACTGTTTCAGCCACCAGGCATTCCGCCAGAAATACGGCCTGCGGGTCACCCTGTTGTCCGATGTCGACCAGGAAGTCTGCAACCGCTATGGCGTGATCCAGGAGAAGGAGAAGGACGGGGTCCGCAAGCCCGGCGTCGTACGCTCCACGTTCGTTATCGACCCGGACGGCAGGCTGGCCAGCGTGGAATACGGCGTCACCCCGAAGGATCACGCACGCAGGATGCTGGAGTTTGTCCGCCAACACACCGGCGCCGGCTGAACGCCGCGCACCGGTTCAGGCCTGCAGGGGGAACAACGAAAAAAAGGGGCCGCAAGGCCCCTTTCTGTTTGCAGCGCGGTGTGCGTCAGTCCTGACCGACCGCCTTCATGCTGAGGCGGATACGGCCCTGCTTGTCGACTTCCAGTACCTTGACCTTGACGACGTCACCTTCCGACAGCTTGTCGCTGACGTTCTGGACACGCTCCTCGCAGATCTGCGAAATGTGAACCAGCCCGTCCTTGCCCGGCAGGATGGTCACGAAGGCGCCGAAATCCATCAGCTTGGCAACCTTGCCGTCGTAGACCGAGCCCACTTCCACATCGGCGGTAATCTGCTCGATGCGGCGACGCGCCTCGTTGCCGGCCTCCAGGTCCACCGAGGCAATCTTGACATTGCCGTTATCGTCGATGTCGATGCTGGCCCCGGTCTCCTCGGTGATGGAGCGGATGGTCGCACCACCCTTGCCGATCACGTCGCGGATCTTGTCCGGGTTGATCTTGATGGTGATGTAACGTGGTGCGAAGTCGGAGACTTCCTCGCGCGGTGCGGAAATGGCCTTGTTCATCTCGCCGAGGATATGCATGCGGCCGTCACGCGCCTGTGCCAGCGCCTTCTCCATGATCTCGCGGGTAATACCCTGGATCTTGATATCCATCTGCAGGGCATTCACGCCCTTGCTGGTACCGGCGACCTTGAAGTCCATGTCGCCGAGATGATCCTCGTCACCGAGGATATCGGTGAGCACGGCGTAATCCTCGTCTTCCTTGATCAGGCCCATCGCGACACCGGCCACCGGCGCACTGATCGGCACACCGGCATCCATCAGCGACAGGCTGCTGCCACAGACACTGGCCATGGAACTGGAGCCGTTGGATTCGGTTATTTCGGAAACCACGCGGATGGTGTAGGGAAAACTGTCCTTCGCCGGCATCACGGCCATGACGCCGCGCTTGGCCAGCTTGCCATGCCCGACTTCGCGCCGCTTGGTACCGCCAATACGGCCGGTTTCACCGACACAGTACGGCGGGAAATTGTAGTGCAGCAGGAAGGTTTCCTTGTAATTGCCGGACAGGCCGTCGATCAGTGCGGCATCACGCTCGGTACCCAGCGTGGTAACGACCAGCGCCTGGGTCTCGCCCCGGGTAAACAGGGCGGAACCATGGGCACGCGGCAACACGCCGGTACGGATGGTGATCGGACGGACCGTTGTGGTATCGCGCCCGTCGATGCGGCGATCGCCGGAGAGAATGCGACCCCGCACGATCTTTTTCTCCAGCTTGCCGATCGCACCCTTGACCTGCTCGGCATCGAACCCGCTGGCCTCGGTCGCGAGCTGTTCCACCAGCGCGGCACGGATGGTATTCAGCGCACCGTAGCGTTCGAGCTTGTCGGCAATCCCGTAGGCCTCGGTGATCCGCGCGGTACCGGCTGCCGCGACCGCTTCCGTAAGCGCGGCGTTTTCCTGCGGGGCGCTCCATTCCATCGGCGGTGTATTCACCTCGGCGGCGAATTCGCGGATCGTACTGATCACGACCTGTTGCTGCTCGTGGCCGTACACGACGGATCCGAGCATGACGTCTTCCGGCAGCTCCTTCGCCTCCGACTCCACCATCAGCACCGCGGACGCGGTTCCGGAGACGATGAGGTCGAGCTGTGACTCGGCCATCTGGTCGGTGGTCGGGTTCAGCACGTAGTTGCCGTCGATGTAGCCGACGCGCGCGGCGCCGATCGGACCGGCAAACGGCAGGCCGGAAATCGACATGGCCGCGGATGCGCCGATCATGGCCGGGATGTCCGGATTGACCTGCGGGTCATAGGAAATCACGGTGAGGATGACCTGCACCTCGTGCGTGAACCCCTTCGGGAACAGCGGACGCAACGGGCGATCGACCAGTCGACACAGCAATGTCTCCGCCTCGCTGGGGCGGCCCTCGCGCCGGAAGAAGTTGCCCGGAATCTGGCCGGCGGCGTAACCCTTTTCCTGGTAGTCAACCGTGAGCGGGAAGAAATCACGACCTTCAACCGCCTTCCTGTCGCCAACGACGGTGGCAAGTACCTGCGTGTCACCCATACTGACAATGACCGCGCTGCACTGGCGGGCGATCTCCCCGGTTTCCAGCGTGACGGTCTGCTCGCCGTACCGGAAGGTTTTCTTGATTAAGCTCACGAGTATTGTTCCTGTGTTGGGATGGTAACCGTTCAGGCGCGGCGCATACGCGCGGCAGCCGCTAGCGACGCAGGCCCAGGGTTTCGATCAGGTCCTGGTAGCGTTTGCTGTCCTTGCCCTTGAGGTAGTCGAGCAGCTTGCGGCGTTTGTTGACCATGCGCAGCAAGCCCTGCCGTGAATGATGGTCCGCCTTGTGTTTGCTGAAATGATCGGTCAGCCCCGCGATATTGGCGGTCAGCAGTGCAACCTGTACTTCCGGAGAGCCGGTATCCGCGTCGCCGCGCTGATGAGTCCTGACGATCTGCTGTTTCTGTTCGGCGTTGAGAGCCATGTATCAAACTCCGTGAAATTTCGGGAATTTCTTCCAAATTGAGCGAGCTGCGTATTCTAACTGCCGTGGCTGCCGTCCACAAGCCATCCGGTGTAGGTAGTGAGGCCCCCGGGTGATCGCCGGCGCCTAGCGGCGGACCGACATCAGCCGGCGCGGGGCGACCCGCCCGTCGTCCAGCACCTCCCCCATTCCCATGAACTGGCGATCCCCTTCATACAGGCGCACCCAGCCCTCGGTGGGCGCCTGGGGAACCAGTACCGGCTGCCCCTGGCGCAGGTAGAACGCGGCATCGCCGGACAGGCGGACCCCCGGCCACTGGGCCAGCCCCGCCTCGATCGGCAACAGTAGCCGGTCCAGTCCCGCCATGCCCTCGGAGGCCAGTGCCTCCAGCTGCGCCACATCCACCAGGGAAGCGTCATCGAACGGGCCGACCCCGGTCCGGCGCAACCCGGATACATGGGCCCCGCAGCCCAGTTCGGCACCGATATCCTCAACCAGGGTGCGGACATAGGTGCCCTTGGAACAGTGCACGCGCAGCTCCGCGGTCTCGCCCTCCAGCTGCAGCAACTCCAGGGTGTGGATGGTGACGGTACGCGCCTCGCGCTCCACCTCGACCCCCTGGCGTGCCAGGTTGTAGAGCCGTTCTCCCTTGTGCTTGAGGGCGGAATACATCGGCGGGATCTGCTCGATCCGGCCCAGGAAACCCTCCAGTACCCGGCCCAGGCCGGTTGCATCGATGCCCGTGACCGGGCGTTGCTCGAGCACCTCGCCCTCGGCATCGCCGGTCGTCGTCCGGATACCCAGCCGGCAGCGCACCCGGTAATGCTTGTCGGCATCGAGCAGAAACCCGGAAATCTTGGTCGCCTCGCCGAAACAGACCGGCAGCAGGCCGGTGGCCAGCGGGTCCAGGCTGCCGGTATGCCCGGCCTTGCGCGCACGGTACAGTCGTTTCACCACCTGCAGGGCGGCATTGGAGGTCAGCCCGGCCGGCTTGTCGAGCAGCAGTATGCCGTTGACGTTACGAAGGTTGCTGTTGCGTTTCTGCTTTCCCATTTCCCTACCAATCCGGTGTTTGTAAACCGCCAGTCCTGTACAGGGCTGCGCATGACGACATGGTGCTGCGACTCAGTCCTGGTTTTCCCGGTCACTGGCAATGGCAAGGTTGATCAGCGCACCGATGCGCGCACCTTCTTCCAGGGAACGATCATGGTGAAAATGCAATTCCGGTATCACCCGCATGCGCATGGTCTGTCCCAGCCGGTGGCGCAGAAACCCGGCCGCGTGCTGCAGGGTTTTCAGGGATGCGACGGCTTGCGCCTCATCGCCCAGCACCGACACGTGTACCCGCGCATGCGACAGGTCACGCGAGACCGTCACGCCCGAGATACTGACCATGCCGAGACGCGGGTCTTTCAGTTCGGACCTGATCAGGCCGGCCAGTTCTCGCTGGATCTGCTCGCCAACGCGGCGGGTACGGGGGAATTCTCTGGGCATGTTCCGGCATCCCTGACCGACCGGCTGCGGCCCTGCCGCCACCGGTCCGCTCGGTAAATTCGGCCCGCTACAGGGTGCGGGCCACCTCGACGCGTTCGAACACCTCGATCTGGTCTCCGGCCTTGACGTGGTAGCTCTTGACGCCGATACCGCAGTCGGTGCCGGCCTTCACTTCATTGACGTCGTCCTTGAAGCGACGCAGGGACTCCAGTTCACCCTCAAAGACCACCACGTTGTCACGCAACACACGGATCGGCGAACTGCGCCGCACCACGCCATCAACCACCACGCAGCCGGCAATATCACCCAGCTTGCGCGACTGGAATACTTCCTTCACCTCGGCGAGGCCGATAATGTTCTCGCGCACTTCCGGCGACAGCATGCCGCTGGCCACGGCCCTGACATCATCGATGGCGTTGTAGATCACGCTGTAGTATTTCAGGCTGAGCTTGTTTTCCTCGATCAGGCGCTTGGCCGAGGCATCGGCACGCACGTTGAAGCCGATGATCATCGCGCTCGACGCAGCCGCCAGGTTCGCATCGGACTCGTTGATACCGCCGACACCGGATGCGATCACCTTCACCTTGACGTCCTCGGCCTCGGAGGTAATGGCGGTCAGGGCCTCGCCGAGTGCTTCCGCACTGCCCTGCACGTCGGCCTTGAGCACGATGTTCACGGTCGGGCGTTCGCCTTCCGCCGCCGCCGAGAAGATGTCTTCCATGCGTGACTGCTGCTGTTTGGCCAGCCGCTGGTCACGGGAACGTTCCTGGCGCAGCTGTGCCAGTTCACGTGCCTTGCGTTCATCGTCCACCACGATCACTTCGTCACCGGCACCCGGCACGGCGGACAGACCCAGCACCAGCGCCGGTATGGACGGGCCGGCTTCATCGATCTGTCGTCCGCTTTCATCGAACATGGCACGCACGCGGCCATACTCGGTCCCGGTCAGGATCAGGTCGCCCTTTTTCAGCACGCCGTTCTGCACCAGCACCGTGGCCACCGCGCCGCGCCCCTTGTCGAGGCTCGATTCGACCACGATTCCGGTCGCCGGGCAGTCGCGCACGGCGGTCAGTTCCAGCACCTCGGCCTGCAGCAGCACGGCATCCAGCAGGTCATCGATCCCCGCGCCGGTCTTGGCGGATACCGGCACGAACATGGTGTCACCGCCCCAGTCTTCCGGCACCACCTGCAGCGCCGCCATTTCACTCTTCACCCGCTCGGGATCAGCGCCGGGCTTGTCCATCTTGTTGACGGCAATCACGATCGGTACACCGGCGGCCCTGGCATGCTGCACCGCCTCCTTGGTCTGCGGCTTGACGCCGTCATCCGCCGCCACCACCAGAATCACGATATCGGTCACACTGGCGCCGCGCGCGCGCATCGCGGTGAACGCCGCGTGGCCCGGCGTATCCAGGAAGCTGACCATGCCCTTGTCAGTCTCCACGTGGTAGGCACCGATGTGCTGCGTAATGCCGCCCGCCTCGCCCTCGGCCACCCGGGTACGGCGGATATAATCCAGCAACGAGGTCTTGCCGTGGTCGACGTGACCCATGATGGTCACCACCGGTGGACGCGGCAGCTTCTCCCCGGTGACCTCCTGGATCTGCTGCTTGAGTTCCTGCTCCAGCGCATCATCCGACATCGGCCTGGCGATATGACCCATCTCCTCGACGACCAGCGTCGCGGTATCCTGGTCGAGCACCTGGTTGATGGTCGCCATCACACCGAGCTTCATCAGTGTCTTGATGACTTCCGCGGACTTCACCGACATCTTGCGCGCCAGTTCGGACAACACGATGTTTTCCGGAATGGCAACCTCGTGCACCACCGATGCGGTCGGCATCTCGAAACCGTGCTCGCCGCTGGATTCGATACTGACACGCCGCTGTGTCTGCGGTTTTTTCTTGCGGCGTCCACCCTTGCCTGCGGTGACGTGCAATTCCTTGCGGCCGTACTTGGTATGGCGATCCTCCGCACTGCCGTCGCCGCGACGGGAACGGCGATCCCCTTCAGCAGGTTTCTTGTGGCGTGCATCCTCGGCCTCGGTGCGCGCACGGGTCTCGGCTGGCGGTTGTGCCTGCCTGCGCGCTTCTTCGGCCGCCTTCTGGCGAGCCTCGCGCTCGGACTGCAGGCGTTTCTCCTCCGCCTCGCGCTCTTCCTCGATCTTGCGCCGTGCCTCCTCGCGCTGCAGGCGCTCCGCCTCGTCGCGCGCCTCTATCTCCGCCTGTTGCCGCGCCTTTTCCTCGGCCTCCCGATTCAGCCGTTCCTGTTCCTCGGCGACCAGTTCGGCGCGCTTCACGTAGGTGCGCTTCTTGCGCACCTCGACGGTAACCGTACGGGCCTCGGGGCGTGCAGTGCGCAATGCGCCGCGGCCGGCCGGACCGCGCCCGGCCGGCACCGTGGTGCGCAACTCGCTCTGTGTCTTGCGTTTCAGCGAGATCTTGCTCGGCCCGCTGGCCGACAGTGCATCGCGCTTGCCATGACTCTTGCGCAGGTAATCCAGCAACTGTGTCTTTTCACCATCGGAAATGGTTGCGTTTTCGTCGGTGATCGACAGCCCGGCCTCGCCGAGCTGCACCAGCAGACGGTCGGTAGGTACGCCTACCACTTCCGCGAATTGCTTTACCGTGACTTCTGTCATGCCTGTCTCGCTCCTCTCAAGTCAAAGAGTCAGTCGGCTGCCTCTTCGGCAAACCACGGCGCCCGCGCCGCCATGATCAGGGCACCGGCTCTTTGCTCATCCATTCCCTCAATCTCCATCAGCTCGTCAACGGACTGCTCGGCGAGATCCTCCATGGTGATCACACCCTTGCCGGCCAGCTCGTAGGCCAGCGCCGTGTCCATGCCTTCCATGGACAGCAGGTCCTCGGCCGGCTCCACGTCGCCGAGCTTCTCTTCCTTCATGATGGCCTGGGTCAGCAGCACGTCGCGCGCGCGACCGCGCAACTCGTTGACCATGTCTTCCTCGAATTCGTCGATCGCCAGCAGCTCGCTGGTCGGTACGTAGACGATTTCCTCGATGGTGGAAAATCCTTCCTGCACCAGGATCGCGGCGATCTCGCTGTCCACATCCAGCTGCTCGGTGAACATATGCTGCAGCTTCTGTGCCTCGGCCTCGCTCTTTTCCTCGGCATGCGCCTCGTCCATGACGTTCAGGATCCAGCCGGTCAGCTGGCTGGCCAGCCGGACATTCTGCCCGGCACGGCCGATCGCCTGCGACAGCTGGTCCTCGTTCACCGCGATGTCCATGGTGTGGGTTTCCTCGTCCACCACGATGGAGGAAACCTCGGCCGGTGACATGGCGTTGATCACGAACTGGGCCGGGTTGATATCCCACAGGATGATGTCGACACGCTCGCCGGACAGCTCGGTGGAAACCGTCTGCACGCGCGAACCGCGCATGCCCACGCAGGCACCGACCGGATCGATCCGCGGGTCGTTGCTTTTCACCGCGATCTTGGCACGCAGACCCGGGTCGCGGGCTGCCTTGAGGATCTCGATCAGCCCCTGGCCGACTTCCGGCACCTCCAGCTTGAACAGCTCGACCAGGAACTCCGGTGCCACGCGGCTGATGAACAGTTGCGGACCGCGCTGCTCCGCACTCACTTCACGCAGGTAACCGCGCAGGCGATCGCCCGGCCGCACCGCCTCGCGCGGAATCATCTCCTCGCGCAACACGATGGCCTCGGCGTTTGCACCCAGGTCCAGGTAGACGTTGCCGCGCTCAACGCGCTTGACGATGCCGGTAACCAGTTCACCGACCCGGTTGCGGTAGGCTTCCACGATCATTGCGCGCTCGGCCTCACGCACCTTCTGCACAATCACCTGCTTGGCGGTCTGCGCCCCGATGCGGCCGAACTCGATGTTGTCCATCGGCTCCTCGATCCAGGAACCGTGTTCCAGTTCCGGGTCCATTTCCTTGGCGGCGGCCAGCGTGAACTGGCGCCCCGGCGCATCGAACACCAGCTCATCCTCGCCGGCATCCTCGCTGATCACGCGCGTCTCATCGACCACCTGCCAGCGGCGGAAGGTCTGGTATTCACCGGTCTTGCGGTCGATCGCCACGCGCACGTCGATGTCCGCATTTGAACGCTTGCGGGTTGCCGTCGCCAGTGCAATCTCGATGGCCTCGAAAATCACCTCCTTGTCGATACCCTTTTCATTGGATACCGTTTCCACGACCATCAGAATCTCTTTACTGTCCATCTGCGATCCTCCACGTACCGCGCTAGAATTCCGGCACCAAACGCGCCTGCTCGATCTGTTCCAGTGGCAGACCGAGGTCCGCGTCGTCCTGTTCGATCAGCACCACACCCTCCTGCAGGCCTTTCAGCCGGCCCTTGAACCGGCGTTGCCCGTCTATGGCAACCCGCATGCGGATCCGCACCAGATGCCCGGCAAAGCGTTCAAAGTCCTCCGCCCTGAACAGCAGGCGGTCCAGCCCCGGCGAGGAGATCTCCAGTGTGTAATGCCCCGGAATCGGGTCCTCCACATCCAGCACACCACTGACCTGGTAACTCACCTTCTGGCAATCGTCCGCCGAGATGCCCTGCTCATTGTCAATATAGACCCGCAGCAGGCCACCGCCGTGTGCGCCCCCCTGGTACTCGACGCCCACGAGTTCGTAACCCATTGACCGGATTCCCGGTTCCAGTAGCGCTCCGATCTGTAACGGGTCCTGCTTCATCACCTTCTCCGGAAACAAAAAATGGGCCATAGGCCCACTCCATGAACTCCGAAATTGTTCCCGACGGGAGTATGGCCTCCGCCGACACCTCAGCCCTGACGCAGCTTGCGTGAATCCATTCCGGGCATCCAGGATCACAGCGATCCTGAGAAATTGGTAGCGGGGGTAGGATTTGAACCTACGACCTTCGGGTTATGAGCCCGACGAGCTGCCAGACTGCTCCACCCCGCATCAACGGCCCGGAAGTGTAGCGACTGCCCTCGCCTATTTCAAGTCTCGCTCCGGGAAACCGGGAATAATCAGCGCAAATTCCGGAAACGGGCTTCACCCGGGTTGCATTTCAACAGGATAGACCCTCCCGCGGCGGTCAGCCGGGGCCCGGGCAGTGCCTGACCAGCCCGGGGAGTGAGGGGCGCGCGATGCCGGCGCTAGCCGATGACGCCGTTACACAACGCCAGCAGGCTGCCCGGGAACATGCCCAGTCCGAGCACGGCGATGCCGTTCACGCTCAGCGCAATGCGCAAATCGGCATTGACGACCAGCGGGGCATCGGTCTCCGGGCTGTCGAAGTACATCAGCTTGACGATACGGATATAGTAGAACGCACCGATGATGGAAAAGAACACGGCAACCAGCGCCAGCCAGACCATGTTGGCATCCACCACGGCCTGCAGCACCGACAGCTTGGCGTAGAATCCCACGGTCGGCGGTACCCCGGCCAGGGAAAACATCAGGATCAGCATCATCAGTGCAAACCAGGGGCTGCGCTGGTTGAGACCCCGGAAATCATCGAGCCGGTCGGCCTCGTGGCCGGCTCGGCTGAGCAGGATGATCATCCCGAAGCTGCCGATGGCCATCAGCGCATAGGTGATGGCATAGAACATCGAGGCGGAGTAGCCGGCGGCACTACCCGACAGGATACCCAGCAACAGGAAGCCCACGTGGGAGATGGTCGAGTAGGCCAGCATACGCTTCAGGTTGGTCTGGGCAATGGCGACGACATTACCGATCGCCAGCGAGAGCACCGCGAGGATCGTCAGCATGCCCTGCCAGTCCGGCACCAGCCCGCCCAGCGAGTCGGCCAGCAGGCGCATGGTCATGGCAAAGGCGGCAATCTTGGGGGCGCTGCCGATGAACAGGGTCGCCGCGGTGGGTGCGCCGTGGTAGACATCCGGGATCCACATGTGGAACGGCACGGCACCGAACTTGAACGCCAGGCCCACCACCAGGAAGCACAGGCCGAATACCAGGATCAGGTTGTCGCTGCCGGGCGCGGTGATGGCATCGGCGATCACTGCCAGGTCGAGACTGCCGGTCGCACCGTAGATCATGGACATGCCGTACAGCAACATGCCCGAGGCCAGCGCCCCGAGCACGAAGTACTTCATGGCGGCCTCGGAGGCGGCAGGAGAATCACGATCGAAGGAGACCATGGCGTACAGTGACAGTGACAGCAGCTCGAGTCCGAGGTAAATGGTCAGCAGGCTGTGTGCGGACACCATCACCAGCATGCCCAGTACGCCAAACAGGCCCAGCACATAGTATTCGCCGCGCAAAGCGCCCTGTGTCGTCAGGTAGCTGCGCGCATAGGCAAAGGCGCCGGCCGTCACCAGGAAGATGCTGGTTTTCAGCACCGCTGCCATCGGGTCATGCACGAAGGTCCCGCCGAGCAGGACGGCCGGCGGCGTGTGTATCATGCCGGCGGAAATCAGTGCCGCCGCCAGCAGCGTGAACATCGACAGGATGTAGCTGATATGCGGCAGGCGTTTGCCCACGAATGCCTCGGCCATGAGGATCAGGCAGGCCATGAGGAGAATGAACCCCTCCGGCAACAACAGCATCGAGTCCGCGAATGAAAGCATCGTCATATTCTCAGGGCTGCAGTGCCTGCAGCAGTGCAATACCGGTTTCCGTGGCCGGCAGCTTGGAAACGGCGACGTGTGCCAGCAGGTTGTCGACGCTGGCCTGCATGACCTCGACCAGGGGTGCCGGCCACAGTCCGAGTGCCAGCACCGCAATCACCAGGCTGGCGAGGATGACGAATTCGCGGCCATTGACATCCTGCAGGGCGGCCACGTTGTCGTTGGCAACATCGCCGAAGATCACGCGTTTCACCATCCACAGGCTGTAGGCCGCACCCAGGATCAGCGTGGTCGCCGCCAGCACCGCGTACCAGAGGTTGGCCTTGAAACTCGCCAGGATCACCATGAATTCGCCCACGAAGCCGGACGTGCCGGGCAGTCCCGAGTTGGCCAGGGCGAAGAACACCATGAAGGTGGCGAATACCGGCATGGTGTTGACCACGCCGCCGTAATCACTGATCTGGCGGCTGTGCACGCGGTCATACAGCACGCCCACACACAGGAACAGTGCGCCGGAAATAAAGCCGTGCGAAATCATCTGTACCATGCCGCCCTGCATGCCCATGGCGGCGCCCGCGCCGGAGTTGTTGTGCTCCAGCAGCGTGAACACCAGGAAGATGCCCAGCGTGACAAAGCCCATGTGCGCAATCGACGAATAGGCGATCAGCTTCTTCATGTCCTGCTGTACCAGTGCCACGAAGCCGATGTACACCACGGCCACCAGTGACATCAGGATGATCAGCCAGTCCAGTGCATGGCTGGCGTCCGGGGTGATCGGCAGGCTGAAACGCAGGAAACCGTAGGCGCCGATCTTCAGCATGATGGCCGCCAGGATCACCGAACCGCCGGTCGGCGCCTCGACATGCGCATCCGGCAACCAGGTATGCACCGGCCACATCGGCACCTTGACGGCGAAGGCCATCAGGAAGGCGATGAAGA
>CAZMAK010000008.1:6234-60686 GCA_964564245.1 uncultured Ectothiorhodospiraceae bacterium | reverse complement strand
CCAGCCACGCATCCAGCTGGGCATTGCCTTCTACATTCTCTGCGGGTGTTGACATATTCATTTCTCCTCAGAAGGGACACCCCAATGCCTCTGCAGGATGTCGAGGAATGGTTCGTGTCGTGCTGATAGACTCAGCGGTATGGTTTGACATGGATACGGGAGCGGTTCAGTGCCCTCCGTTCCAGATCATCAAAATTCTGCTTTACTATTTAATTATAAGCCTATCAAGTATATTTACCCGTTGACAACCGGTCAATTCACAGCGGCTAACACTGCTCCCAGGGCAACCCGTGAAACCGCCATCCCCCGGTCGTGCTACGGTGATGGCTCTCGTCCAGCTCGCCCTCGAACCCTTCACTGATATTGTAGACCTCATTAAAACCATTCTCCATCAAGAGCTTGCCTGCTTCGAGTGAGCGTTTGCCACTGCGGCAAATGAGCACTACCGGGGCGTCCTTGTCACCGCCTTCCACGCCGATACCGCCGAGCATGACCTTGCGGACTTCGGTGACGAAGTGGGGATTCACGGTCCACTCCGGCGCATCGATCCACGGCACATGGATACTGCCGGCCGGATGACCGACAAACAGGAATTCCATGCTGGATCGTACGTCAATCAATACAGCCCTTTGATCTTTCTTGACAAGTTCCCATGCCTCGGGGGGAGAAACCGTCTGCACCTGCTTCGTCATCATCCTGCTCCAGTTGTCCGGCCGACCGGTTCCCTGCGGCCCATTCTCCGACCAACGTCACGTCGAGGCAAATACTTGAGAAAATTGGGACATACTACGCCATTGGCAACCGAGGCTAAGGCATGAAATCATGTCGGCCATGGCAAGCGGGGATGACTGGACCAACCTGACAGCGAGGCGCCAAACGCATTTTATTTACCACACTACCTCGATTAATTACACATAACTGTATTTTTTATCTACTTTCAAGTTATTTACTTGCATATAAAGATAATATTTATACACATTTCATGATTTTTCAATAAAGTGTAGAAAGTGTTATTCATTTATGCAGGATTTTAATACAGAGTGGGTTTTATGTCATATTTAACATGAAAAGTATTGCGATCAAGGCATTGCTTTATTTCTGCGCGGCACTACCGCTCCCCGTCATTCACGGGCTCGGTAACCTGCTCGGTCTCGGACTGTGGCTGATCCCGGGCGCCATCCGGGAGATCACCAGGAAAAACGTCGCACTGTGCCTGCCTGAATACACCCCGGCACGGCAACGGCGCCTGGTGCGGAAGTGCCTGCGTGAAACCGGGAAGACCGTCCTGGAAACCGGTGCCCTGTGGTTACGGCCCGCGTCCTCGATCCTGCGCCTGATCCGTCGTGTCGACGGCCTCGAACTCGTTGAAAACGCCATCACAGCGGGTCAGGGTGTAATCCTGGCCACACCACACCTCGGCGCCTGGGAAGCCGCCGGCCTGTACTGCGCCGCACGATTCAATATCACCTGCCTGTACCGTCCATTGCGCTTGCAGGGACTCGAGACACTGGTGAACCGGGCACGCAGCCGGGCCGGGGGCAGCTATGTTCCGGCCAATGCCCGCGGGGTACGGACACTGTTCAGGACACTGGAAGCGGGCGGCAGCGTGGCGATGCTGCCGGATCAGGAACCCCAGGCGGGTACCGGGGTGTTTGCGCCCTTTTTCGGTATCGCCGCCAATACCATGGTGTTCCTGTCGCGCCTCACCGCACGGAGTGGGGCACCGATCATATTCGTCTGGTGCGAACGGCTGTCCTGGGGACGCGGTTATGCACTGCATTTCCGGAGTCCGCCACCCGAGGCCCATGACGCGGACCTGGAGACCTCGGCCGCCGGCATCAATCGCGCCGTGGAAAGCTGCATCCGGGAATGCCCGTCCCAGTACCAGTGGGGCTACAAGCGCTTCCGTACCCGCCCCGAGGGAGAAATCTCACTGTATCGCTGAGCGTTCATGTGCCGCTCCCGTCATCACCTTCCGCCAGCGCCCGCTCGGCACGCCGCAGGAATACCTGCATTTCCTTCGCCGCCTGCACATCGCCGTTGTGGTGCGCCGCCTCGATTCCCTGCAGGTACACATCCCGCGCGGCGGCGTGATCGCCGCTTTCCTGCAATGCCTTGCCGAGCATTTTCCACGCCGCCGAATATCCGGGGTCATGCCGGACCGCGACCTTCAGGTGCGCGATTGCACTGTCCAGCTCACCTTCCTTCAGTAACTGTCCGCCCAGGGTAAAGCGCAGCAGCGCATTGTCCTGACCGGAATCCAGCATGGCCTGCAGCCTGGTAATCATACTCATGGCAATGGGCACCTCCGCTACACGGGAATGGTGTGCGTCATCAGGACCGGCACCCGCCCGCGGCGGCCAACGCACCCGGACCGCAATCGACGGCCACGGCTACCTGCCTGTACCCCTCAAAAAAAGGATACGCCGACCTGGAACAGTTTCTCCACCTGCGCAATGGATTTCTTGTCGGACAGGAACAGAATGACGTGGTCATCGGTCTCGATCACCGTATCATGATGCGCAATGATCACCTCCTCACCGCGCACGACGGCACCGATCATGGTCCCTGCAGGGAGCCTGATTTCGCCGATCGGCCGGCCGACCACCCGGGAACTGGTATGATTGCCGTGGGCCACCGCCTCGATCGCCTCAGCCGCGCCCTTGCGCAGGGAATGCACCATGACCACATCACCACGCCTGACGTGTGTCAGCAGGCTTCCGATCGTTGCCTGCTGGGGTGAGATGGCTACATCAATCGCGTCACTCTGGACCAGGTTTACGTATGACGCACGATTGATCAGCGACATCACCTTGCTGGCACCGAGCCGCTTGGCCAGCATGGCTGACAGGATGTTCGCCTCCTCGTCATTGGTCAGTGCACAGAAAACATCGGTATTCTCGATGCCTTCATCCCGCAGCAGATCCTCGTCGGCCGCATCGCCCTGCTGCACGGTGGCGTGTTTCAGCTGCTCGGACAGCAGCTTGATGCGTGTGGAATTGTGCTCGATGATGGTGACCCGGTAACGCCCTTCCAGCGCCGCTGCCAGGCGTATGCCGATATTCCCGCCGCCGGCAATCATGATGCGCCTGACCGGATTGTCCCGCTTGCGCAGCTCGCTGATCATGGTGTGGATATGCTTGCGCGCCGCCAGGAAGAACACCTCATCGTCCGTTTCGACGACGGTGTTACCTTCCGGCGAGATCGCCCGGCCGCGGCGGAAGATCGCGGCGACACGCGCATCGACACCCGGCATGTGCTGCCTGATGTCCCGCAACTCGTGACCGACCAGCGGCCCTCCGCGCAGCGCACGCACCGCCACCAGCTGCACGCGCCCGTCGGCGAAATCGAGCACCTGCAGCGCACCCGGGTACTCGATCAGGCGCTCGATGTAATCCGTAACCAGCTGCTCGGGACTGATGATCACATCGACCGGCAGCGCCGCCTGTGCAAACAGGCGATTGTGCTTGAGGTACTCCACGGAGCGTACCCGCGCAATCTTGGTGGGCGTGCGAAACAGCGTGTACGCGATCTGGCAGGCGATCATGTTGGTTTCATCACTGCGGGTAACGGCGATGATCATGTCCGCATCGTCTGCGCCGGCCTGCATCAGGGTCTCCGGGTGTGATGCATGTCCGACAATCGTCCGGATGTCGAGCCGGTCCTGCAGGTCATGCAGTACGGCCGCATTGTCATCAATCACGGTAATATCGTTGGCCTCGCTCGCCAGATTGCCCGCGACCGACGCACCCACCTGACCAGCACCAAGGATGACGATTTTCACTGGAGTAACATTCCGGGGCCGGGCGTGGCTGGCAGTTCAGGCTGCCCGTCTACTCGGTGATTTTCTTGTGGTCGATGCCAAGCGCGCGCAACTTCCGGTACAGGTGTGTGCGCTCCATGCCGACCCGTTTGGACAGCTTGCCGATACTGCCTCCGGCCGCCTCCAGCTGGTGTACCAGGTAATCGTATTCGAACTGCTCGCGCGCTTCCCGCAACGGCATGTCATAGGCAAGGGCGGGCGCAGACCTGCCTTCCGGAACGGCCTGCTGTGCACTGATGGCGTGATCGATCTCTTCCACACCGATTTCGTCACCGGAACCCATGATGAGCAGGCGCTGCACCAGGTTCTTCAACTCGCGGATATTGCCCGGCCAGGCGTAACTGCGCAGGCGATTCTGTGCTGCAACGCTGAAATGGCGGTAGGGGAGCCGCTCGTTGCTGACCATGTAATCGATATAGAAATTCAGCAGCTCGTGCACGTCGTCCTCGTGCTCGCGCAACGGCGGGATTCGCATCGGCAGGACATTGAGATGATAAAAAAGATCCTCGCGGAACCTGCCGGCCGCCACTTCCTCTTCCAGGTTGCGGTGGGTGGTCGCGATCATCCGCACGTCGACATCCACGTCCCCGCTGCCACCGATGCGCCTGAAGGTATGGGTCTGCAGCACACTCAGCAGGCGCCCCTGGGTCTGCAGGTCCATGTCAGCGACGTCGCCGATGCAGAGCGTCCCGCCGTTGGCCTGTTCGAGGCGGCCGTAATGCACGCGGTTGCCGTCCTCGTGTCCGAACAGCTCCTCGGCGGAATTCTGTTCCGATATGGAACCGACGGCGATTTCCACAAACGGGCCACTGCGGCGCGGGCTCTGGTCATGGATATAGCGTGCGAACGTGCGCATGCCTGACCCGGATTCGCCGCTGATCAGCACGCTGCCGGGATGCTGCGCGATCTTGCGCGCCTGGCTGCGCAGCTGGTTCATGATCGTGGTCCTGCCCACCGGCTCGATGACCGGCTTGGCGAACTCGCGCAGGTCGGTATTCTCGCGCTGCAGGCGGTCACTTTCGAAAGCCCGTTCTATCGTAATCAGCAGCTTGGCCAGTGAAATCGGCTTTTCGATGAAATCATAGGCCCCGAGCCGGGTAGCCTCGACGGCGGTCTCCACCGTGCCATGACCGGACATCATGACCACCGGGCACGGCAGGTCGCCGCTCTCCGACCATTCCCGCAGCAGCGAGATGCCGTCGATGTCTTCCATCCAGATATCCAGCAGGATCAGGTCGGGGCGCCGGGCGCGACGAGCCTCGCGTGCCGCGTCACCGCTCTCGGCGGTGGTGACCGAATAGCCTTCGTCCTCCAGGATATCACGCACCAGGTTGCGGATATCGGGCTCGTCGTCTACTACCAGAATGTGTCGGCCTGCCATTCGTGCTGTTCCGTACCATTGTGTACGTGTACCTGCCTGCCGGGGCAGATATCCTGCACGCCGGTTCCGGGGGAGTGATTATAGCCCACTACCGGCGGCCGGTTCCGTAATCTTCGCGCTGCCTGGGCCGCGCACCGGATGGCCCGTGGACTGCAGCCACCGTATCGTGATCTGCGCGCCACCGGACTCAAGCGTATCCGCACCGATGGTGCCCGAGTGTTCCTCGACAATCTTCTTGACAATGGCCAGACCGAGACCGCTGCCGCGCGGCTTTGTGGAAACGTAGGGCTCAAACAGGTCTTCCATGATGCCGGGCGCAAAACCGGGACCATTATCGGTAATGGTCAATACCACGTGTTCGTGACCGGAACCATCCTCGTTGCGCGTGGCCACGACAATGCGTACATGCTCCGTGTCCCTGCAGGCCTCGAGAGAATTTTTCAGCAGGTTATGCAATAACTGGCGCAATCGCCCCGCATCGCCGTCGATCACGGACTGCCTTGCCTCCAGGTGCTCTACCAGTTCCACCGACGGGTCGTTGCTGCGGTACAGGTCCAGCACCTCCTGGATCAACTGATGCAGATCCATGGGTTCCAGGCTGATCTGCGGTACACGCGCATACTCACTGAAGGCATTGACCATTTTCTTCATGGCCTCGACCTGGTTCACGATGGTACGCGTCGACCGGTCCAGGATTTCGGCGTCTTCCGCCGGCATGACGTTCAGGTAACGCCGGCGCAGGCGCTCGGCAGAGAGCTGTATCGGTGTCAGCGGGTTCTTGATTTCGTGTGCCAGGCGGCGCGCGACCTCACCCCAGGCGGCATTGCGCTGTGCCTGCAGCAGGACCGTCACGTCATCGATCACGATCACCATGCCGCCGCCACGCCGGCCGGAACTATGCAGCTGCGCCCCGCGGCAGATCAGCACCTGTCGCCCGTGCTCACCGAACAACGCGACCTCTTCCTGCCACGACTGGCTGTTGCTCACGCGATGCCGGCTGACGGCCTCGACGAACGGCTCCAGAAAGGCATGATCAGCGGCAACCGTGCCGATGTCCTTGCCCAGATAGTCCTTGATCTCGATACCCAGGCATTGCGTGGCGGTACGGTTGACCGCGCGAATGACACCGTCCATGCCCAGGCTGATCACGCCGGAGGACAGCGTGGCCAGCACCGCCTCCAGGTAGGCGCGCTGCCCTTCGATCAGCCGCTGCCCGCGATTCGCCTGTTCACGCGACTTGGCCAGACGCCGCGTCATGTCATTGAAGGAACGCACCAGGAAACCGAGTTCATCGTCACTGGCAACCGACAGGCGCTTGCTGTAATCACCCTCGGCGACGGCGTGGGTGGCCTCAGCCAGGTCGCGCACCGGCGCTACCAGGCGACGTGCCGAGTGAAAGGCGGCCCAGATCGCCGCCAGCAGGCTCAGCACCAGCACGATCGACAGGGTCAGCGTATAGCTGAACTTGAGCGGGGTACGCAGGTATTTGAGTTCACGGTAGTGGGTGAAGGATTCCTGCACGCTGTCCGCCAGCGTGCTGAAGCGCTCCGATACCTCGAATAATGCCTGCAGGGTATAGACCTCGCCATCGGCCCGGGCCGACAGCACCGGCACCAGCGCCCGCGCAAACAGACCGGCGTCTCCGACCGGGTCCAGTCCGATATAATGGCGGCGGTTCTGCAACAGCAGCAGGATTTCGCTGGGCGGCTGGGTGGGTATCAGCTTCGAAACCTCCGAACTGCTGGATGCGACGATACGCCCGTCACTGCCGATCAGGGTCAGCTCGGCCGCCCCGCTGCGCACGCGCAGGTCGTACAGCGTCAGTGACAGGGTCGCCGGTTCGGCATCCGAAAGCTCGTCCGCCATGCGCACCGTCAGCTGCAGTACGTCGCGCAGACGTACATCGAGCGCGGCACGGCTGAGCTCCAGTGCGTCATTGAGTCCCTGCTCGATACGCACATCGAACCAGCTGTCGATACCGCGTTGCAGGAACTGCAGCGAGAAATAGTAGACCACCGAGACCGGCACCACCGACAGGATCACGAACATGACGACCAGGCGACTGGTCATGCGCGCGCCGGGTACCTTGAGACGCTGTTGCCGGATCAGCCGGATGATGTTCACCACCACCAGGACGCCGAGTACCAGCAGTCCGGCCGCATTGACCACCAGCAGGATGGAATACATCTCGCCGAAACGGTCCGAGTTGTGGGTGGCATCGCTCATGAACGAGAGCGAAACGAGCAGGAGCGCGAACAGCCCCAGCATGGGCAACATGCCAAACCCGATACGCTTTACCGGTCGATCGGCCATGTGTACCACTCGCTGTCCATATCCCAGTCAGAGGACACATAGGCGAGCAGGCGAACCGGGGTGGGCAGTTCCTCGATGTCCAGGCTGCCGCGCAGGCGGATGTAGTATTTGAGACCGGCCTCCAGCGGCTGACTGGTGACCAGCAACCTGTCGATACTGCCGACCGCCGTCAGTGCATCCTGCAGCTGGCTGTAGCTTCCCTGGGTGCCGGTACCGCCCGTGGTCCGGACCAGGTAGCTGCGGCTGAGGGCGTGATACTGCAGCTGACGGACCACGACATGTTCGGTCTCGACCACGTCCCACAGCCACTTGTGCTGCTTGACCAGCTGTACCTGGAACTCGAAGGTCAGCGGCACACCGTTATCGAGTGCCTCGCTGGCACCGTGACTGAGCCGGATGGCAAAGCGGGCGTCCAGCAGCTGCACACCGCCGATCGAGCGGCTGTGCGCATCGAGCACGGAGAATTTGCCGGCATCATCGGCATACGCCGCCATGGCGCATAGCAGGGACAACAACAGGGCAAGCCAGCGCCACAGGATCGTGCCGCCCGACGCAGGAGCATATGAATTCCCGGCTAGACGGCCTTGTGTAAGCATGCGTAGTAAAACCCGTCCATCCCGTTTTCGCCCGGCATTATCTGCCTGCCAGTCTCATTGCCACCGGTCGGGCCTGAAGTGACCGGACTCTCGGCGGCATCGGTGTGTGTCCCGAGAAAGCCCGTTATCTGCCGGCTGTTTTCCGCCTTGAGTACCGAGCACGTGCAATATAGCAGCATACCGCCTGGCGACAGCAAGGGCCACAATGCATTTAGCAGTTCCGCCTGACGTTGCACCAGTGCAGCGATATCCGTCGCCCGACGCAGCAACTTGATGTCGGGATGTCGCCGTATCACTCCGGTTCCGGTACAGGGCGCATCCAGCAGGATACGGTCGAACGTCCGGCCGTCCCACCACTGCCCGGGCTGGCCGGCATCGGCAACCTGCAGGCCGGCCTCCAGGCCGAGCCGGTCCAGGTTTTCCCGTACCCGCAGCAAGCGCTGCGCATCGATATCCAGCGCGGTCAGTGCAAGATCCGGGTAGCGTTCCAGCAGGTGTGCCGTCTTGCCGCCCGGCGCCGCACAGGCATCGAGCACCCGCATGCCGGAATGCACGTCGAGCAGTCCCGCGGCCAGTTGCGCGGCACCATCCTGCACCGACACGTCCCCGGCGAAAAATCCCGGCAGGCGTGCAACCGCCAGCGGGGTGTCCAGACGGATACCTTCCCCGGTGCCCGGGACGGGTACCGCACCGATCCCCTGCAGCTGCAGCAGGTCGAGATACTCGCAACGCGTCATCCTGCGTCGATTGACCCGCAGGGCAAGTGGCGGCCGCTGGTTGCCGGCTTCCAGGATCTGTTCATACCGGTCCGGCCAGTCCGCCTGCAGCAGCTCCGCCAGCCAGTCCGGATACGCGTGGCGCAGCCCCGGACTGGTCGTGACGGCCTGCGCCAGTTCACTGCGACGGCGCTGAAAGCCGCGCAACACTGCGTTGGCCAGCCCGCTGGCCCAGTCCTTGCCCAGGGCACGTACCGCCTGCACCGTTTCATGGACCGCAACACGCTCCGGCAGTGCAAGCCGGTCCAGCTGGTAGAGGCCGACCAGCAGCAGGCAGCGCAGGTCGGCATCACGCGCCTTCAAGGGCTTGCGCAGCAATTGCACGAGCAACGCATCCAGGCGGATAAACCAGCGCACCGTACCAAACACCAGTTCCTGCACCAGGGCGGCGTCCCGGTCGTCCGCACACCCGGCCTGCGCCGGCGGCAGCACCTCGGACAGCGAATGTCCATCGAGCACCTGCGCGACCACGCTGGCGGCCAGCGCACGTGGATCAGACAGCATGCGCGGGATCACCGGAGGATCAGGCCTCACCAAGCCGTTTGCCTGCCAGTGCGTGGGCATTGATGAAGTCCACCGCCGCCATCGCACGCCCACCAGGCAATTGCAGCTGCTGCAGCCGCAGCACACCGGAACCACAGGCCACATCCACACCCGCACGCGTGCCGGACAACACCGTTCCGGGTGGTTGCCCGCTGTCCACATTCCGTGCGCACGCCATCCAGATGCGCAGCTGCCTGCCCGCATAGCGGGTTTCCGCCACCGGCCAGGCATTGAAGGCGCGGACCTTGCGTGCCAGTGCCGGCGCATCCTGTCGCCAGTCCAGCACTGCTTCGCGCTTGTCGAGCTTGTGTGCATAGGTTGCCAGCGCAGCGTCCTGCGGCCGTGCGGCCAGTTGCTGTCGCAGCACGGCATCCAGGTTGTCCGACAGTAATTGCGCCCCCAGCTGCGCCAGCCGGTCATGCAGCTGACTGCCGGTTTCCGTATCACCGATTGCAGTGCGCACACGGGCCAGCACCGGGCCGGTATCCAGTCCTGCCTCCATCTGCATCAGGCATACACCGGTCTCGATATCACCGGCCATGATGGCGCGCTGGATCGGCGCCGCACCGCGCCAGCGCGGCAACAGGGAGGCGTGGATATTGATACAGCCCAGGCGCGGGATCGAGAGGATTTCCTCCGGCAATATCAGGCCGTAGGCAACGACAACCAGCAGCTCCGGTCGCAGGGCGGCCAGTTCGGCCTGCGCCTCGGCGGTTTTCAGCGTGAGCGGCTGGTGTACGGGCAGGTTGTGCTGCAGTGCAAGCTGCTTGACCGGGCCGGCGGACGTCCGCCGGCCGCGCCCGGCGGGGCGGTCCGGCTGGGTATACACGGCAACCGGGTCATGCCCGCCCTGCAACAGGGCCTGCAGCGGCGGAACGGCAAACTCCGGGGTGCCGGCGAATACGATTCTCACCGGATCAGGACCCGGCTGCTGCGCGGCGGGGCCTGCATGCGGCAACCCGCGCCTGGCCGGCCATGCACCCGTACCGGCCACATCAGCGGTCAGATGACGCGCTTGCTGATGTCGGCATCCGGGTCTTCCGGACCCTGGCGCTGCTCTTTTTCGAGTTTTTTCCGGATCCGGGTACGCTTGAGCTGGGAGAGGTAGTCCACGAACAGCTTTCCGTCGAGGTGATCGATCTCGTGCTGGATGCAGACCGCCAGCAGCCCGTCTGTCTCCAGTTCGAATGACTGGCCCTCACGGTCCAGCGCCCGGATACGCACCCGTTCGGCCCGCTGCACCCGTTCGTAGAAGCCCGGCACGGACAGGCAGCCCTCTTCCATTTCCTCGACTCCGTCCAGTTCCAGGATCTCCGGGTTAATCAGGCATAAAGGCTGGTTCTTTTCTTCCGATATATCGATCACGACGATGCGTTTATCGACATTGACCTGCGTGGCGGCAAGGCCGATACCAGGCGCCGCATACATGGTTTCCAGCATGTCTTCGGCCAGCTGACGAATCGCGTCATCCACCCGTTTCACCGGCTTGGCAACGTTGCGCAGCCGCGGGTCGGGGAAGTGCAGAATATTGAGGGTAGTCATGTGATTGCCGTCACGATTCAGGAGATATGTATCCAATATACTGTATGAAAAGAGCGCCGGTGGCAATTCCCGGGAATCCTCAAAAGGTTTTGTTCCATGTGGATTTTCAGCTAGACTCGCCGCTGACTTGCTGCCGCCCGTCTACAGTTTGCGCTGGTACCGGATACCGGAATAACCCATTGTAACTCGACATCAAGGGACGCCTATGTCAATCAAGAAATTGCTCACCGTGGTCTGCGCAGCCCTGCTGACCGGCGTGCTGTTCGCAGCCGACGTGGTGCTCAACCCAAATCACCCGGATAGCTACACGGTCGTCAAGGGCGACACCCTGTGGGACATATCCGCCCGATTCCTGCGCGATCCCTGGCTGTGGCCCGAGGTCTGGTACGTCAACCCGCAAGTGGCCAATCCGCACCTGATCTACCCGGGTGACACACTCAACCTGGTGTACGTGGACGGCAAGCCGCAGATCCGGCGTGCCGATGACGGCACCGTCCACCTGTCACCACAGGTGCGAACGGAAAGCCTCGAGAACGCCATACCCACCATTCCCGTGGACGCCATCAAGCAATTCCTCACGCGCGCCATCGTGGTACAGAAAGGCGAACTGGATGATGCCCCCTATATCGTCGAGAGCGCGGATGAACACGTGGTTACCGGCGCCGGTGACCGGGTCTACGTCCGCGGTATCAACAACCGTGACTACGCCCTGTACGATGTCTACGAGCCCGGCGGCCCGCTGGTCAACCCGGACACCGGGGAAGTGCTGGGCTACGAGGCCCTGTACGTCGGTACCGGTCCGGTCCAGCATTACGGCGACCCCGCCACAATCAAACTGCTCAAGACCGCGCGCGAGGCCCGCATCGGCGACCGGTTGCGCCCGACCGACCGCAGCGAGGTCCAGACCCACTTCCAGCCGCACGCCGCGCCACCCGGCTCGGATGGCCACATCATATCGGTCGTCGACGGCGTGACCGAGATCGGCCAGTTCAACGTGGTTGCACTGGATCTCGGCGAACGGAACGGCATGGAGGTCGGCAGTGTCCTGCGCGTCTTCCAGCACGGCAAGGTGGTTCGTGACACGGTCAGCGGCAAGTCCGGCGACAAGGTCCGGCTGCCCGATGAAGAGGCCGGCATCGTCATGGTATTCAAGACCTTCGAGAAGGTCAGTTACGGCCTGATCATGTCCGCGACACGCGCGATTCACGTCAACGATTACGTCCGCACACCCTGACACACCGTAAGACACCACTGCGGCCGGTGCCGGCATAACGCCGACAAACCACCGGCCGCGGTTGCGTTATAGTTGCCGGAACATGGCAACGCACGCACCCGGCTCCCTCGAGCAATGGCTGGTCCTGTACCACGCTGACGGCATTGGTGTCGTCTCCTTTCACCGGTTACTGCGCCACCTTGGCGATCCCGCCGCCGTGCTGGCCGCCGACACCGGGACGCTGCGCCAGCTGGGGCTGTCACAGCAGGACATCCATGCGCTGCGCCACCCGGACCAGGCCACCCTGGACCGGGACCTGGAATGGCTCGGACAACCCGGCAATCACCTCATCCCCTGTACGGATCCGGACTATCCCGTCCTGCTGTCCCAATTACCCGATGCGCCGCCCCTGCTCTACGTACACGGCGACCCGGCCCTGCTGACGGTACCCCAGCTTGCCATGGTGGGCAGCCGCAACCCGACACCCTCCGGACGCGGGACCGCCACCGACTTCGCCCGCCACCTGTCCGCTGCCGGTCTGGTCATCACCAGCGGACTGGCGCTGGGCATCGATACCGCCAGCCACCAGGGCGCACTGGACGCGGACGGCCCGACCATCGCCGTGATGGGAACCGGCCTGGACCGGGTCTATCCTGCCGCCAACCGCTCACTGGCCAGGCGGATTGCCGAACAGGGTGCGCTGGTTTCGGAATTCCCGGTCGGCACCCCGCCCCTGGCGGAAAACTTTCCGCGGCGAAACCGCATCATCAGCGGACTCAGTCTGGGCACACTGGTGGTGGAGGCCGCCCTGCGCTCCGGCTCACTGATCAGCGCCCGGCTCGCCACGGAACAGGGCCGCGAGGTATTTGCCATCCCGGGCTCCATCCATAACACCCTGGCCCGCGGCTGCCACGCCCTCATCCGGCAGGGCGCCAAGCTGGTGGAGACCGCCCAGGACATCATCGACGAACTGGGGCCGCTTGCCGCCAGCTGCACACAGACCCGGCCCCGGGCGGACGCCTACACCGAGGCGTCCTGGCAACCGGCCGAGGAATACCTGCAACTTCTTGAATTTATGGGATTTGAGGACATTCCTGTCGATCGGCTGGTCGACAGAAGTGGATTGACGCCGGCGGAAGTTTCCTCCATGCTGCTGCAACTCGAACTGGCCGGCTACGTTGCCTCCAGTCCCGGCGGACATTATAACCGGCTGAAATAGAAGGGCTTTAAATGAAAGAGAACGTCTTCGACGTATTGATGTACCTGTTCGAAAACTATTATATGGATGACGACAGTACGCCCGCGCCGGACCGCGAGATCGTCCAGCAGGAGCTCAGCCAGGCCGGCTTCCCCACCCGCGAAATCGACCGTGCCTTTACCTGGATGGATGGTCTCATGGACGACCAGTGCCGGCCGTCGGTCCAGGCCGAGCATTCCATCCGGCACTACGCCGGAGCGGAACTCGACCGGCTGGACACCGAGTGCCGCGGCTTTCTGCTGTTCCTGGAGCAGATGGGTGTACTGAGCCCGGAGTCCCGGGAACTTGCCATCGACCGCGCCATGGCGCTGGATACCGAGGACTTCGACCTGGACCAGTTGAAGTGGGTCATCCTGATGGTGCTGTTCAACCAGCCCGGCAAGCAGGAAGCCTACGCCTGGGTCGAAGACCTGGTATTCGAAAGCGCGCCACACAACCTGCACTGAAAATCAAACCCGAGCCGTGGCCAGCTGCCAGGCCACCGACCACCGATTGCAATGAGCAAGAACCTCGTCATCGTCGAATCACCGGCCAAGTGCAAGACCATCAAGAAGTACCTCGGCAAGGGATTTGAAGTCATGGCCTCCTACGGTCATGTCCGCGACCTGGTCCCGAAGGAAGGTGCGGTCGACACCGAACACGACTTCGCCATGAAGTACCAGCTCATCGAGCGCAACTCGAAACACGTCGACAGCATCATCAAGGCGATGAAAAAGTCGGATGCCCTGTACCTGGCCACTGACCCGGACCGTGAAGGCGAGGCCATCTCCTGGCACCTGTGTGAACTGCTTACGCAACGCAATGCGCTCAAGGACAAGGAAGTGCATCGTGTCGTATTCAACGAGATCACCAAACGCGCCGTGAACGAGGCCATCGAGCATGCGCGCGACCTTTCCACCGAGCTGGTGAACGCCCAGCAGGCACGCCGCGCACTCGACTACCTGGTCGGTTTCAACCTGTCGCCGCTGCTGTGGAAAAAAATACGACGCGGTCTGTCCGCCGGGCGCGTGCAAAGCCCGGCACTGCGTATGATCGTGGAACGCGAGATCGAGATCGAGAACTTCAAGCCGCGCGAATACTGGACGCTGGAGGGTGACCTCGGCAAGGACGGCCAGGAATTCATTGCACGCCTGACCCACCTGCATGGTGAGAAACTCAGGCAGTTCACCATCAACAACGGCAAGGCGGCCAACCGGGCGCGCGACGAACTGCTGCAGGCGGCCGGCGGCAAACTGGTTGTCGACGAGGTCGAGAAGAAACAGCGCAGGCGCAATCCGGCCGCCCCGTTCACCACCTCCACGCTGCAGCAGGAGGCCTCGCGCAAGCTGGGCTTCACCGCCAGCCGCACCATGCGCGTGGCCCAGCAGCTCTACGAAGGCATGGACATCGGTGGCGATACCGTCGGCCTGATCACCTACATGCGTACCGACTCGGTGAACCTGGCGCAGGATGCACTCGACGAGATCCGTGCCTATATACCGGAACGCTATGGTGAACACGCCCTGCCGAAAGAGGCGCGCGTATTCAAGACCAAGGCCAAGAACGCACAGGAAGCACACGAGGCCATCCGGCCGACTTCCATTCGCAACACATCGGAAGACATCAGGCAGTACCTCAACGCCGAACAGCTGAAGCTGTACGATCTGATCTGGAAGCGCACCATCGCCTGCCAGATGATCCACGCCACCATCAACACGGTGAGTGTCGATTTCGCCTGTGGCAAGGATCACCGCTTCCGCGCCACCGGCTCGGTGGTGGTGGACCCCGGCTTCATGGCGGTCTACCAGGAGGGCGTGGACGACAAGCAGGCGGATGGCGAGGACAGGATGCTGCCCCCGCTGGAGAAGGGTGATGTCTGCAAGCTGAAGGAAATCCGTGCCGACCAGCACTTCACCGAGCCACCACCGCGTTTCTCGGAAGCCAGCCTGGTCAAGGCACTGGAAGAATACGGCATCGGCCGCCCGTCGACCTACGCGACCATCATCTCCACCCTGCAGGCGCGCGAATACGTGGTGCTGGAAAGCAAGCGTTTCTATCCCACCGACGTCGGCCGCGTGGTCAGCAAGTTCCTGACCGAGCATTTCACGCGCTATGTCGACTACGACTTTACCGCCAGGCTCGAAGATGAACTGGACGCCGTGGCACGCGGCGAGAAGGACTGGGTGCCGGTGATGCAGGCATTCTGGGAACCGTTCAAGGCACTGGTTACCGAAAAGGAAAAAATCAAGCGCGAGGACGTCACCACCGAGCCCACCGACGAGGTCTGCCCGAAATGCGGCAAGCCCCTGAATATCCGGCTCGGCAGGCGCGGTCGCTTCATCGGCTGCAGCGGCTACCCGGAGTGCGACTACACGCGCAATATCGATGACGAGCGCGGCAGCAACGAGCCGGAGATCGTCGAGGGCCGCAAGTGCCCGGACTGCGGGTCTGACCTGATCATCCGCAGCGGCAAGTACGGCAAGTTCATCGGCTGCAGCAGCTACCCGAACTGCAAGTACATCGAGCCGCTGGAAAAACCGGCGGACACCGGTGTGGAATGTCCGCAGTGTCACAAGGGCACCATCCTCAAGCGCAAGTCACGGCGTGGCAAGGTCTTCTATTCCTGCGCCCGCTACCCGGACTGTGACTATGCGATCTGGAACGAGCCGCTGGCGCTGCCGTGCCCGGCCTGCAGCTGGCCGATCACCACGGTGAAAACCACCAAGCGTTCCGGTACCCAGCGCGTCTGTCCGCAGCCTGACTGCAAGTTCGTCGAGCCCTGGGAAGAGGCCACGGCCAGCGAATCGGAGGCCTCCTGAACGGATCTGAACCGGCATGAACTGGCAGCTGCACGAGGCACTGCGCATGCTCTCGGACGGCGGCGTGATCGCCTGCCCGACCGAAACCGTCTATGGCCTGAGCTGCGATCCGTTCAATGCGGCCGCGGTGCTGCACCTGCTGGCGCTCAAGCGGAGAAGCATCACGCACGGCCTGGTCCTGATTGCCAGCGACTTCAGCCGGCTGGAACCGCTGCTGCTGCCGCTGAATCCCGGCCTGCGCAAACGGGTCGCCACGCCGGGCGGATCACCCGTGACTTGGGTGTTGCCCTGCCTTCCGGAGGTACCGGCCTGGCTGCGCGGCAGGCATGATACGCTGGCGGTGCGGATTACCACCCACCCGCTGGCGAAGGCGCTGTGCAGGCAATGGGATGGTCCGCTGGTATCCAGCAGCGCCAACCGGCACGGCCGGAATCCGGCATGCAATGCACTCATGGTGCGCAAGGCGTTCGACGGACAGCTCGACTGCATCCTGCATGGCGACACCGGCAAAACGCGCACGCCCAGCCGGATCCGTGACGGCATCAGTGGCAGGATACTGCGCGGCTGAGCATTGACTGTTCCGCACACGGGCGGATCGCACGGCACCGGTTGTGCCACCTGAAATCCATCAACGTGGTTCTTGACACCTGCAAGCGGAACCGACAGACATGAGCAGCATCGGCGAACAGCACATCAGCCAGGTCAGGAGTTACCTGCTTGGACTGCAGGACACGATCTGCAATGCGCTTGAGCAGGTCGACGGCAAGGGCCGCTTTCTCGAAGACAGCTGGCAGCGCGAGGAGGGGGGTGGCGGACGCTCCCGTGTCATGGAAGGCGGCGACGTTTTCGAAAAGGCCGGCATCAACTTTTCCCACGTGTTCGGCCCGGGCCTGCCACCGTCAGCCACGGCGAACCGCCCGGAACTGGCCGGTCGCGCCTTTCAGGCCATGGGTGTATCGCTGGTGATCCATCCACGCAATCCGTACGTTCCGACCTCGCATGCCAACGTGCGTTTCTTTATCGCCGAGAAGGAAGGCGCCGATCCGGTGTGGTGGTTCGGCGGCGGTTTCGACCTCACGCCGTACTACGGGTTCATCGAGGATGCCCGGCACTGGCACCGGCTGGCGCATGAGGCGTGCACCCCGTTCGGCGAGGATGTCTACACGCGCTTCAAGCAGTGGTGCGACGACTATTTTTTCCTGAAGCACCGCAACGAACCACGTGGAATCGGTGGCCTGTTTTTCGACGACCTCAATGAAAAGGGCTTTGAGTATTCCTGCTCGCTCATGATGAGCATCGGCAGCCACTACCTGCCCGCGTACCTGCCGATCGTGGAACGCCGCAAGGATACCGCGTACGGTGAGCGCGAAAAGGACTTCCAGCGCTACCGGCGCGGCCGCTATGTCGAGTTCAACCTGGTGTACGACCGTGGCACCCTGTTCGGCCTGCAGTCCGGCGGCCGTACCGAGGCCATCCTCATGTCACTGCCGCCGGAGGTGAACTGGCGCTACAACTGGCACCCGGAACCGGGCACGGCGGAAGCCGAGCTCTATGAGGTCTTTCTCAGGCCTCGCGACTGGCTGCATACCTGAAACCCTGCTGCCTCCGGGGGGATGCGGAATCCGCCGTACCCCGGTAACCGCGCTGACCTGATCGCCCTGCATCCGGTCCGGACCTTCTGCCGGTCGCAGCCAGGTGGTGGTACGGATACCGTGCAGCAAAACCCGGTCTTCCCGTGCATCCCGTTCACCCTGTAACGGTAAGGGACTTTCATAATACTGTAACAGTCCGGGTCCAGACTCCCCCAGTGGCACGAAATATCAGAGGAATCCACCCATGACCATGCAGGCACTGTCACCCGGCGGTGACGGCGAGGACGACCTGCTGGGCGAGCTTACCGCGCTCTATGCCAGTGTCTGCCGGCAATCGGACGCCCGCCTGGTACCCTACCGTACGCGCTACCCGCACGGCCTTTCATCCGATGCACGCAACCTGGCCGACTACCTGTCACTGCGCAGTCACGACCTGAGGCCGCTGCAACAGCGGCTGGTCAGTGCCGGCCTGTCATCGCTCGGCCGGGGTGAGTCACAGGTACGGGTAAATCTGGCGCGCGTCATCCACCGGCTGGACGAGGCCGCCGGCCCGGATGTTGCCGCCAGCGAGGCGGACAACGGCGCACAACGGCTGGAATCGCATACCGCACTGCTGTTCGGTTCGCGCCACCACAACCGCTATGCCCGCATCATGGTCACGTTGCCGCCCGAGGCGGCCGCACAACCGGAACTGATCCGGCAACTGGTCGCCAACGGCATGGATTGCGCACGCATCAACTGTGCCCACGACGACTCCGCGGCGTGGCAACGCATGATCGAAAACGTGCAAACGGTCGCCGCCGAAAGCGGCACACCCGTCCGCATCTTCATGGACCTTGCCGGGCACAAGATCCGTACCGGCAGTATCCAGGCCGGAGCCGCCGTGCTGCACCTGCAGGTCCGCCGCGACGTGTACGGACAGATCACCGAGCCCGCGCGGGTCCTGCTGAGCGCTGACAGGGCGGCTGCCGGGAACGGGCTGCCGTGCCTGCCGGTGGACCGGGCACTGCTCGATCAGTTGCGCACCGGACACTCGCTGCATTTCAGGGATGCCCGCGACAAGTACCGGGTGCTGCAGATCAGGGAACCGGCGGGAAACGGGGCCTGGCTTGCCGAGTGCGAGGCAAGCGCCTATGTCCTGCCCGGCACCGGATTGCGCTGGCAGGGCGTGTCCGAAGACGGTGCATTCATCACCAGTGATGCCTACCGCTGCGGGGAATTTACCGGCAAGCCGCAGAACATCCGCCTGTTTCGCGGCGACCACCTGCTGCTGCGCCGCGACCGGCAGCCGGGCATGGCCGCCGCCACGCTGCCAACCGGCACGCTGCGGCCGGCACAGATCGGCTGCTCACACCCCGAGATCGTCGACCTGCTGCGGCCCGGCGACAGCGTCTGGATCGACGACGGCAAACTGGGCTGTACCGTCGTGCAGAACGGCCCGGAGGGTGTACTGCTGCAGGTCAGTCACGCCGGCCCCCGGGGCGCACGCATCCAGGGCGGCAAGGGGATCAACCTGCCGGATACCGAGTTGCCGCTGCCGGCACTGACGGAAAAGGACCTTGCCGATCTCGACTTCGTCTGTGCAAACGCGGACATGGTCGGGTTTTCCTTCGTACGCAAGCTCGCGGACGTCGACACCCTGCGCCAGGAGCTGGTGGCACGCAACCGGACGGCACTGCCGATCGTCCTGAAGATTGAAACGGCGGCCGCAGTGAAGAACCTGCCAGACCTGCTGCTGGGCACCATGGGCCAGCACCCCGTGGGCGTAATGATCGCGCGCGGCGATCTCGCGATCGAGCTCGGCAGCGTCCGCATGGCGGAGATCCAGGAAGAGATCCTGTGGATCTGCGAGGCCGCCCGCGTGCCGGTCGTCTGGGCAACCCAGGTACTCGATACCCTGGCACGCAAGGGCGTCATCGCGCGCCCGGAAATTACCGACGCGGCCATGAGTGTGCGCGCCGAGTGCGTGATGCTGAACAAGGGTGCCTACATCGGCGACGCCGTCAGTGTGCTCGACAACATCCTCACCCGCATGGACGCCCACCAGTACAAGAAGGTCTCCCGGCTGCGCCAGCTGCACTGGTAGACCTTGCCCGTTCCGGACAAGCTGAAAGAAAAAGCCGCCTCGCGCGGGATTATGGAGACAGGTTCCAGTCATCCCGGTCAAAGCGCACGACGGCAGGAATGCAGGAGGTGGAGCAACACATGGGACAGTTGCCGCGCAGTGGCCCGGAATCCGGATATCGGGATTCAGCAGGGAAAAAAAACCCGCCTTGCGGCGGGTTGAAAACGCTTTTCAGCGTCGGAGGAGCCTTGAAACCCTGTGCACTGACAAAAAACCGGAACTTTGCTGAAGACCGCTGCACAGCGTGTATCTGCGCTGCGCTCTTGATGAGAGTATCGACGCCGGGAATAGTTTCTTTAGGCAGAATAACCACCGGATTTTAGTGGTTAATTATCTGTAACTACATGTTTTATATGGTTGTTTTTCCGTCCAGCAAAATCCCGCCTCGATTGCGCAGCCAGGAACTTGCCCCGGCTGCGGTGAGGATGCACCAGCAGGCAAACAGGGCACCCGGCAGGGCGGCCTCGGGGGAAAAATGCTGCAGGGCAAGCGCCACCCCGAGACCCGCGTTCTGCATCCCGATCTCGATGGCCAGCGTGAAGCGGTACCCGGTGTCAAACCCGTACAGCCGTGCCAGATACCAGCCGCAGAGATAACCCAGCGCGTTGAGCAGGATCACCAGGGAGACCACCCAGGCGCCGACCTGGGCGATACGAGCCTGGTTGGCGGCCACGGCATAACTGCAGATGATCACGATGGCGATGGCCGCGACGGCCGGCGCCACTGCATGGGTCAGGTCGTGGCGCTGTCGCAGGAAACGCTGCATCCACATACCGAGCCACAACGGCAACACCACGGTCAGGAGGATGGTCTGCATCATCGGCCGGAACGGGATGTCCAGCAACACGCCACCCAGCCACTCCACCAGCAGCGGCGTCACCAGCGGGGAGAGAAAGGTAGCCACCGTGGTCAACGCGACCGAGTAGGCGACCCGGCCGCCGGCCAGGTACACCATCACATTGCTGGCCATGGCGCCGGGCGCACAGGCCACGATGATGAAACCCAGCCGGACGGCCTCCGGCAGCGGCGCCAGCATGGCGACCAGGAAACCCAGTGCCGGCATGACCGTAAACTGGGTCAGCACGCCCAGTGCCACCCGTCCCGGCTGTCGCAGCGTGGTACGCAGCTCCCCGACATCGAGCACCAACCCCATGGCAAACATGGTGGCGGCGAAGAACCACAGGAAGGTACTTTTGAATACCAGGAACAGCGGCGGATGCAGGTAGGCGGCAATCGCCCCCAGCAGGGTGACCGGTGCCAGCTGGTTGGCAACCACGCGGCAGCCGCGGACGAACCAGGCCAGCACGTGGCTACCCCAGCGTGTCGAGGTGCCCGTGCGTATAGCCTGCCCGGGTGCCGCGTTGCAACCGCTCGATCACGGCCGACTCGGCCAGCAACGCCGGCAGATCCTGTGCCGCGGCCGGGCTGGTACCGAACGTCAGCCTGCCAAGCACTTCGTGACGGCGCAGCAGCCGGAAATATTCCGCACTCGTCACCAGACCGGCAGCGTACCGGAACCCGCTGGCGAGCCACTCCATCGCCGGCTCCAGTTTGCGGCTGGCCAGCAACTGGCCGTAGATCAGGTGCAGCAGGGCGAGCTGGTGGGGAGACGCCGCGGTTTGCCGCAATTCCTCGCAGGTGGTCTGGACTTCCCGCTGCTGCCACCAGCGGCAGATCAGGCCCAGCAGCCGGGCCTCGAAACAGCACGCGCCGGCACGCAACCGCTGCTGGACCGCATGCTCCACGACAGGCAGCAGCACATCCACCTGACGGGGCGCCATCGGCGTGGCGTACCAGTCGGCGAGACCCGCCAGGCCGCCGTCGAGCAGGACGTGGCGAACGTGCCGGGTGGATGCCGCATCAGTCATCCCGCGAGCTTACACGGCGGGTCCCCGGCGCGAAAGTCACGCACTACCGCCAGGGGACTGACCTCTGGCAGCGAGGCACGGTACACTGTCCGGGTAACCGCACAGGAGTAAACCGTGAACACACCCTCCGGACCCTATCCCTCCACGCGCCTGCGACGCATGCGCCGGGATGACTTTTCGCGCCGGCTGATGTGCGAGCACCGGCTCGGCAGCGCCGACCTGATCTACCCGGTGTTTGTGCTCGAAGGCAAGGGCCAGCGCGAACCGGTCGCCTCGATGCCCGGCGTGGAGCGCCTCAGCATCGACCAGCTGATTCAGGAAGCGCATGAAATTCATGAACTTGGAATTCCCGCCCTGGCGCTGTTCCCGGTCACGCCCGGCGCCAGAAAGACCCTCGATGCACGCGAGGCCTACAACCCGGACGGGCTGGCGCAGCGCGCCGTGCGTGCACTGAAGCAGACGCTTCCGGAGCTGGGCGTGATCACCGACGTCGCACTCGACCCGTTCACCACGCACGGCCAGGACGGCCTGATCGATGACAGCGGGTATGTCATGAACGACGAGACGGTCGAGGTGCTGGTGCGCCAGGCGGTTTCACACGCCGAGGCCGGGGCGGATATCGTTGCCCCGTCCGACATGATGGACGGACGCATCGGTGCCGTGCGCCGTGCACTGGAGGAGGCCGGCCACCGCAACACACGCATCCTGGCCTATGCCGCAAAGTACGCCTCCAGTTTCTACGGGCCGTTCCGCGACGCCGTCGGCTCGGCCGGCAACCTGGGTGCCGGCAACAAGTACACCTACCAGATGGACCCGGCCAACTCGGACGAGGCATTGCGCGAGGTGGCGCTGGACCTGGCCGAGGGTGCGGACATGGTCATGGTCAAACCGGGCCTGCCGTATCTCGACATCGTGCGGCGCGTGAAACAGGAGTTCGGCGTGCCGACCTTCGCCTACCAGGTCAGTGGCGAATACGCCATGCTCAGGGCCGCCGCGCAGAACGGCTGGCTGGAAGAGCGTGCCGTGGTACTGGAGGCGCTGCTGTGTTTCAAGCGCGCCGGCGCGGACGCCATCCTGAGCTACTACGCCAAGACTGCGGCACAGTGGCTGGCCGGATAACCGGCAACGATGCGTGACCGCTATGCCGTGCTGGGCAACCCGGTAGCGCACAGCCGGTCACCACGCATACACGCCCTGTTTGCGGAACAGACCGGCCAGGATATCGAGTACTCCCGCATCCTGGTCGAACCGGGCGGTTTCGAGGCCGCGGTGACCGGATTCGTCGACCAGGGCGGCAAGGGCGTGAACATCACCGTGCCGTTCAAGGAGGCCGCCTGGCGGCTGTCACACACCCGCAGCCCGCGCGCCGAGCACGCCGGTGCCGTCAATACACTGGTGCTGGTTCCCGACGGCCGGCATTTCGGCGACAACACCGACGGGATCGGTCTGCTGCGTGACCTGCGCGACAATCACGGCGTACAGCTGCCGGGCAAGCGCATCCTGCTGCTCGGGGCCGGCGGTGCCGCACGGGGTGTGATCGAGCCGTTGTTGCAGGAACACCCCGCCTTGCTGGTCATCGCCAACCGCACGGCCGACCGTGCCCTCGACCTGGCACGGCACTTCTGCACCCTCGGGCACACCGAGGGCTGCGGCCTGCCCGACGTGGCAGGACAGGACTTCGATGTCATCATCAACGCCACGGCCGCCAGCCTGTCGGGCGCGGTGCCGGCCATCGACCCCGGCGTGATCACGGCAGACGGATTGTGCTACGACATGATGTACGGCGACGAGCCGACCGTGTTCATGGAGTGGGCCGCCCGGCACGGTGCCGGCACGGTCGTGGACGGACTCGGCATGCTGGTGGAACAGGCCGCGGAATCCTTCCGCCTGTGGCGCAAGGTCATGCCGGATACCGCACCGGTAATCGCGGCGTTGAGAAACAGTTAGGAAAGCAAAGTGGACAACGCAACCTCGAAGTCGGCAGTTCTGCTGGTTCATTGCCCGGACCAGAAGGGGATTGTGATATCAATCACCGAGTTCATATTCAAGAACGGCGGCAATATCCTGTATCTGGACCAGCACGTGGATACCGAGCACAAGGTATTCTTCCTGCGCATCGAATGGGATTTGCAGGACTTTGTCATTGCTGACGGGAAGATCGGCGAGTACTTTGAAACACTGGTGGCAAACCGCTTTTCCATGCACTGGCGGCTGCACTTTTCAGACGAAATACCGCGCATGGCCCTGTTTGTGTCAGAACAGCTGCACTGCTTCTACGATATCCTGGCCCGCTATGAGTCCGCCGAGTGGAAAGTCGACATCCCCCTGATCATCAGCAACCATACCGGCATGCAGGCAGCGGCCGGGCGACTGGGTATCGATTGCGTGCATCTGCCGGTCACCCGGGAGAACCGTGCGGAACAGGAACGCAAACAGCTTGAACTGCTGCGGCAGTACCGGATTGATTTCATCGTACTGGCGCGCTACATGCAGGTCCTGAGTGACGGATTTATCGACAACTACCCTGAGCGAATCATTAATATCCATCATTCCTTCCTGCCCTCATTTCCCGGTGCCCGGCCCTATCACTCCGCGCATGACAGGGGAGTGAAGATCATCGGCGCGACCAGCCATTTTGCGACCGCCGAACTGGATGCCGGGCCGATCATCGAACAGGATGTGGTGCGTGTGACGCATGAGGATTCGGTCGAAGACATGATCCGCAAGGGGCGCGACCTGGAAAAGGTGGTGCTGGCCCGCGCCGTATGGCACCACCTGCATCACAATATCCTGGTCTACGAAAACCGGACGGTAGTGTTCGACTAGGACGTACCGGTCATGCTGTATGGTAGTCATTCCCCGGCCAGGTGCCGGTTTTTCAGTTCCACGTAATGTTGCGCGGAATAATCGAGAAAGGCGATTTCCTGCGCGCGCAGTTCACGCACCCGGCGCGCCGGTGAACCCACCCACAGGTAGCCGCCTTCCAGTTCGTGGCCGGGCGGGACCAGGCTGCCGGCACCGACGATGGCGCCGGAACGCACGATTGCGCCGTCCATGACGGTTGCTGCCATGCCGATCAGGCAGCGGTCCTCCACCGTGCAGCCGTGCAGGATGGCCTGGTGACCGACGGTGATATCGGCACCGATACGCAGTGGAAACCCTCCCGGTGCGAATTCGCTGTCATGGCTGACGTGCAGGATGGTGCCGTCCTGGATGTTGGTGCGGGCACCGATCTCGATGAAGTTCACGTCACCGCGCGCCACGACCTGTGGCCACAGCGAGACATCCTCGGCCAGCGTGACGCGGCCGATCACCACGGCCCGCTCGTCCACGTAGGCACTCGCGGCGATGGTCGGGTGAATGGATTCAAAGACACGGATCGTCACATGGCACCTCGTTTTACAGGGTTGTTGGGTCCGGGCAGGACGGCAAAAGTACAGGCAAGGTACATGCCCTGGCAAGTGATCCCGTGCTAAAGTTGCCGGGATAAACGGTTGCGAGGAAGTTACTGCATGTCGAATCCACTACTCAACCAGAACGGTCTGCCACGCTTTTCCGAAATCCGGCCCGGGCATGTGAGACCGGCCATCGAGCAGTTGCTCGGTGAAGGACGGGCGCAGGTGGAGCAGCTGCTGGCGAATCAGGACCACTGGACCTGGGACAACCTGATCGCGCCCATGGAGGAGATGGACGACCGCATCAGCCGCGCCTGGTCGCCGGTCAGCCACATGAATGCCGTGGTCAACAGCGAGGACCTGCGCAAGGCCTACAACGAGTGCCTGCCGCTGCTCAGCGAGTACGGCACCGACCTCGGCCAGCACGAGGGCCTGTACCGTGCCTGGCGGCAGATTGCAGAAGGCGAGGAATACCGGCGGCTGGACACCGCGCAGCGCAAGGTCGTGGACAATGCCCTGCGCGACTTCCGCCTGTCCGGTATCGAGCTGCCGCAACAGCAGCGCGAACGATTCAAGGCGATCATGCAGCAATTGTCCGAGCTGTCCTCGAAGTACAGCGACAACGTGCTGGATGCAACCACTGCCTGGCACAAACAGATCCGGGATGAGTCACTGCTGGCCGGGTTGCCCGAAAGCGCGCGCTCGCTGGCCAGGCAGACCGCCACGCAGCGCGAACTCGAAGGCTGGGTGTTCACCCTGGAATTCCCGTCCTATTACCCGGTCATGATCTACGCGGAAAATCGTGATCTGCGCAAGGAACTGTATACCGCCTATGTTACGCGTGCCTCCGCCTTCGGCCCGAATGCCGGACAGTTCGGCAACGACACGATCATGGAACAGATCCTTGCACTGCGCCACGAAGCCGCCCGGTTGCTTGGCTTCGGCAACTACGCGGAGCGGTCACTTGCGACCAAGATGGCGCATAGCACAGACCAGGTAATGGCGTTTCTGAATGACCTGTCCGCACGAACCCGCGCGGCCGGTGAAAGGGAGTTGCAGGAAGTGCGCGCTTTCGCCGCCACGCACGGCTGCAACGACCTGCAGGCCTGGGATATCCCGTACTGGTCCGAGCAGCTGCGCCGGCAGAAATACAGCATCTCCCAGGAAGAACTGAAACCCTGGTTCCCGGAAGACCGTGTACTCGGCGGCCTGTTCGCCATCGTCGAACGCCTGTACGGACTGCAGGTTACACCGGCGCAGGGCATCGACACCTGGCACCGTGATGTCCGCTTCTTCCGCATCCATGACCGCGGCGGTAGCCTGCGTGGCGAGTTCTACCTCGACCTGTACGCGCGCCCGCACAAGCGCGGCGGCGCCTGGATGGACGAGTGCATCAGCCGCCGACGCACGGCCGGCGGCGTCCAGACCCCGGTGGCCTACCTGACCTGCAATTTCTCACCACCCATCGGTGACGACCCGGCGCTGTTCACACATGACGAGGTCATCACGCTGTTTCATGAGTTCGGTCATGGCCTGCATCACATGCTGACCCGGATCGATTACGCGGGAGTATCCGGCATCAGCGGCGTGGCCTGGGACGCGGTCGAACTGCCCAGCCAGTTCATGGAGAACTGGTGCTGGGAGCGCGAGGCGCTGGACCTGGTCTCCGGTCACTACCGCAGCGGCGGGAAACTTCCGGATGAGCTGTACCAGCGCATGCACCAGGCGCGCAATTTCCAGTCCGCCATGCAGATGCTGCGCCAGCTCGAATTCGCATTGTTCGACTTCCGCCTGCACCGCGACTACGATCCGGCCAGGGGTGCGCGCGTACACGAAACCCTGGAGGCGGTGCGCAACGAGGTGGCCGTGGTCCGGCCACCGGAATTCAACCGCTTCGAGAACAGCTTCACCCACATCTTCGGCGGTGGTTACGCGGCCGGCTACTACAGCTACAAGTGGGCCGAGGTACTGTCCGCGGATGCCTTCTCCGCGTTCGAGGAAACCGGCATCTTCAACCGCGAGACCGGCGAGCGCTTCCTGCACAGTGTGCTGGAGCAGGGCGGCTCGCGTGAACCGATGGAACTGTTCGTGGAATTCCGCGGCCGCGAACCCACCATCGACGCACTGCTGCGCCATAGTGGACTGGCTGCCTGAATTCCACAAAGCATAAAATGTCCCGTTGCAGGAGCGCCTTGCAGGCGCTTCCAGCTGTTTTCCCTGGCGCCTTTGCGCGAGAATTATTCTTATGAAAATCGCCACCTGGAACGTCAACTCCCTCAAGGTACGCCTGCCGCACGTGCTCGACTGGCTGACCGTGGCCGAACCGGACGTGCTGTGCCTGCAGGAGACCAAGCTGACCGACGAGAATTTCCCGGCCGGGGAAATCCGCGCGGCCGGGTACGAAGTGGTGTATTCCGGCCAGAAGACCTACAACGGCGTGGCCATCATCAGCAGGCGGCCGCCCGCTGACGTCATCACCGACATCCCCGGGCTCGACGATCCGCAGCGGCGCATTCTCGGCGCCACCATCGATGGCGTGCGCGTGCTCAACCTGTACGTCGTCAACGGACAGGAGGTCGGCAGCGCAAAGTACGATCACAAGCTGTACTGGCTGGGCAAGGTGGCGGACTACATCGCGGACCAGCTGCAGGAACATGCACACTTCGTCACGCTGGGTGACTTCAATATCGCGCCGGAAGACCGTGATGTCCACGACCCGGAGGCCTGGCGCGAACGCATCCTGTGCAGCACGCCGGAACGCACGGCGCTGCAGAAGATCCTCGGGCTTGGACTCAGTGACGTGTTTCGCCGCTTCGAACAGGAAGAGGGGAGTTTCAGCTGGTGGGACTACCGCGCCGCCGCGTTTCGCCGCAACCTGGGACTGCGCATCGACCTGATCCTGGCGAGTGCCGCACTGGCGAACACCTGCACGGCCTGCACCATCGACAGGGAACCGCGCCGGCTGGAGCGACCGTCCGACCATGCACCGGTCGTGGCGGAATTCAGCCGCTGACCCTGCGGCAACGCATGCCCAGCAATCCCAGTCCGGACAGCAACAACCCGCAGGCAGCCGGCAGCGGCACCGTGGCAATGTAGTACGACTGCTTCGTGAGCGTGCCCGTGGTATCCATTGTATTCGGGTCATAACCGTAAGGGTCATACGATTCCAGCTCATACAGCAGTGCCCGCGTATCCGCCGGATTGAGGGACAGTACTGCACGACCACTACCGTTATCACCAAATGAAAGGTAGAGCAGGTTGAGCGTTGCACGCGAATAACAACCTTCTGCGAGGCAGGGCAGCAATGCAGTAACCTCCTGGTCACCCAGCAGGCTCATCGTGCCCTGGTCAATGGAGTTGAGATCATTATCAAGACCGACCTCCCGGTAACCGGAAGAAGAGAACAACGCCGCGTTCTGCATGTCAATGCTCAGGTCCAGGCCACTGCTGTCACCGATCAGCAGGTTTGCAGGCGTGGGGCTGACTGTATCCGTATACACCGTGACACGTGCGGAATCCGTTGCCAGGTCATAGCTGTTGTAGACAGTCAGCCAGACCGAACCGGTATATGGCGTGAAACCGCTGTAACTGCTCTGTTGGCCGGATGGTGGCGTTAGCGTGTAGCGCAGCGCATAACCGTATCCACCGGAATCGGTATAGGAATAGGCCTGCATGTTGCCGAAATCCGCCGCGGGACTTAACGCAAGGAAACAGCTTGCATCGCCAACACAGGTTTGTAATTGCCCCGGCAGATCGGCCACGGTAATCGCCAGCGCCGCGTGCACAGGACCGAGCAACAGCAAGATGGCCGCGAGAATGTTCTTCATCGTCCTGAACCCCCGGCTATTACAGGGAATCTCTGATTAATTCGTCATTGCGAGGAACGCAGTGACGGGAATTTCCGATTGAATCAGAGGTTCCATAGTGAGTTGTTCTGCCTGCTAACTGTACCAAATGTTGTCCGACGCGCAAGATCAGCGCCCGAAGCAGCTGCCCAGCCCGCTGTCCAGGTCCGGGTATGCCAGCACGATTTCAAGTTCTTTCAGCAATTTGCCGTTCTTCATGCGCCGTGAATCCTGCAGGAACGACAGCATGGCAGCGCTCAGCACGGCATCCGCCCCGGCACGCGACACCTCCGCCGGGCGCGGCAGGCCGGCGGCATCAGCGACACGGAAAAAGTAGTCGGTCATGTTGCCGGGTTGTCCGTCGCTGACGTTGTAGACGGTGTTGTGGTGCACGGACTGCATGGCCGCCATGCAGATGTTCACCAGGTCATCGGCATGAATACGATTGGTGTACGGCGCTTCCGCCTCGCGCAACACCGGCAGGCCCTTTTGCAGGCGCGCCAGCGGCAACTTGCCCGGTCCGTAGATACCCGGCACACGCAGGATGATCCACTGACTGCCCTGCTCGCTGCACCAGCGCACCAGCTGCCGTTCGGCATCGAGGCGGCGTTGCCCGCGTGACGTGGTCGGCACGGTCGCCCGGGTTTCGTCGATCCACTCCCCGTGACAGTCCCCGTACACCGCGCTGGTGCTGATATAGACGATCCTGCGTGGTGGCGTGGCCAGCGCCGCCAGGAAACGCCGCATGCGCGGATCACGCTCACCTGCGGGCGGGGGCGGCGAAAAATAGAAGACCTCCCTTGCGGTGAGCACGGGTATTGCCACGTCGAGGTCGGCCTGCAGCGGTTCGATGCCGGCAGTATGCAGTTCCGCAGCGCTGGCGGCACTGCGCACCAGTCCGGTCACCGCGCGCGATTGTGCCCGCAGGCGTGCGCCCACGCGCCGGCCGATATAACCACAACCCGCGATAAGCACAGGGATTTCCGGTTTATCTTCCATGTCAAATCAGCGACAATGCCCGACCGTTTCCGGTTCCTGCAACACGATGCCCTATACCGTCACCATCCAGTCCAGCGGCCACCGCTTTACCGTGGAGGCTTCGGAAAGCGTACTGGACGCCGCACTGCGCCAGGGCGTTATTCTGCCATACGGCTGCCGCAACGGCGCCTGTGGTTCATGCATGGGCACGGTGACGCGCGGGCGCGTCGAATATCCCGACGGCATGCCGCCGGCACTGGGCGAACAGGACCGTGCCGAGCACCGGGCGCTGTTCTGCCAGGCGCGTCCGGCCTGCGATCTCGATATCCGCGTGCGCGAGGTCGATGCCGCGCGCGATATCGAGGTCCGCACCTTTCCCTGCCGCGTGGAGAAACTCGAACACCTCGCCCACGATGTCATCCGCATCTACCTGAAACTCCCGGCCAGCGACCGCATGCAGTTCCTGGCCGGCCAGTACATCGATGTTCTCATCGAGGGACACGAACCACGCGCCTTCTCGATCGCCAACGCACCGCACGACGATACACTGGTGGAGCTGCACATTCGCTACGTGGAAGGCGGCCTGTTCACCGACCAGGTGTTTCACAGCATGAAGGAAAAGGCCATGTGGCGTATCCGTGGACCGCTTGGCACCTTCTTCCTGCGCGAGGAATCGGCACGCCCGGCCATCCTGATCGGTGGCGGCACGGGCTTTGCGCCCCTCAAGGGCATCCTGGAACATGCCTTCCGGACCGGGCTCGACAAGCCGCTGCACCTGTTCCGTGGCGTGCGTGCGCGGCGCGACCTTTACCTCGACAGCCTGCCGCAGCAGTGGCTGCGGCAATACCCGAACTTCCGCTATACCCCGGTGTTGTCGGAACCGCAGCCCGCTGATGACTGGACCGGGATAACCGGCTACGTGACCGACGCCGTCGTGGAACGGTACCCCGACCTGTCCGGGCACGACGTCTACATGAGCGGACCACCGGTGATGGTGCAGTCCGGGCACCGCCTGTTCCTGCAGCACGGGCTGGATGAAACCCGGTTCTTCTCGGATGCCTTCGAATATGCCGCGGTCGCGGAAAGCGTCAAGGGTCTGAAGCGGGACTGACGGACTGCCTGGCCCGGCTGGCACGCAGGCACACCGGTGTTCAAAGCAGTCCCAGCTGCAGCACCCCGTCCGCCATCGCCGCGTCACTGGCGTGACCCGCGATCACCGCCCCCTGGCGGAAGCCCAGCCGCGCGGCCAGCGCCGCCTGGCGTGTGCTGGCGACCACCAGCGGGATATCGCGCAACAGGGGCTGCCCCTCGATCCCGGCCATGTCGAACAGGTTTTGCAGGGTTTCATTGCTGGTGGCGGTGACGACGTCCAGCCGCTGTTCGCGCAGCAACGGCAACAGCGTGGCCGAACCGTCCTCCGGACAGCTGCGCCGGTAGACCTCCACGTACTCCACCTGTGCACCACGCGCCCCCAGTTCCGTATACAGGGTGTCGCGACCGCCGTTGCCGCGCAGGATCACGACACGCTGCCCCGTCATGTCGCGCAGGGCCGGCAACGCCAGCAGGCCCTCACTGCTGAATTCCTGTTCCGGCACGTGTGACACCGTCAGGCCGAGTGCCTCCACGGCCGCGGATGTGCTGGCACCGACCGTGGCGATGGCGGTCTGCGCCGGCCAGCTGCGTTGCTGCAGCAGGCGCTCCAGTCCATGCCGCACGGCATTGATGCTGACGAAGACGGCCAGCTGGTATTGCTCCAGTGCCGGTATCAATGCGGCCAGCGCGCTGTCGTCCGCGCTACCGGTAATGAGGAGGGCAGGCAGGTGGATCGCCTCGAACCCGGCCCGGTCGAGCCGTTCACACAGGCCCTGCGCCTGTCCGGCCGGGCGCGTGACCAGGACGCGCGGCCGTTCAGTCACCCAGCAATTCCCTCAGGATGACATCGGCGCCGTGCGCCAGCAGGTCCTCGGCCAGTTCCTGTCCAAGCAGCTCGGCGTCGCCCGGCGGACCGCTGATGGCGGCATACACCAGGTCGCTGCCGTCCGGCCGGCCCACCAGCCCGCGCATCTCCAGTACATCATCGACCAGTTCCGAGTAACCGGCCACCGGCGCCTGGCATCCACCGGCCAGGCGGGCGTTCATGGCGCGCTCGATCCTCGTGCGCAGCGCCGTGGCGCGGTCGTTCACCACTGCAATCAGGTTCGCGACCCGGCTGTCCCCGCTGCGGCATTCGATACCGATCACGCCCTGGGCAATGGCCGGCAACATGGTCTCCGGCGGCAGCGCCGCCGTGATCCGCTCCGCCATGCCGAGGCGCTTCAGGCCGGCGCAGGCGAGTACGATGGCGTCGTATTCGCCGGCGTCGAGCCTGCCCAGCCGGGTGCCGACATTGCCGCGCAGGTCAGGAGTCCTGAGGTCCGGCCGCAATGCGCGCAACTGGCACTGGCGCCGCAGACTGGATGTCCCGACGCACGCGCCATGTGGCAGCGACTCGATACTGCCAAATGTATTCGACACGAAGGCATCGTGCGGGTCCTCGCGCTCCAGGATCGCACCGATCTCCAGCCCGTCCGGCAACTCGGCCGGTACGTCTTTCATGGAATGCACGGCGATGTCGGCACGGCCCTCCAGCATGCCCTGCTCCAGTTCCTTCACGAACAGGCCCTTGCCACCGATCTTCGCCAGCGGACTGTCCAGCACCCGGTCACCCTGGGTGCTCATGGTGACCAGCTCGACAACCAGACCGGGGTGGGCCGCCTGCAGGCGCGTGCGGACGTGCTCGGCCTGCCAGAGCGCAAGCGGGCTTTTACGGGTTGCGATTCGCAGTATTTCGGTTGACATGGATGGCCGCCCCGACTCCTAATGGAAACATGTGGTTGCGATTATACAAGCCTGTGCTGGCCGGGTGCGCGTTTCTGTGGCTGGTCTCCGGTGCCGGTGCGGAACCCGCGGTCCCCGCCGCCACGGACCTGCAGCGCGACGGGCGCGAGGCGCTCGACCGGCAACTCCCGATCGTGCTGGAAATCAGCACGGCAGGCTGTGCGTACTGCCGGCAGCTGGAACAGGAATTCCTGGTCCCCATGCTGCTCAGCGGCGATTACACGGACAAGCTCATCCTGCGGCGCCTGTCGCTGGACAGTGGCTCCCCCGTCACGGGTTTCGACGGACAGCCCCTGGCGACGGTGACACTGGCCGGCCGCTACCGGACCCGGATGACGCCCACGCTGGTTTTCATGGACGGCCATGGGCGGGAACTCACGGAACGCATTGTCGGCATCAACACACCCGAACTGTTTGGCGGTTACCTGGACGCCTGTATCGATACCGCCCTGCAGGTGATCCGTAACCCGGCCGGAACCCGGGCCGTTGCCGGCTGCCGCCCCTGGACGAACGGTACCGGCAACTGACTGCTGACGCCCTGCCGCCGGACAGCGGCATCGCACCGCTTCCGGAACGGATTTCGGGCAAGGTTGTAACGGAAATCCGGCCCGGATTCGATATACTGCGCCCATCCTGACCCTCACGACCGGACCATGACCGACAAGCCAAGCGAATCCAGACCCTGGGGAGGCCGTTTCACCGAATCGACGGACGCATTCGTCGAGGAGTTTACCGCCTCGATCCGTTTCGACCAGCGTCTGTACCGCCACGACATCGCCGGCTCGATTGCGCATGCCCGCATGCTGGCGCACGTCGGCATCCTGGAGCCGGCCGAGGCCGATGCCATCGTGGAAGGACTGGAAGGGATTCGTGTGGACATCGAGCGCGGCGCCTTCCCGTGGTCGGTCGGGCTCGAGGACATTCACATGAATATCGAGGCCCGGCTGATCGAGCGCATCGGCGAGACCGGCAAGAAGCTGCACACCGGGCGCTCGCGCAACGACCAGGTGGCGACCGACCTGCGCCTCTACCTGCGTGACGAGATCGATCGCCTGTCCGCCGAGCTGCAGCGGTTGCAGTACGCACTGATCGACGTGGCCGAGCGCGAGGCCGCCAGCATCATGCCGGGCTTCACACACCTGCAGGTCGCCATGCCGGTCAGCTTCGGCCACCATATGCTGGCCTGGGAGGCCATGCTGGCGCGTGACCATGCGCGCCTGCAGGACTGCCGGGGGCGGGTCAATATCATGCCGCTGGGCGCGGCGGCACTGGCCGGCACCAGCTTTCCGATCGACCGTGCCTACACGGCACAGCTGCTCGGCTTCGACGCGCCGGCCGCCAACTCGCTCGATGCCGTGAGCGACCGCGACTTCGCCATCGAGTTCTGTGCCGCGGCGTCCCTCATCATGATGCACCTGTCACGCTTTTCCGAGGAACTGATCCTGTGGTCCTCGGCCCAGTTCAGCTTCGTCGAACTGCCGGACCGCTTCTGTACCGGCTCCAGCATCATGCCCCAGAAGAAGAACCCCGATGTCCCGGAACTGGTGCGCGGCAAGTGCGGACGCGTAACCGGCCACCTGGTCAGCCTGCTGATGCTGATGAAGGGGCAACCGCTGGCCTATAACAAGGACAACCAGGAGGACAAGGAACCGCTGTTCGACACCATCGACACCCTGTCCGGGTCATTGCGTGCGTTTGCCGACATGGTGCCTGCAATCGGCATTCGCCATGACCGCATGCGCGATGCCGCGCTGCAGGGCTTCGCGACCGCCACCGACCTCGCCGACTACCTGGTACGCAAGGGCACGGCATTCCGCGATGCCCACGAGATCGTCGGCCGCGCCGTGCGCTACGGTATCGAACAGGGCAGGGACCTGGCCGTGATGACGCTGCAGGAACTGCAACAGTTCTCTCCGACGATTGAAGCCGACGTGTTCGATGTGCTCTCGCTGGAAGGCTCCATGGCCGCGCGCAATCATGCCGGTGGCACGGCCCCGATACAGGTGCGCGCCGCCGCCGCCACCGCTCGCCAGCGGGTCGACAGCCAGAACAGGCAGGATGTCAGCCTGTCATCCACCCGTTAAGCGGCCATAAGAACCGGGACACCCGCCAATGAAAGACCTGGTATTGCACGAAGCCCTCACACTGCTCGGTGTTTGCCCCGTACCGATGCTGCTGCTGAACGACAGTGGACATATCCGGGCCTGCAACAAGGCCTTTGCCAGCCTGACCGGCAGCAACGTGGAGACGTTGACCGAACCCCGGCAACCCGACGACCTGATCCTGCCCTTGCTGGGCGACAGCACCGTACTGCACTGGATCATGCCCGACGGCGTGGAACGCTGGCTGGCCGTGGAGCACCATGAAATCGATGACTCCCCGGGCAACTCGGTACGTTTCTACATCGACATCACCGAGCAGCTGCGGCTGCGCAAGGAGCGCGACGCCCTCGCCTCCGAGTTGCAGGGAATCACCCTGCACGATCACGAATTCGTCAGCCTGCTGAGCCGGTACGGCCTGCAGACCGCACTGGAACCGCTGGTGGCCCGTTGCAGACGCTACAACAGCCCGCTGTCGGTGATCGCGCTGGGTATCCGGTCCGAACCGGGATCCGCCCGCAACATGGTCCTGCGCCGGATCACCACCCTGCTGCGTGACCAGACCCGCTGGGCCGACCTGGTGGGCTGCAACGAGGCACGAGACATCATCCTGATCCTGCAGGAAACCAGCCAGGACGCCGCACTGCTGCTGATCGACAAACTCGCCACACACATCGAGCGCATGAATGCGGGGGCCAGCTGCATGACCCAGGCCTGTTTCGGCGTTACCCAGTGCCAGAAGAACGATGATGCCGTGTCCCTGCTGGAACGCGCCGAGGACGCCCTGCAGGAGGCGTACCGCAACGACACCGGCCGCTCGATTGCGGTCCAGGAGACTGCCGGTTTCGGGCGGTCGTAGCAAGCCGGTCGGGAGAACGAGGTCACTACCCGATCGGTCGTGGAGGATAGCCGTCGCTATCTGACGCGGAGGATCGGAAACAACGGGCCGCTGCCCCGCCGGCGCAGCAGTCCCGGATCCGGCAGGCTCCTAGCCCAGCCGGGCCAGCAACCACTTCCGGATATCCTGCACCTCGGCCGGACACACCGCGTGCGGCATCGGATAGACACGCCACTCCACCGGGTAACCCCTGGCGGTCAACAGCGCGCGCGCCTGTTCCGCCAGTGCCAGCGGCACGACCGGGTCATGGCTGCCGTGCGCCAGCAACACCGGCACCGATGCATTGGCCGGGGCCGCCTCGTCGTCCAGCCGGACGGGCAGCGGCAGGTAGGTGGACAGGGCCAGGATACCTGCCAGTGGCCGCGGGTAACGCAGACCGGTATGCAGGGCAATGGCGCCACCCTGGGAAAATCCCGCCAGCACGATGCGCTCCGGCGCCAGGCCGGCCGCGACCTCGCGTTCGATCAGCGCCACGATCTGCCGCTGTGAGCGGCGGATCCCGTCCTCGTCTTCGGAATGCAGGAAATCACTCGCCGGAATGTCATACCAGGCCGGCATGACCAGGCCGGCGTTGAGGGTCACCGGCCGGTGCGGCGCATGCGGCAGCACCACGCGCACCCCGTGCTCCTGCACGATACCGAGCTGGGGAATCAGCGGCGCGAAGTCATGACCGTCGGCCCCGAGCCCGTGCAGCCAGATGATGCAGGCGCGCGGCCGGTCCGGCGGGTTGATTTCCACGGCATCAAGCAGGGCTGCGGTCATGTCCGGGAGTATGCACCAGCCTGGTGTACAACTGTACCGGCGGATTGGGTTTGCCGCGCCGGACACGTATACTGTGTATCCCGCACACCCGACACCGCCATGGCGTACCGTTACCTGAGGACCCGCTGTCTGATCGCCGCACTGCTGCTGGTACTGGCCGGCTGCGGGCAGACCGGCCCGCTGTACCTGCCGGACCAGCCGCCACCGGACCAGCAGGACCCCGCACAGCCGCACTAGGGTTCATGGATTACTTCAATCACCAGGCCGGCGAACTGTACGCGGAATCACTCCCGCTGGAACAGGTCGCCGCCCGCTTCGGCACCCCGTGCTACGTGTATTCGCGCGCCACGCTGGAACGGCACTGGCGCGTGTTCGACGACGCCCTGGCCGGACAGCCGCACCTGGTCTGCTATGCCGTAAAGGCCTGTTCCAGCCTGGCCGTGCTGCAGGTACTTGCCCGCCTCGGTTCCGGCTTTGACATCGTCTCCGCCGGCGAACTGCAACGCGTGCTGGCGGCCGGCGGCGATCCGGGCCGGGTGGTGTTTTCCGGGGTCGGCAAGCGCACGGACGAGATGCGCAGCGCCCTGCAGGCCGGCATTCGCTGCTTCAACGTCGAATCCGACGTCGAGCTCTACCGGCTCAACGACGTCGCCGAAAGGCTGGGGCGCATCGCACCGGTCTCGCTGCGCGTCAACCCGGACGTCGATGCAAAAACCCATCCCTATATCTCCACCGGCCTGCGTGACAACAAGTTCGGCATCGATGTGAACTCGGCGTTCGACACCTACCGGATTGCCATGGATCTGCCGCACATCGACATCACCGGTATCGATTGCCATATCGGCTCGCAACTGACCTCGGTCAACCCGTTCGTCGATGCACTGGAGCGGGTGCTGCAACTGGTGGACCGGCTGGCGCAGGCGGGTATCGTCCTGCGGCACATCGACCTCGGCGGCGGGCTCGGCATCGCCTACCGGTGCGGCGACGCGCCGCCGGCGCCGGACCACTACGTCCAGGCCCTGCTGGCGGGCCTGGCGGGGCGCAACCTGGAATTGCTGCTCGAACCGGGCCGTGCCATCGCCGGTAACGCCGGTGTACTGCTGACGCGTGTGGAATACCTGAAACATACGGCACACCGCAATTTCGCCATCGTCGATGCCGCCATGAACGACCTGCAGCGCCCGGCCCTGTACGACGCCTGGCACGAGATCGTGCCGGTGCGGACTCGTACCGGCAGCGCACTGGTCTATGACGTGGTCGGGCCGGTCTGCGAGACCGGTGATTTCCTCGGCAGGGACCGCGTCTTCCACCTGGCGGAAGGTGATCTGCTGGCCATTCGTTCCGCCGGTGCCTACGGATTTTCCATGAGTTCCAGCTACAACACGCGCCCGCGCGCGGCAGAGGTCATGGTGGACGGGGCGCAGGCACACCTGATTCGTGAGCGGGAAACGATCCCGGACCTCTACCGCGGCGAACACCTGCTGCCGGAGTAACCATCTGTCTTGCGCAAAGGCGCCGGGTACCTGCCGAAGCAGTCATGTCGCGCTAGCGGCACACGGAAATTCATGTCTTCCCTTCCCTCCGTGTTCTTTGTGACCTCTGTAGCAACCATTTTTATTCGCATCGCACCTTTGCGCCTTTGCGCGAGAAATTTTTCTGAAAGCATGGCACGATGCGCACCATGACCCTCGAATTCACCAAGATGCACGGCCTCGGCAACGACTTCATGGTCATCGATGCCATCCACCAGCCGGTGCAGCTGTCGGCGGAGCGGATCCGGACACTGGCCGACCGCCATTTCGGCGTTGGCTTTGACCAGTTACTGCTGGTCGAGCCCGCATCCACCCCCGGCATCGACTTCCGCTACCGCATCTACAACGCCGATGGCGGCGAGGTGGCCCAGTGCGGCAACGGGGCGCGCTGCTTCATGCAGTTCGTGCACGAGCGCGGGCTGACCGACCGGCCACAGGTTCGCGTGCAGACCCTGAACGGCGTGCTCGAACTGGCCCGCCGCCCGGACGGACAGGTGACGGTGAACATGGGGGTCCCGGAGTTCGAACCGGCCAATATCCCGTTCAACGCGCCACAACGGGCCAGACGCTACCCGCTGGAGGTGGACGGCCAGGCGCTGGAGATCGGGGCGGTGGCGCTGGGCAATCCGCACGCGGTGCTGGAGGTCGATGACATCGACAGCGCCCCGCTGGCCGCGCTCGGACCCCGGATCGAGCGGCATCCCCGCTTTCCGCAGCGGGTCAATGCCGGGTTCGTGCAGATCGTCGATCGCCACACCGTCCGGGTCCGCGTCTTCGAGCGGGGCGCCGGGGAAACCCTTGCCTGCGGCAGCGGCGCCTGTGCCGCCGTGGTCATCGGACGCCTGTGGGGCAGGCTGGACGAGCAGGTCCGCGTCCGTCTGGCCGGTGGCGAGCTGGCAATAAGCTGGTCTGGAGAAGGCTGCCCGGTTATGATGACCGGACCCGCCACCACGGTCTACCAGGGACGTATCGAGCCATGACGACGCCTCAGCAGAAACGCCCGGAAGCACTGCCGCTGGAAGAAAAAACCGTCGCCGACTATCTGCGCGAGAACCCGGACTTTTTCCGCAACAACGCCAGCCTGCTGGCCACCCTGGAAATCCCGCACAGCTGCGGACCGGCCGTGTCGCTGGTCGAGCACCAGGTGAAGGTGCTGCGCGACCAGAACACCCAGCTGAAACGCAAGCTGATGGACCTGGTGCAGGTGGCGCGGGACAACAACCGCCTGAATGAACGCATGCACCAGCTGACCCTGGAACTGATCAGCTCCGGTTCACTGGTGCAGCTGCTCGATACGCTGCGCGACAACCTGCGGGGGGAATTCCGGGCGGACAGCGTGACCCTGCGCGTGACCGGCGTGCCGGACGTGATCCGGCGCGAATGCGGTATCGAGGATTTCAGCGAAGGCGCCCCGCAACTGGAGCACTTCGAGTCGTTTCTGCGCTCTTCCCGCCCGCAGTGCGGCCGTTTCAAGCCGGAGCAGCTGCAATACCTGTTCGGCGACCAGGCCGCGGCCATCGAGTCGGCCGCACTGGTGCCGCTTGGCCAGAAGTGCGCCTTTGGCATGCTGGCGATCGGCAGCCAGGAGGCCAGCCATTTTCACCCCGGCATGGGCACCCTGTTCCTGACCCACCTCGGTGAGCTGCTCGGCATGCTGCTGGCCCTGCACACCAAGAAAATCGGCATGCTCACCCCGCCGGAACCACCGGCCGCCTGATCCCCTGCCGCCGGCGGTGCCGCGCTTGGATGAATCGGCCACAGCCTGGATCGACCGGTTCCTGCATCACCTGCGGACCGAACGCCGCCTGTCCGAACAGACCCGTCTGCATTACCGCCGCGACCTGCTGGAGCTGTCCGCCTGGTGCCGGGACCAGGGGCTGACCCACTGGGGCCGGCTCGACACCCATCACGTACGCCGCTACGCCGCCCACGGTCACCGGCGCGGCCTGAACGGCCGCAGCATCCAGCGCCGCCTGTCGGCCCTGCGCACCTTCTTCAACTACCTGCTGCGGGAAGGCGCCGTCGGCCAGAATCCCGGGCTGGATGTCCGCGCCCCGCGCAGTGGCCGACACCTGCCGGATACCGTCAGCGTGGACGACATGAACCGCCTGCTTGCCGTGACCGATCGCGAGCCGCTCACACTGCGCGACCTTGCCATGCTGGAGTTGCTGTATTCGTCCGGGCTGCGGCTGGCCGAACTGGTGTCACTGAACCTGGATGATATCGACTTCGAGGAGCGGATCGTCCGGGTCACCGGCAAGGGTGCCAAGACCCGGGTGGTGCCCGTCGGCGGCAAGGCCTGCCAGGCCCTGCGCGACTGGCTTGCCGTGCGCCCGGTCCAGGCGCGCGAGACCGCCCTGTTCACCAGTCTGCGCGGCCGGCGACTGGGTGCGCGGGCCGTGCAACATCGCGTCCGGCAACGCGCCCGGCTGCGCGGGCTGCCGGGCCGGCTTCATCCCCACACCCTGCGCCACTCCTTCGCCAGTCACCTGCTCGAATCCAGTGGTGACCTGCGCGCCGTGCAGGAACTGCTGGGGCACGCGGACATCAGCACCACCCAGGTCTATACCCACCTCGATTTCCAGCACCTGGCCCAGGTGTATGACAAGGCCCACCCGCGGGCGCGCAAGAAATGAGCCGCGCGTGCCTGGCGGGGGCCCGTATCCGGTAAATCGATGCTTATCAATAAATAGATAATTCTCTATCATTCATATTTTTATTATATATTACAATTAATTATAATTTTCTCACGGCCTCGCACCAACCGCCGTCGCCATCGGCCAGGTGGACGTAACCGGCACCCGGTGTACCGTTGCCGGCCTTGCCGTCCCGGGCACGGAGCGGGAAATCCACCATTTCAACCATTGACTAAATTTAGAGAATACGCCAATTCATGGCATTTTCCTGCGCCACCCTGTCCCGACCGGAGGCCCGGGCCGCGTGCCGCCGGCAGGTGGTGAAGCGCCCCCTCGCGCGCTACCAACCCCTTTGTTCGTGTCCCGATTGCACCAATAGTATGGTGTACAATCGGATGCCTTTTTTGCAGGAGCCTTCCAGTGGAACAGTTTCACGGCACGACCATCCTTTCCGTGCGCCGTGGTGACAGCGTGGTCATCGGTGGTGACGGCCAGGTCACCATGGGCGACACCGTGATGAAGGGGAATGCCCGCAAGGTGCGCCGCCTCTACAACGACCGGGTCATCGCCGGCTTCGCCGGCGGTACCGCCGACGCCTTCACCCTGTTCGAACTGTTCGAGAGCAAGCTGGAAAAACACAGCGGGCAACTCGCCCGCGCGGCCGTTGAACTGGCCAAGGACTGGCGCACCAACAAGATGCTGCGCAACCTCGAGGCACTGCTGGCGGTGGCCGACCGGGAAACCTCGCTCATCATCAGCGGGAACGGCGATGTCATCGAGCCGGAACGGTCCCTGATGGCAATCGGTTCGGGAGGCCCCTATGCCCAGGCGGCGGCCCGCGCCCTGCTGGAAAATACCGAACTCGATGCCCGCTCGATCGCCGAGGCCAGCCTGAACATCGCCGCGGACATCTGTATCTATACCAACCGCAACCTGACCATCGAGACCCTGGAGATCAGCTGACCGCATTGAACCGCGTCCGGTCTCCCTGCCTGAATCCCATGTTATCGAACCGCTCCGACCCGCAGACACTATGTCCCACATGACCCCCAGAGAAATCGTCCAGGAACTGGACAAGCACATCATCGGTCAGGATGCCGCCAAGCGCGCCGTGGCCATCGCCCTGCGCAACCGCTGGCGCCGCATGCAGGTCGATCCCGTGCTGCGCCAGGAAATCACCCCGAAGAACATCCTGATGATCGGCCCGACCGGGGTCGGCAAGACCGAGATCGCACGCCGCCTGGCCCGGCTCGCCAATGCCCCCTTCATCAAGGTCGAGGCCACCAAGTTCACCGAGGTCGGCTACGTCGGTCGTGACGTGGAATCCATCATCCGTGACCTGGTCGACGCGGCCATCAAGCTGGCGCGTGAAACCGCCATGAACAAGGTACGGCACCGGGCCGAGGACCTCGCCGAGGATCGTATTCTGGAGATCCTGCTGCCGGGACCGCGCGAGGCCGCTGCCGGTGACGGTACGGAATCCGACACCCGGCAGAAATTCCGCAAGCGCCTGCGCGAGGGTGCGCTGGATGACCGGGAGATCGAGGTCGAGGTCTCGGCCGCCCAGGTCGGCGTGGAGATCATGGCCCCGCCGGGCATGGAGGAAATGACCAGCCAGCTGCAGGAGATGTTCCAGAATATGGGGGGCAAACGCACCCGCCACCGCAAGCTGCGCATCCGCGACGCGCGCCGGCTGTTGACCGACGACGAGGCGGCGCGCCTGATCAACGAGGACGACCTCAAGCAGAGCGCGCTGGAAAATGTCGAGCAGAACGGTATCGTCTTTATCGACGAGATCGACAAGGTCACGCGGCGCGGGGAGTCAGGCGGCGGGCCGGACGTGTCGCGCGAGGGCGTGCAGCGCGACCTGCTGCCGCTGGTCGAGGGCTGTACCGTCAACACCAAGCACGGCATGATCAGGACCGACCATATCCTGTTCATCGCCTCCGGCGCGTTTCACCTGTCCAGGCCCTCGGACCTGATCCCCGAGCTGCAGGGGCGTCTGCCGATCCGCGTGGAGCTGGATGATCTCGGGGCGGCCGAGTTCGTGCGCATCCTGACCGAGCCGGATGCCTCGCTGACCGAGCAGTACGAGGCACTGCTGGCCACCGAGTCCGTCACGCTCGAGTTCGCCCCGGACGGGATCGAACGAATCGCGGAAATTGCCAGCCGGATCAACGAGCGTACCGAGAACATCGGCGCGCGCCGGCTGCACACGGTGATGGAGCGGTTGCTGGAGGAGATTTCCTTCGAATCCACCGACCACGCCGGCAGCACGGCACACATCGATGCCGCCTATGTCTCCGCGCATCTGGATGCACTGGTCAAGGACGAGGACCTGAGCCGGTATATACTGTAACCCTCACACCGACGAGACAGCCATGAAAACCAGCAAGCCGAAACCCACCGAGATCAGCCTGCACAACAGGTCGCGGGTACTCCGAGTCACCTTTGACGACGGTGCCAGCTTTGAACTGAGTTATGAATTCCTGCGCGTGCACTCGCCGTCCGCCGAGGTACAGGGGCACGGCCCCGGTCAGGGGACCCTGCAGCTGGCCAAGGAGAATGTCATGATCACCGGCATCGAACCGGTCGGCAGCTATGCCATCCAGCCGACCTTCGACGACGGTCACGATACCGGCATCTTCTCCTGGGAGACCCTGTACGACCTGGGCAGAAACCGGGACCGCTACTGGCAGGAATACCTCGACCGGCTCAAGGTGGCCGGCTACCAGCGTCAGGTCCCGGCCTGACCCGCAGGGACACCGGACGCATGGCGGGGAAAACCACCCACTTCGGATTCCGCGACGTCCCGGTCGGGGAAAAGTCGCGCCACGTGCGCGAGGTATTCGACTCGGTCGCCGATCGCTACGACGTGATGAACGACCTGATGTCGTTCGGTATCCATCGCCTGTGGAAACGCTGTGCCATCAACCTGGCCGATATCCGGCCCGGACAACGCGTGCTGGACCTGGCCGGCGGTACCGGCGACCTGGTCCGGCTGATGGCGCCGCGGGTCGGTCCGGACGGGCTGATCGTGCTGTCGGACATCAACGCCGCCATGCTCGGTAACGGCCGCAGCGAACTGCTCGATCACGGCGTCAGCAACAATGTCACCTTTGCGCAGATCAATGCCGAGCAGCTGCCGTTCCCGGATCGCAGCTTCGACCGGGTCACCATGGCCTTCGGCCTGCGCAATGTCACCGACAAGCAACAGGCGCTGAACGAGGTTGCGCGGGTGTTGCGGCCGGGCGGCCGGGCACTGATCCTGGAATTCTCGCGGCCCATGCGTGCCCTGCAACCGGCCTACGATTTCTACTCCTTCCGTGTACTGCCCCGTCTCGGCCAGCTGGTCGCGAACGATGCAGACAGCTACCGCTACCTTGCCGAGTCGATCCGCATGCATCCCGACCAGGAAACCCTGCGCGGCATGATGGAACAGGCCGGCCTCGAGCAGTGTGACTATCACAACCTGACCGGTGGCATCGTCGCGATACACCGGGGTTTCCGGTTCTGATCCGGCCGCCGACAAATCCCGGACCCGCCCATGCATCTGCCACCCGGTTTCCTGCACGCCCTGGAGCAGGCACTGAATCGTTTGCTGCGGCTCGATGCCGACGCCATGCAACGGATGGCCCGGCTGGACGGCCGCTGCATCGGGATCGACCTGCAGGGCGTTGGCCTGCGCTTCTATCTCCGGCCGGGCCGCGAGCAGGTACACATCACGGCGCAGTCCGAACAGGTCGATACCATGCTGCACGGCACACCCCTGGCGCTGGCACGGCTTGGCGCAGGCAGTGATGCCGGCAGAACCCTGTTCTCGGGCGATGTCACCATCACCGGCGACGTGGAGACCGGGCAGGCCTTCAAGGCCATCCTCGATGACATCGACATCGACTGGGAGGAACAACTGGCACAGCTGACCGGAGACGTGTTTGCCCACCAGGCCGGTAACGCCGTCCGCCGGCTGGGCCGTGCACTGCGCCACGGCAGCGCCACACTGCAGCAGGACCTTGGCGAATACCTGCAGGAAGAGCTGCGCGTGGTGCCGGCCCGCATCGAGGTCGAGAACCTCGCGGCGGAGATCCAACGTACCCGCACCGATACCGACCGGCTGGAGGCGCGCGTCCGGCGCCTGCAGTCCGTGCGGGAGCACTGACATGTTCCGGCCGGCCCAGATCACGCGCCTGATCCACATCAACTACGTGCTGGTCAAACACGGCCTGGACGAAATCATTCTCGCCACCCACCTGTTTCGTCCGGTGCGTTTCCTGTACTACCTGGCTCCGTGGAACTGGGTACCGCGCAAGCGTGGCCCGCGGGCAGTGCGCATCCGGCGCGCCCTCGAGGAACTCGGTCCGATCTACGTCAAGTTCGGGCAGATCCTGTCCACCCGGCAGGACCTGCTGCCGGATGACATCGCACTGGAACTCGCGCACCTGCAGGACGATGTACCACCGTTTCCCGGGCGTGACGCCCGTGCGCGCATCGAGGCCGTGTTCGGCCAGCCGGTGGGTACACTGTTTGCCGACTTCGACGAAACCCCGCTGGCATCCGCCTCCATTGCACAGGTACACACGGCACGTCTGCGCGACGGATCGGACGTGGTGGTCAAGGTACTGCGCCCGAACGTCCGCCACCTGATCGCGCGCGACGTCAACCTGCTCTATACGGTGGCCCAGCTGGCGGAGCGCTACTCGAACGCAGGGCGCAGGCTGCGGACGATCGAGGTGGTGTCGGAATTCGAGAAGACCCTGTACGACGAACTCGACCTGCTGCGCGAGGCCGCCAACGCCTCGCAGCTGCGGCGCAACTTCAGCGGCACCGACCTGCTGTACGTGCCGGAGGTGTACTGGGACTACTGCCGGCCCGAGATCATGGTCATGGAACGCATCTACGGCACCCAGGTCAGTAACGTCAAGGCGCTGCGCGATCAGGGTATTGACCTGAAGCGCCTTTCCGAGCGCGGCGTGGAGATCTTTTTCACCCAGGTGTTCCGGCACAATTTCTTCCACGCCGACATGCATCCGGGCAACCTGTTCGTCGCCAGGGACGGCCGCTACATGGCGGTCGACTTCGGCATCATGGGTACCCTCAACCCGGTGGACCAGCGCTACCTGGCGGAAAACTTCCTGGCCTTCTTCAACCGCGACTACCGGCGCGTCGCCGAACTGCACGTGGAATCCGCCTGGGTACCGCATGGCACGCGGGTGGACGAATTCGAGTCCGCCATCCGTACCGTGTGCGAACCGATCTTCGAAAAACCCCTGAAGGAGATCTCCTTCGGTAACGTGCTGCTGCGCCTGTTCCAGACCGCGCGCCGTTTCGACATGGAGATACAGCCGCAGCTGGTGCTGCTGCAGAAGACCCTGCTCAACATCGAAGGCCTCGGACGCCAGCTCTATCCAGAGCTGGATCTCTGGAAGACCGCGAAACCCTTCCTCGAGCGCACCATGAGCGAACAGCTGGGCGTACGCGCACTGCTGCGCAACCTCAAGGCCAGCGCTCCGGAATGGAGCCGGACCCTGCCGGACCTCCCGTTGCTGGTGCACGACTACCTGGAGCAGGCCACCAGCGGCAAGCTGCAGGTGGAGTGGAGCTCAAACGAACTGCAGCGTCTGCGCCGGGAAATCCGTCAGGCAAACCGGCGCAATATCGCCGCCATCAGCGGCACCGGCCTGGTGCTGGCCGCCGCCGTCATCTACGGACTCGACGGTTATGCGCCGCGTATGGTACTGGGAGCACCCTGGCTGACCTGGATACTGGGGGTGGCGGGCATCGTGCTGATGGTGTTCAGCTGGCCGGAAAACGGCAACAGCCGCTAGGAGCCGGTCGGATCCGGGTCATTCCATGACCTGGTGCCGCAGGACGATCGCGGTGACAAGCAGCGCCAGGCTGACCACCCAGAACAGTGTGGAGATAGTGAGCGACTGACGCGCCTTGGTGCGTTCCAGCCAGGTGCGCGGCTTCACCCCCTTGTACCAGAACATCAGCTTTGCCGACAGGTTGATGCACACCACGTTGACGGCCAGCAGCAGGCCGGCGCCCGCCGCATGCGAATACTGGCCGCTGCCCAGCATCATGCCCAGGGTTGCCGCCGGGGGCAGCAGGGCAACCGCCACCATGACGCCCACCAGCGTACTGGACAGGCCGGTAATCAATGACAGGACCGCCGCCGCACCGGAGGCCAGCGCCAGGGTCACACCGGCCAGTCCCACATCCGTCCGCGCCAGGATTTCGGTGCTATGCAGGCGCTCCGGCCACAGTGCGCCGGTCGCGATCGACATCAGTAACGCCAGCCCGATGCCGGCCAGACCGGTCTTGAGTGCACGCCAGATCAGCCGGACATCACCCAGCGAGGCCGCAAACGCCAGCGCGATGTTGGGGCCAAGCAGGGGTGCGATCACCATGGCGCCGACGACCACGGCGATATTGTTCTCGATCAGGCCGATCGACGCGACCACGGTCGACAGGCAGACCAGTAACAGGAAGGTGCTGTCCAGCTGCGCACCGCGCTCGATCTCGTTGTACAGTTCCTCGCGCGTCTGGCTGATCGTGGCGGCCTTGCTGCCGTCCACGTCCACGGTATCATTGCTGCGCGGCAGCACTGCCTCCACCGGCTGAATGACGATGCGTGCGCCTTCACTGGACCCCAGCAGGTTCTGCAGGGCATCGATCACGGTTTGCCGCCTGGCATCGCTGACCAGCATGCGCAGGACCGCCCGACCGCCTTCACCGGCGTCGACCTGCCACCAGTCATCGATCTCGTGCTGTTCTGCAATCCCCTTCAGGGTGTCGAGGTGTCCCGCATCGGCAATGATCTCGATGATCTTCATGCACCGGTTCCGCGCCGCTCAGGGGCGCTGCAGGGCCGACTCCACCTTGTCGCGCACCTCCGCACCCCGCAGCAGTTCGATCAACGCCAGCGCAAAGTCCATGGCCGTCCCGGGGCCGCGCGAGGTGACGACCGTTCCGTCGATCACTACCGGCTGCTCCCGGTAATCGATGCCTGCAATCGATCCGGTATCGAGGCTGCCGGGGAAGCTGGTGGCGGCGCGGTTTTCCAGCACGCCGGCACGCGCCAGTACCCGCGGTGCGGCACAGATGGCAGCGGTATACCTGCCGGCCTCCGACATGCGCCTGACCAGCTCGACAATGCGTGTGTCCTCTGCCAGGTGATCCGCACCGGGCAGCCCGCCCGGCAATACGATCATGTCGTATTCACCGCCCAGCGCCTCATCGAGTGTCATGTCGGGAACCAGCACCACGCCACGCGAGGCACGCACCGGCCGGTCATCGAGACCGGCACTGACCACGGTGATACCGGCACGTCGCAACAGGTCGATGACAGTGACGGCCTCAAGCTCCTCACAACCCTGGGCTAGCGGGACGAGTACATTTGCCATGGTGGTTTCCTGCCTTTCTGTTGTTCAATCAGTTCACTGACCCGGACCAGGCGGTAACCCGACCGGTCCAGGTGCTGCAGTTCATCGGTCAGTACATCCAGTGTAGCAGGGTGCGGGTGTCCGATCGCGAGCGCGGAGCCCTCGCGACGGGCAATCCGGAGCAGGCGGCGGAACTGGTAGCGGATTGCATCCGGACTGGTGTCATCATCCAGGAACACATTGCGCCTGCTGTTGGGGATACCGAATTCAGCGGCGATCTGCCGGGCCACGGTTGCGGCCGTGGTCCGGCTGTCGACAAAAAACAGGTTGCCCGCTTCACGGGCCGCCTGCATCAGCCAGGCCATGTTGCCCGGGTGGCGGGTCAGCAGGCTGCCCATGTGATTGTTGAACCCGCTGACGTAGGGAACGGCAGCCAGGTCACGGGTGAAGGTGTCGCGGTACTGCCGGTAGGTCATGTCCACGGTCAGCTCGCCCGCTTCCCGCACCTCCTGGTACGGCCCGGCTGCCTGCATCGGCAGGTGCAGCATGACCTCCTTGTTGCGTGCATGTGCCTGCCGTGCAAGTTCGGCGGTGTAGTGTCCGTACGGGAAAAACGAGCAGGCGACGGGGCCGGGCAGATCGACCGCGCGGCTGCCGGTGCCGCGCTGGTTACCGAGATCATCGATAATCAGCGCGATGACCGGGCGGTTATCCGCGGCCGCCGGGGCGTCGGGCAGGAACCCGGCGCCGGTCAGGCACACCACGGCCAGCAGCAGTCCTGTGGCCGTGCGTGCCTGCACTCCCGGTTACTGCACGTGTGCCTGCAATATGGACAGGCCTTTCAGCAGGTTCTGGGCCTCGTACAGCATATAGTCGTCTTTCAGCAGCTTGCTGGCTTCGGATTCGTCATCGCTCTTGTCGTCACCGGCTTTATTCTTTTTCTTCTTCGTGGTGTTTTCCAGGTGATTGGACAGGTTGGCCTCTTTCAGCGGCTCGATGTCCTTGTCGACAACCGCCGCCTGCACCGGCTGCAGTACGATATCCGGAGTGATGCCCTCGGCCTGGATGGACCGCCCGGACGGTGTGTAATAGCGCGCAGTAGTCAGCTTCAGTGCGGAATCACTGCTCAGCGGCAGGATCGTCTGTACCGAGCCCTTGCCGAACGTCTTGGTGCCCATGATGATTGCACGCTTGTGATCCTGCAATGCGCCGGAAACGATTTCCGAGGCCGATGCCGAACCCTGGTTGACCAGCACCACCATGGGTGAACCGTCCAGGATGTCATCAGGGGTGGCATTGAAGCGCAGTTTCGAATCGGCGATACGGCCCTCCGTGTACACGATCAGGCCCTTGGTCAGGAAGGCATCGGACACGGCAACCGCTCCGTTGAGCACGCCACCCGGGTTGTTGCGCAGATCCAGCACCAGGCCGGCCAGCTTGCCTTTGTTGTCCTTCTTCAGCTTGTTGATCGCGTCGACCATGTTTTCCGCGGTGGTGGACTGGAACTGCGAGATGCGCACGTATGCGTAACCGGGATCGAGCATGTGCGCACGCACGCTCTTGACCTTGATGACGTCGCGCGTGATCGTGATCTTGATCGGCTGGTCGAGCCCTTCGCGAACGATGGTCAGCACGATATCGGTACCGGGAGCACCGCGCATGATCTTGACCGCATCGCTGAGCGTCATGCCCTTCACCGGTGTTTCGTCCAGCCGGATGATCAGGTCACCGGACTGCACACCGGCGCGCTGGGCCGGGGTATCGTCGATGGGTGCAATGACCTTGACGAACCCGTCTTCCATCCCGACTTCGATGCCGAGGCCGCCGAACTGTCCGGTCGTGCCGACCTGCAGATCGGCAAACTGTTCCGCGTCGAGGTAGGAGGAATGCGGATCGAGTCCGGCCAGCATGCCACGAATGGCGTTTTCGATGAGTTCCTTGTCATCGACCTCGACCACGTAATCGTTCTTGATCCGGCCGAACACGTCGCTGAAGGTACGCAATTCCTCGACGGGCAGCGTGGCCTGTGCGGTCTCCCGTTCGGCGAAGACACCATGTCCGATCGACAGCAAGACCCCTGCAGTCAAACCGGTAAACAGCAGCAAATAACTCTTGAGTGTGGGTTTCATCATTCAATATCCGTGGTATGTCAGGCGATTACTATACCGGTCTGGCGACCGGGTCGGGCGCTGTCTCGGGAAATGTCAACAATATCACAGCGTTGTCTGGAGCGGTATCGGCCTGCAGGGGTCGGGCTTGACCGGACTGTAGGACAGACCGGTGGGCAATAAATTCACCAACCCGGAAAATTCAGTCACGACCGGCCTGCTGTGATGACGGCTGTCCCCCGATCCAGGCTGCCGGATCGACCGGTTGGCCGTCCTTGCGCAATTCCAGGTACACCCCGGTGCGCGCGTGCCCGCCACTGCTCCCGGCCGCCGATATCACGTCACCCTGTTCCACCCATTCACCGACGGCCTTGTAAAGGCTGCTGTTTTCGCCATACAGCGTCATGAAGCCCGCGCCATGATCGATAATGATCAACAGGCCAAAACCCCGCAGCCAGTCCGCAAATGCGACACGCCCCCGGGCGATCGCGTGTACCTCCGTGCCAGCCGGCGCACTGATGTGCACCCCCCGGGATGTGGTCTGACCGGAAGCCAGCCGGGCGCCGTAGGCCATGCTGACCCGTCCGGGCAGGGGCCAGGGCAACTTCCCCTTGCGCCGGTGAAAATCCTTCCGTGCCCCCGGGCCCGACGGCAATTCCCGCATGGCCTTCTGCAGGGAACTGACCAGTTGATTGACGCGCTGCTCGTCCTGCTGGAGCTGTACCAGCCGCGTGTTACCGGAGTTCAGCTTTTCCTGCAAGGCCGCCACCAGTTTGCGCCCGGATTCCTGCTCGTCCGCCAGCTGCGCTTCCTGCTGTTGCCGCTGCTCACGCAACGCAGCGATCCGCGCCTGCTGTGCAAGGACTGCCTGTCCTGCCTCCTGCAGCGCCTGCAGGGATGCGCGGTACGCATCCAGGCGTTGCGCACGCGCGCGCGCAAAATAACCCTGATAGGTCAGTATGCGTCCGATCACCGCCGGTTCCTCCTGGTTCAGCAACAGCTTGATCCGCTGCTGCCGCCCGCCCACCCAGGCCGTACGCAGCTCGTGTTCGAGTACGCGGCGCTGGGTGGCAAGACCCTTCCTTGCCTCGCTGCGTTGCGCTTCCAGCCGGGTCAGCCGGCTGTCGGCGGCAGCCGCCTCACTGTCCAGCCGGCGCAGTTCGTTGCGGATTTCACCGATCGCCTTGTCGGTTTTTTCCAGGCGCTGCTGCTGCGTATCCTGCTCGCCGCGTACATTCTCCAGCTGCTTCTTCAGGGCATCGATGCTGGCGCGTAACTCCTGCAGCCGGCCGGTTTCAATGTCGATCTTCGCCGGTTTGGCGGCTGGCAGCGCTACCGGCTGCAGCAGCAACGCTGCCAGCAGTGGAACCCGCCAGCGGGAAGCATGGAACAACCGGTGCTGCGGCGCAGGACGCAATGACCCGCCCGTGTGGTCAGCCATGCCGCTCCGTTCCGGCCGCAGCCTCACGGTCTGTTGCCGGCGCGCTCTGCAGCGTAACCAGCGGGGTACCGGTCATCTCCCGTGGAATGTCCAGATCCATCAGATACAGCATGCTTGGCACGATATCGGACAGTGCTCCATGCTGTGCCATGGTTGCAGGACGGCCCACATACACCAGCGGCACCAGGTTGCTGGTGTGCGCGGTATGGGCCTGTCCGCTCACCTCGTCCTGCATCTGCTCGGCATTGCCATGGTCCGCCGTGACCAGCATCTCGCCGCCGACCGATAGCAGTGCCTGCAGCACCCTGCCCAGGGCGATATCAATGGCCTCGATCGCCTTGACTGCGGCGTCGAACTTGCCGGTATGTCCGACCATGTCCGGATTGGCGAAATTGCAGATGATCACATCGTAGTCACCACCCCGGATTGCCCCGACCAGGTGATCGGCCACTTCCACCGAACTCATTTCCGGTTTCAGGTCGTACGTCGCGACCATCGGTGACTTGATCAGGATGCGTTCCTCACCTTCGAACGGCTCTTCGACACCACCGTTGAAAAAGAACGTGACGTGCGCGTATTTCTCCGTTTCGGCCAGACGCAGCTGGTGCAGACCCAGCCGGGAAAGGTATTCGCCGAACACGTTTTTCAGGCGTTCCGCCGGATAGGCCACGTGCACCTTGAAGTCCGACTTGTACTCGGTAAGGCTGACGAAGCAACCCAGCTGCGGCCGCACCTCGCGCTCGAAACCGTCGAAATCGTCCTCGATAAACGGTCGCGTGATCTGCCGGGCTCGATCGGAGCGGTAATTCATGAAGATGATCACATCACCATCCTCGATCCGGACCGGTGCTTCACCCGGCGGGACGATCGCGGTTGCCTTGACGAATTCATCTCCCTCACCGCGTGCATAGGCCTGCTGCAGCGCGGTCATTGCGTCCGGCGCTGAATAGTCCGCCCTGCCCCGGGTAATCAGGTCATAGGCCGACTGGATGCGTGGCCAGTGATGATCGCGATCCATGGCAAAATAACGGCCGACCACCGAGGCAAAACGCCCCCCGTGCAGACGATCGAATACCTCCTGCATGGCCCGGATCGAGGATGCCGCGCTGCTGGGCGGGGTATCCCGGCCATCCAGAAAGGCGTGCAGGTAGACCTTGTCGGCGCCGCGCTGTACCGCCAGTTCCACCATGGCGTGGATATGTTCCTCGTGACTGTGCACGCCGCCGGGCGACAGCAGTCCAAGGATGTGGACGGCGCGGCCTGCCTGTATGGCCTGGTCGACGGCGTCCGTCAGCGTCAGGTTGGTAAAGAACGAGCCGGTCTTGATCGCGCGGCTGACGCGGGTGAATTCCTGGTACACCACGCGCCCCGCACCCAGGTTGAGGTGACCGACCTCGGAGTTTCCCATCTGGTCGGCAGGCAGGCCGACCGCCGCCCCCGAGGTACGGATCAGGGTATGCGGGTATTCGCTCCACATCCGGTCCCATACCGGTTTGCTGGCGGCGGCAATCGCATTGTGCTGTGGTGTCTCGCTGTAACCCCAGCCATCGAGAATGACCAGGACCATGGGTTTCGGAGGGCCTTTCATCGCCGGATTGCCTGTTTGCCGTTCGCTCATGAGTCTGGAAAGAGTCTAAATCAATCCCTGGCACCCCGCCATCCCAGGACGGCCGCCTGTACAGGTAAAGGGCTGGGAACCGCAGGTAATTCCACTTGCGGACAAACGTTGTTTGCCTCTGGCCCGGATGGTTTATTATTGTATAATGTTTTAGTAATGAATGCAGTAGGCGTTGCATGCACATAATTACGATCCAAGGGGCGCAGATGGCATCCAGTAACGAAGGACTGATCACACGGGCGGAAGATATTGAGCGCGCTTCTCGTTCACTGAAGGCAATGTCGCATCCGCTGCGATTGAAAATCCTCTGCACACTGGGTGACCAGGAAGTCAGCGTGCAGGATATCGTCGAGCGGGTCGGCACCTCGCAAAGCAACATCTCCCAGCACCTCGCCATCCTGCGGGACAAGGGAATACTGGCGTCCAGAAAAGATGCCAACCGGGTATACTACCGCGTCGGCGATGCCCGCACCCTGCGACTGATCGGCATGATGCGGGAAGTATTCTGCACCAAACCCTGAACGACGGAACTTGCCAACCCGGTGACGGCAGCAACCGTACCGGCGGGATCCCTTACCGCAGCGATACCTGACCGACCATGAACATCAACCAGCTCATTGAATTCGGCAGTCGTCATTCCATGCTGGTGGCGGCACTGCTTGCCATCCTTGCCATGCTGGCCGCCGACACGATCCGGCGCCGGCTGTCCGGCATCAGGGATATTGAGCCGCGCCAGGCCACCCGGCTGCTGAATACCGAGCATGCCGTCATGATCGACATGCGCAGCGAAAAGGAGTTCCGCGGCAGTCACATCATCAATGCAATTCACCTGGATAACCTGCAGGATCCGGCGGCAGGGCTGCAGAAGTATCGCGACAAGCCACTGATCGTGTATTGCAACAGCGGTAACAGCTCCCTGGGGGTGTGCGGCAAACTCCACAGGCAGGGTTTCGAAAACGTCTACAACCTGAAGGGGGGCATCCAGGCCTGGCAAAAGTCCGAGTTGCCCGTATCCAGAACCTGAAGTGCCCGAAAACAGCCCGCCCGGTT
>CAZMAK010000008.1:0-6134 GCA_964564245.1 uncultured Ectothiorhodospiraceae bacterium | reverse complement strand
ATGAATCCTGATGCCATCAGCATACTGGGTGCCGGGTCCTGGGGCACCGCTCTCGCCATCCGGCTGGCTGCGAACGAAACGCCGGTGTCTCTGTGGGGACATCAACCACAGTTCATGCAGACACTGGCACAGGCGCGTGAAAATCATGAATTCCTGCCCGGCATAACGTTTCCACGCGGGCTGGTCATACAACCGGATCTGCCTGAAGCCGTGCGCGCCAGCCGCGACCTCCTGCTGGTGGTCCCCAGTCATGCATTCCGGGAAGTACTCACACAGATCAGGACGCTGCTCATGCCTGGCGCACGCATCGCGTGGGCCACCAAGGGACTGGAGCAGGGCGGTGGCAAATTCATGAGCGACGTGCTGGAAGAGGTGCTTGGCACAAGCTATCCGACCGCCGTGATCTCCGGGCCGACCTTTGCGCAGGAGGTGGCACGCGGCCTGCCAACGGCACTGACGGTGGCTTCCACCAACGCGGCATTCGCCAATGCCATCGCCACGCGACTGCATGGTGAATCGATGCGTGTCTACACCAGTGATGACGTGCTGGGCGTGCAGCTTGGCGGTACCGTAAAGAACGTGCTGGCCATTGCCTCGGGTATTACCGATGGCCTGGCACTCGGTGCCAACAGCCGCGCCGCACTGATCACGCGCGGACTCGCTGAAATCATGCGGCTTGGTGACGCCATGGGGGCACGCCGGGAAACTCTCATGGGGCTGGCCGGTGTCGGCGACCTGATACTGACCTGTACCGACGACCTGTCGCGCAACCGCCGTCTCGGCCTGGCACTCGGCCGGGGCACCGCGCTGGATATCGCCGTCCGTGAAATCGGCCAGGTGGTCGAGGGTTTCAACACTGCCCGGGAAGTGGTGCAACTGGCCAGGAAGTACCGCGTGGAGATGCCGATCTCGGAACAGGTGTACCGGGTGCTGCACGAAGGGCTCGCGCCGGAACAGGCGGTGCAGAACCTGCTGTCGCGTGATATCCGTTCAGAGTGATTCCGCACTGCCGGTGAAACCGAGCTGGCGCCAGGCTTCATAAACCATGACGGTCACTGCGTTGGACAGGTTCAGGCTGCGGCAGGCGGGCAACATCGGTATCCGCAGCAGGTGACCGGCGCCCAGTGTCGCGAGTACCGGGTCCGGCAGGCCGCGCGTTTCCGGTCCGAACAGGAAGGCATCGTTCGCCTGGTAGCGTATCTCGGAGTAGCCGACCGCTCCTTTCGTCGAGACACCCCATAGCCTGGCCGGCTGGACCTGCTCGCGGAACAGCTCCAGTGAAGGATATTCCTGCACGCTGGCGAACTCACGATAGTCCAGACCCGCGCGGCGCAGGCGGCGGTCATCGAGCTCGAATCCCAGCGGATGCACCAGGTGCAGGGTACTGCCGGTATTGGCGCAAAGGCGTATGATGTTGCCGGTGTTGGGCGGAATTTCCGGCTGATAGAGTACAACGTGAAACATTTTCCGTTCCTTGCTGAAACGCGATGACCGAAACCGGGCAACAACAGCTCAGGGTGCAGTTCTGCGGCATGTCCTTTGCCACGCCGCTGGTGCTGCTGTCGGGTTGCGTGGGATTCGGCGAGGAATATACGCGTGTGGCCGGCTTCTCCAACCGCGACGCCGGCGCCGTTTGCCTGAAAGGTACCACACTCCTGGCGCGCCCCGGCAACCGGCCACACCGGGTCGCGGAAACACCTGCCGGCATGCTGAATGCCATCGGCCTGCAGAACCCCGGCGCCGATCACGTCATCCGCAATATCCTGCCGACGCTCGATTTCACGGAAACGCGTTTCATCGCCAATGTTTCCGGATCGACGATCGAGGAATACACCGAGGTCACACGCCGCTTTGACGATTCACCGATCGACGCCATCGAGATCAACATCTCCTGCCCGAACGTGAAGGAAGGCGGTGTCGCCTTCGGTAACGACCCGGACATGTCCGCGCGCGTGGTGGCGGCATGCCGGGCCGTGACCGGCAAACCCCTGATCACCAAGCTTTCCCCGAACCAGACCGACATTGCCGAAAATGCACGGCGCTGTATCGAGGCGGGCACCGATGGCTTCGCCGTAATCAACACGCTGATGGGTATGGCCGTTGACATCGAGTCACGCAGGCCGGTCATCGGCAACAACCAGGGTGGCCTGTCCGGGCCTGCGATCAAGCCCGTTGCACTGCTCAAGGTTCACCAGGTCTATCAGGTGTGCAAGTCACACGACATACCGATCATCGGCCAGGGCGGTATCACCAGTGCCGCTGACGCCCTGGAATTCATGATCGCCGGCGCAACCGCCGTCGGCATCGGAACCGCGCTGTTCTACGACCCGCTGGTCTGTAAACGGATCAACAGCGGGATACTCGACTACCTGCAACGCCACCGGATCGAAAGCCTGCAGTCACTGACCGGCAGCCTGTCCCTGAACACGGATTCACCCGCCTGCTGCTGATCTGCAAACGCCGGCGCCGGAGACCGGCGCAACCGGTTCAGTTCATGCCAAGTTCCTTGATCTTGCGCGTCAGCGTGTTGCGGCCCCAGCCCAGCAGCTTCGCGGCGTCCTGGCGGCGCCCGCCGGTGTGCTGCAGGGCGGTCTCGATCATGATCCGCTCGAAGGCCGGCATGGCATCATCCAGCAACCGGTACGTACCGGAGGTCAGCTGCTGCTGCGCCCACTGGCGCAACGTCGCCTGCCAGTCACCGCCAACGGCGACCTCGCCGGCACCGGGCAGGTCATCCGGCAGATCGTCCAGGTGAATTTCCTTGCCGGGCGCCATCACGGTCAGCCAGCGACAGAGATTTTCCAGCTGGCGTACGTTACCCGGCCAGTCCAGCCGGATCAGGGCGGCAGCGACCTCGGGCATCAGGAGCTTTGCCTCGACATCGAGTTCGGTCGCCGCCCGGACCAGAAAGTGCTGCATCAGCAGGGGAATATCCTCCCGCCTTTCACGCAACGCCGGTATCCTGATGCGAATGACATTCAGCCGGTGAAACAGGTCCTCGCGAAACCGGCCGTCGCGCACCAGCAATTCGAGGTCCTGGTGTGTCGCCGCAATGATGCGCACATCGACCTTCTTCGGGGTGTGCGCACCGACCGGATAGAATTCCCCGTCGGCCAGCACCCGCAGCAGGCGGGTCTGCAACTCGGCCGGCATGTCACCGATTTCATCGAGCATCAGCGTGCCGCCATTCGCCTGTTCGAAGCGACCGACACGACGGCTCTGTGCACCGGTAAAGGCACCGCGCTCGTGTCCGAACAATTCGGATTCAAGCAGGTCGCGCGGTATGGCCGCCATGTTGAGGGCAACAAACGGCTTGCTGGCGCGCGCGCTGTGCCGGTGCAGTGCCAGTGCCACCAGCTCCTTGCCGGTACCGGACTCGCCGTTGATCAGCACGGTTGCGTTGGATTTCGACAGTCGGCCGATGGCGCGAAAGACTTCCTGCATGGCGGGCGCCTTGCCGATAATCTCCGGTGAGCCCGTGGTACTGGCGTCGGCGGCCACACCCGGCTGCCGGGAGCGTGCTTCCAGCGCGCGCGAGACCAGTGCCACGGCATCATCGACGTCAAACGGCTTCGCCAGATACTCGAACGCGCCACCCTTGTACGCTGCGACCGCGCTGTCCAGGTCGGAGTGCGCCGTCATGATGATGACCGGCAGCTGTGGATGGCGATCGCAAAGCTGCTGGAGTAGCGTCAATCCGTCCATCCCGGGCATGCGGATGTCCGTGACCACAACCGCCGGCTCGGACGACTCGATGGCCTTCAGTGCATCTTCCGCCGAGGCAAAGCTCACCACCGGCATATTGTCCGCCGTGAGCGCCTTCTCCAGCACCCAGCGAATCGAGCGATCATCATCAATGACATAGATTTCGTTACTGTGTTTCATGCTTTTCTTCCAGTGGAATCAGGATGGTGAATGTCGTATCACCGGGCTGACTGGTACACTCGATCAGGCCGTGGTGGCGACCGATCAGGGACTGCGCTATCGACAGACCGAGGCCGGTACCATCGGTACGGTTGGTAACCATCGGATAGAAGATTTTCTTGAGCAGTTCCTCATCGATCCCGGGGCCGTTGTCGTTTACCTCGATACTTGCCACCAGGCGATGCTTGCGTGTCCCGATATTGAAATTCCGCAGGATGCGGGTGCGCAGGATGATCTCACCCTTGTTGCCAAGCGCCTGGCTTGCGTTACGCACGATGTTCAGGATCGCCTGTATCAGCAGATCCGGATCCGCATGCAGATCGGGCAGACTGGGATCGTAATCCTGCACGATACTGAGTCCGCTGCCGAACTCCGCCAGCACCAGCTCGCACACCCGCTGCAGGACTTCATGGATATTGACCGAACGCATGACCGGAAGACTGTTAGGGCCCAGCATGCGGTTCATCAGTGCCTGCAGGCGATCCGCCTCACCGATGATGATGCGGGTGTATTCCTTCAGTGAATCATCCCTGATCTGGCGTTCCAGCAACTGGGCTGCACCCCGCAGACCGCCCAGCGGATTCTTGATTTCATGTGCCAGTCCCCGCACCAGTGCATGCGTCGCCTGCTGCTGGTTGATCAGGGCCTCGTCCTGCTGTACACGCAGGTGATGGTCGACCTGGCGCAATTCGACCTGCACAGTCTGCACCGTGTGCGCCTCGGATACCGGGGTAAAGGTACAGTTGACCCGCAGGTCCGGCGCATCCGGCAGCGCCAGCAGGCAGCCGCGCTTGCTGATCACCTGGTTGCCGGTAAATGCGCGCGCCAGATGCTCGACCAGTACGTCGGCGTTCGCGACCAGCTCGTGGACCGAACGGCCGCAGGCATGGCGCGCACTGTGCGCGATCATCACCTCACCGGCATGGTTCAGGTAGACCAGCCGCAAACTCTCATCAAACACCAGTACGGCCGTACTCAGATTGTCGAGTATGCGCTCGGCCACCGTTCCGGAGTGTTGCGTGTCTGGGGTCATCGCCTTAGCCATTGCAAGAAACAAACCAAATCCCTGGCAGTGGCCACCGGCCCGGGCAGACCACATTCATCCAGCTGAAACAGGTGGTTACGAATTGCCAGCCAGCGTGGCCGGGATCCTGGCAACACCTGCAGCAACGAGTATGCACCATAATGGTGCGGCCGGCCAGTACCCCGGTACCAGGACGGGACGGAGGGCTTGCGAATGCGGTGAGCCGGTGCGAACGGCAGGCAGGGCTACGGGGTATAGAGGGGGTTATTGGGGTGCAGTAACGAGGCCTGGTGCAGATAGATGGTTACGGGTTTGGTACTGATCAACGCGGCACCCGATTCGTCGACGACCGCAGCAGACAGGGTGTGCGTGCCCCGGTCCAGGCCGCGGTAGCTAAGGGCCAGTGACAGGTCCGCCTTTCCGTACGGCTTCCCGTCCAGGAAAAACTGCACCTTGTGTCCGCTGGTGACCAGCAGCGCCGGATCCAGGGACACGTTCATGTTCACGATACCTTCATTGTTCCAGATGGTGGCCTTGTCTTCGGGCGAACTCACCGTGAAACTGTTGTACGCCGCTGCGGATGCTTGCTCCGGTGCCTCTTCCTTCGTGCCGGTACCGGCCGGAAGCGGAGTGGATTTGTACGTGGTCAACTCCGGCAGGTGTACGCGACTGGCCCCCTTTGAAGGGACATCGGAAAAGATCACCTCTCCGTCACCGGTCACCGTCTTGTACACATCCGCGCTGGCCGGCAGCGCAAACAGGCAAATGAGAAATACGAGGTATTTCATACAATCACCTTAGCCAGAACCCTCCGGGGATGCAATACATTCCACCGGGCATTTTTGTGCGCCCGTACACGAATTCTTCAGCCAGCTCCCGGTACACAAACAAAAAGCGCCCCGCAGGGCGCTTTCCGACAACCTGTCCGGCAACCGGTCAGAGGCTGTAGTACATGTCGAACTCGACCGGATGCGTGGTCATGCGCATGCGCGTGACATCCTTCATCTTGAGTTCGATGTAGGCATCGATCATGTCATCGCTGAACACGCCACCGGCCGTCAGGAACTTGCGGTCCTTGTGCAGGTGATCCAGCGCCTGGTCGAGGGAGCTGCATACCTGCGGTATCTTCCTGGTCTCTTCCCGTGGCAGGTCGTACAGGTCCTTGTCCATGGCATCGCCCGGATCG
>CAZMAK010000007.1:28359-63855 GCA_964564245.1 uncultured Ectothiorhodospiraceae bacterium | reverse complement strand
ACCGGAATGGGAGGGCCACGTCACGCTGGAGTTCTCCAACACCACGCCGCTGCCCGCCAAGATCTACGCCAACGAGGGGGTCGCACAGGTGCTGTTCCTGGAATCCGACGAGGTGTGCGAGACTTCCTACCGTGACCGCGGCGGCAAGTACCAGGGCCAGACCGGTGTCACGCTGCCGAAGACCTGATTCAGAAACCGGTACCTGGTCCCGGTGATTATTCATTCATGAAGCCTCTCCTTGCCCTGCTGCTGCTCGCCCTCGCCACGGCCGGCCTGTCGTCCTGCACCCCCGATGTGCCGGAAAACGACAGGCCGGTGACCGGACTGCCCTGGCAGATCGATCACCTGCCGAATGGCGATACACGGGTATTCGGCGTCACACCGGGCGTGACGACCCTGGGACAGGCCATGGAACTGTTCGGCAACGAGCTGGAGCTGGCGATCATCGCCGCGCCGGACGAGGCCGGGACGCTGGAGGCGTATTACAGCCACTATTCGGCTGGTCCGATCACCGGCAGCCTGATCCTCGTGATGAAAGTTGCGCCGGACCAGCTGGCCGGGATGCGGGGGCGTGGCACCCACGCAGGTGGTTCACGCCGGTACCTGCTGGACCCGGACGACCTGCCGCTGGCCTTCCGCGCACCGGTACGGGCGATCACCTTCTCCCCCACGTTCAGTATCGACGAGGAGGTCGCACAGGCACGCTTCGGCACGCCGGACGAGGTCATCAGGGTGAATGCGCAGCAGAAACACCTGCTGTATCCGGACAGTGGGCTGGACCTGGTGCTGGATGCGGAGGGCAGGGAGATGCTGCAGTACCTGGCACCACGTGACTTTGCTGCATATCGAGCCCGGTTACAGCCACCGTCCGAAGCGGCAGCGAAATAAACCGTGCGCTGCCACACATCGCGAATGGCAATTGCCGGTCCGGAATGTTTCCGGTGTGCCATCCAGCCCGCAGGCCGGCTGCGGGAAAATGACCGGGTGGTTCCAGCCTGCAAACAGGGGCGGTGTCTGCGCCGGGGATTCGCCGGTATAGCCCCGGAATTCTCCCGGCTACCCGATCACTTGTTTCTCTCAAGGAGTGTGTAATGCGCCCGGTACTGCCTGCTGTACTTTACATCCTGCTGGCCCTTGTCCCGGTCGCTGGCCAGGCGGCCCGCGTCACCCTGGTCAACGGCGATCGCCTGTCCGGTGACGTGGTTGCACTGGCCGACGGTGTGCTGGTACTGAAGACCAGCTACGCAGGCGAGGTGAAGATCAACTGGAGCGAAGTCCAGGCGCTGGACAGCGACACACCGGTCAGCGTCATGCTGAAGGATCGCAGCCTGGTCCGAGGCACGATCTCCAGCCCGGCGCCGGGGCAGCTGCAGGTCGATTCCGACCAGGTCGGCCAGAGTTCGCCAATTGCCCTGACCGGAATCAGTTACCTCAATCCGTCAGAGCAGGTGCTGGGTATCCGTCCGGATATCAGTGGGCGTGCCAACCTCGGTTTCAACCTGTCCCGGGGCAACACGAAGACCCGGCGTACCCATGCCGACGCCGAGACCGTGATCCGGTATCAACAATCGCGCTATACCCTCGGTGCCGTATTCAATGAGGCCGCTGATGACAGCAGCCAGACCGAGTACAACGTGCTGGGCTACGGCAAGTACGACTACTTCGTCGGCAAGCAGACCTACCTCTATGCCAATGCCCTGTTCAACAAGGACAAGTACCAGGACCTCGCGCTGCGCACCACACTTGGTCTTGGCGCCGGTTACCAGTTCTGGGAAACCACCGAACGCAGCCTGTCGCTGGAAGGCGGTCTGAGTTACATCAATGACGATTACTACACCGGGACGGACTCGAGTTACCCCTCGGCCCGCTGGGCGGTCGACTACAAGCAGATCCTGTTCGGTTCCCCGGTGCAGTTCTTCCACTTCCACGAGGGCTTGATCAGCCTCGATGACGTCGCTGACTTCCTGTTCCGTTCCAATACCGGTCTGCGTATCCCGCTTGCGACCAACCTTGCGGTCACTGCACAGATCGACGCCGACTTTGACAACACCCCGGCACCCGGCGCAAAGCGACTGGATACCCGCTACCTGCTCAACCTTGGTTACCACTGGTAGGCAGGTACCGGAACCGGGATCTGCCCGGCATGCTAGCGGCCGTCGCAGCCACCGGGCTGCTCGGCGATGTTATGGTCAAACTCGTAGGTGGTGCCATTCCAGCGCATCAACGGATGGCAGAAACCTGGTCCGCCGACCTCAAGATCGGCATAACCCTTGTGGCGGGTATCCTGGACCATGAGCATGCCGGATCCCAGGTTGTGCCGTGTCCAGTGCCCGCCTGCATCCCGGGTGAACAGCGATACTCCGATGCCGGCCATGCCGTACATGCAGGCACTGCCCAGGCTGACGATGACTTCCGGCTGGTTGTCCTGGTTCAGGTCTTTACCCTGCACCTGGATATCCGCGCCCGCCATCAGGGGCGGACATCCGCTGTCTTCGTCGAATAACAGCGACTTTCCATCCGCTCCCTTCCTGAGCTCGAGCAGGTCATAGATCGCCTGCCGGTCGGCCGCACTCAGCGCGGTGGTCCCTTGCGCATTGGTGAACAACAGGTCGGGCCCGCCGGTAGCGGCGGTTGCCGCAGTGCAGGCCAGCAGCAGGAACAGGCTGCTTCCGGTGATCCATCGATTTCGCGTTTTCATGGTTTCCTCCGGAACAGGGGTGGATGGATCTGTTGCAGCGGCAGACGCCGTCCTGTCGCTGCTTGCCTGGATTTCCAGCGGCTTGTCAGGGACTCATTTACAGAATGCGCTAGACTGTACGATATAATTAGTTCCGGTGGCGGGGAAAAGCAATCGGGCGGTGTGTGCAGATTGTTGAAGTATAAGTATATCAGTGTCTTGTGACTTCCCGGGCCGGGTTGACCCGGGTCAATGCAGGGGGGTCGGGCACGCGGGAAAAATCCATTCACCAGAAAAACAACGGGGCAGGGCATGATCGAAAAACAGGCCAATGTACTCGCGGAACTGGCGGCAGACCGGGATGTGCAGCAGCTTGCCCCGGCCAGTGAAATCAGCCGTCTCGGCAAACAGGAAATCTTCGCGGATGCCAATTACCCCTACCGCACCAAGATGGGCCGCGAGGAATACGAAGCGACCAAGCAGGATTTACAGATCGAACTGCTCAAGATGCAGGGCTGGGTGAAGGAAACCGGGCAACGCATCGTGATCCTGTGTGAGGGCCGGGATGCGGCCGGCAAGGGCGGCACCATCAAGCGTTTCATGGAACACCTGAACCCGCGCGGCGCGCGTGTGGTGGCCCTGGAGAAACCGTCCGACGAGGAGCGTGGCCAGTGGTATTTCCAGCGTTATATCAAGCATCTGCCCACTGCCGGCGAGATCGCCCTGTTCGACCGTTCCTGGTATAACCGTGCCGGCGTCGAACGGGTGATGGGGTTCTGTTCACCGGGTGAATACCTGGAGTTCATGCGCCAGGCACCGGAAATGGAGCGCATGCTGGTGCGGGCCGGTATCCGGCTGTTCAAGCTGTGGTTCTCGGTCAGCCGCAACGAGCAGTTCCGCCGTTTCCAGGCACGTCAGCACGACCCGCTGAAGCAATGGAAACTGAGCCCGATCGACATGTCTTCACTCGATAAGTGGCAGGACTACACGGAGGCAAAAGAGGCGATGTTTTTCTACACCGACACAGCCGATGCCCCATGGACCGTGGTCAAGTCGGACTGCAAGAAGCGTGCACGCATCAATGCCATGCGGCATGTGCTGGACTGTCTGGAATACCCGAACAAGAACCGCAAGGTGGCGGTGGCCCCCGATCCGTTGATCGTCGGTTCCGCCAAAAACATCTATGAATCCGGCGAGCACTATCTGGAAAGCAGCCCGCTGGATGACATCAAGAAGGAGTAATCATGCATCAGGAAGATCACGCCCGTGCCATGACGGACCGCTTTCGTGAACTGGTGGAACAGTCCGGAGACAGCCTGCCGTCCAGTCATTACAACGAATTGCGACTGATCATCGAGGCGGGGCTGGATACCGCACTGCTGGAGGCCTTGAAAAAAATCACGGGGAAACTGACGCTGCTTGCCCATGACATCGAGCACAACGCGGATTTTTTCGATTGATTGCATAACTGCCCTCGGGACCACACTGAATTATCAGGAATTATTTGTGGTAGTTCTGATTTTATCCGGCAGACATGTCAGGTTGCAGGTCCGGGTTCCACTCTGAACCGGTACTTCGTTCAGGGGTTGTTGCAGAAATCATCAAACGGGGAAGAACCTGCGCTACGAAGACAACGCAGGGCGGAGCTCTCGGCTTCCGCCCTGCGTCTGACGTGATTCATGCATTGAGCGTCAGGGTCTGGTGCAGTCCGACGTTCGCAGGTTTGCGGTTTGATGACGGAAGCTGGCCGAACCATGAAGGAGGGGAAACCCGCGTCAGCTGTGATTATTCTGTCCTGGGGATGTCATTACCCTGTCATTTCCGGTTGCTCATACAAGCAAGCGAGACTCGCCCTGAACTGACAATGTCTGTCAGGTTGAATACCAGCCATTCCATATGATTCCCGCTTGCTTCCGTGTGTTCCCGTGGCCATCGAGGCTTTATACAAGCACTCTTCCATTCAGCCTTTAACCGGTTTCTTCCTGCGGACCTTCTTCCGGTCGGTGCTTTTCTTTGCGGAGACGGGCTTCTTGCGCACCTTGTCCATCCCTGCCGGCTTGCCGCGCCGCGCCGGGAATGCCGGGCGCGTATCCCCGGCGACACGCGTGATGCGTAACTGCTGGCCGGACACCCAGACCTTCTTCAACAGCGTGAACACGTCCTTTGGCATGCCCCTGGGCAGGTCGATCAGGCTGTGGTCATCGTTGATGGTAATGCGTCCCATGTCCCGGCTGTCGAGGCCGGCCTCGTTGGCGATGGCCCCGACGATATTGGCGGGCTTGACGTTGTGGTTGCGGCCGACCTCGATACGGAAGTGTTCCATGTCGGTTTCGGGCGGCCCGGACTTTCCCGGACCACGCTCACGCGGCGGGCGTTTGCCCTTGTCGTCGAACCGGTCACGCTCGCCCTTGCGAGCGGGTTTGGCGCCGGCCTGTTCCCTGGCTCTGCCGGGTTCGGCCTTGCGCGCCGGCTTGTGTTGCAACAGCAACGGCGTGTCACCCTGCAGCAGACGGGCGAGGGCGGCGGCGATCTCCAGCGCCGGCACGTTGTGCTCGGTCTGGTATTGTTCGATCAGCTGCGAAAACAGCCCCGTGTCCTCGTTCGCCAGCGTATCGGTGATGCGTTGCTTGAAGCGCGCCACGCGCCTGTCGTTGATCAGCTCGGTGGACGGCAGCTCCATCAGTTCGATCTTGTTGCGCGTGGCCTTCTCGATCGTGCCCAGCATGCGCTGTTCGCGCGGTGCCACGAACAATATGGCGTCGCCCGCGCGTCCGGCGCGCCCGGTGCGTCCGATACGGTGCACGTAGGCCTCGGTGTCATGCGGGATGTCGTAGTTCACCACGTGGCTGATGCGTTTCACGTCCAGTCCACGTGCAGCAACATCCGTGGCCACCAGGATATCGAGCTTGCCGTTCTTGAGGTTCTCGATGGTGCGCTCGCGCTGGTTCTGCGCGATGTCCCCGTTCAGTGCGGTGGCAGCATAGCCACGCGCCTCCAGTTTCTCCGCCAGTTCCACCGTCGCGACCTTCGTGCGTACGAATACCAGCATGGCGTCGAACGGTTCCGCCTCGAGGATGCGGGTCAGGGCGTCCAGCTTGTGCAGGCCACTGACCGGCCAGTAACGCTGGCGTATGGTCTCCGCCGTGGTGGTCTTCACCTTGACGGTGATCTGTGCCGGATCCTTCAGGTGCTTCACCGCGATGCGGCGCACCTGCGGCGGTATGGTCGCGGAGAACAGTGCGATCTGTTTCTGTTCCGGTGTCTGTTCGAGGATCCATTCCACGTCGTCGATGAAGCCCATGCGCAGCATTTCATCGGCCTCGTCCAGCACCAGGACACGCAGCTTGTCCAGCCGGAGTGTGCCGCGCCGCATGTGGTCCATCACACGACCCGGGGTGCCCACCACGACATGCACCCCGCGCGCAAGCGCCCGGATCTGTACCCGGTAGTCCTGACCGCCGTACACGGGCAGCACGTGGAAACCATGGAGGTGCGTGGCATATTTCTGGAATGCCTCGGCCACCTGCAATGCCAGCTCGCGGGTCGGCGCCAGTACCAGCACCTGCGGATCCTTCTGTTTCAGGTCGAGGTTGTTCAGAATCGGCAGGGCAAAGGCGGCGGTCTTGCCGGTGCCGGTCTGGGCCTGGCCCAGCACGTCGCGACCGTCCAGCAACAACGGGATGGTCTGTGCCTGGATCGGTGAGGGCGTTTCATAACCCACCTCGTCGAGGACCCGGAGCAGGGGTTTGTGCAGTGCAAATTGCGAGAAGGCGGTGATCGGGTCGGCCGTCATGTGTGTGTACCTGGGAAAAATTGACCGCGTCGGATACGGGTGCCTGGTCGGAGGCTCCGGATAACCGGCCGGCGAGGTTCGGGGCCGGGCGGCAGGGGCTGCGTAGTGTAACGGTTTGCCGGGCCGCTGGCATGCGATTTATCGGCAATCCGGCGGGGCAGGCGGGGTGTGCGGGTCGCGTCGCCCGGGTGATTACCGGCGCGGTGCGTAGGCCAGGTTCTTGTGCCAGAACTCCACCAGGTAGTTGATGCGCGGGTGGATTTTATCGCGGTATTGTCCGAGGTCGCACAGGTGCACCCAGCGGCACTCGATGATGCCTTCTTCCACCTGCGGTTTCACGTCGTCGTTGTGCCCGTTGTAGTGCATCAGGAACCAGTGGGTCTTTTTCAGGAATTTCTGCATGCCGTGACTGGTGGTGTGCCAGGTCGGCACCAGCTTGCCGGTGATGACCAGCTTGTTGATGTTCAGGCCGGTCTCTTCCTTGACCTCGCGCAGTGCCGCAGCCTGGTATTCATCGCCTTCCACGCGGCCTTTCGGCAGGTCCCACTTGCCGCGCTTGAATATCATCAGGATGCAATTGTCGTCATTGCAGACCAGCCCACCCGCTGACTCGATGACGGGCAACCCGACGGTTTCCTCGAGGCTGTGCAGTTTGCTGTTTGCGGCCACTTCCATATCCCGCCATGCTGTGAATGCGGCCATGCTAACACATCAACATGACCGGTCCAGCGTCAATCCCGCGGTAGTTGCCCCGGATCATGTAACCGGTGCGCCACGGGTGGCGGCGCGCGGGTCTGCCGTGCCGCTTGTACCGGTGATGCATGCATCACGGGTGATTGATCTATAATTCCGGGTATTCCGTGTTCGAGAATATCCGGCCTTGGCATGCACAACCGGCATTGCACCACTACTGCGAGATCTGCATCATGCACAAGCTGCTGATGGTCCTGTTGCTGCTGACCGGGCTGGTATCGACAGTCCATGCCGATGTCGTGGCGCTGCCGTACCATGGTATGACACTGAATGCCAACCTGGTGCAGGCCGGGTCCAGCTGGCCGGGTGGCCCGGTGATTCTGATGACGCATGGCACCCTGGCGCATCGTGGCATGGAGATCATGTCCGGATTGCAGGACATGTTCGCCGAACGCGGCATCAGCTCACTGGCGATCAATCTCGGCCTCGGTCTGGACAACCGTGCTGACGCGATGTACGACTGCGCCGTGCCTCATACCCACCGGCATACCGATGCCGTCGACGAAATCGGTGCCTGGCTGGACTGGCTGAAGGGGCAGGGTGTGAAAAAGGCGGCCCTGCTGGGACACTCGCGTGGCGGCAACCAGGTCGCCCGCTTTGCTGCGGCGCATCCCGATCCGGTGCTGCAGGCAGTATTCCTGGTGGCGCCACAGACCTGGGATAAAGACCGGCAGGCAGCGGAATACCGGAAACGCTACCACACCGATCTGCAACCGTTGCTGGCGCGTGCGCAGAAAATGGTAGCCGATGGCAAGGGCGCATCCTTCATGGACGACGTCGGGTTCCTGTACTGTCCGCACAGCCGCGTCAGCGCCGCCAGTTTCCTGTCCTACTATGCGCCGGACAGCGACATGGATACCCCGCACCTGCTGCCGCGGATCCCGGTGCCGGTCACGGTGGTGGCGGGCAGCGAGGACAAGGTGGAAGCGGACGTGGCCGGCAAGGTCAGGCCGCTGGCCGATGACCGTCATGTCTCGCTGGTCGTCATCGACGGCGCGGACCACTTCTTCCGTGATCTGTATTCCGAGGAGATTGCCGACGTGGTAGCGGAGAAACTCGGCGTTGAATAAGCGTAGTGCTGTCGTGCAGTGATTCAGGGGTGACAGGGTCGAATGCCGGACGGTACGGCCCGTGCAATGCACCTGGCCGGAAATGCAGACGGCGGGGTGACGCTCACCCCGCCGCTGCTGTCTGCCTAACCCTGCACCTTCCAGCTGCCATCCGGCTGCCGGCACGCGGTGCCATAGACCTTTTCCTTGCGTCCGCCGATTACGGCATCGACGGTGTATTCCCGGCACGGCTGACCGCTTGGCTCTTCAATGGTGCGGGTCGGGACGACCGTGTAGTTATTGCCGGTGTCCGGGTTGTGCCAGCTGGTCGGCACGCCGGTGCGCACGTTCTCCAGCGCCTGTGCGGTGTGCATACGGTCGTTCTCGTCCATGGAGTGGCCCACCGCACCCCCGATGGCGGCACCGGCCAGGGCCCCGGCAATGGTAGCCACGGTACGTCCAGTGCCACCGCCCACCTGGTTACCCAGCACGCCGCCCAGGATGCCGCCGATCACCATGCCGCTTTGTTCCTGCGGGCCCTGGTAGGTGGCGCAGCCACCAGCCGTGAGTGCGGCGGCCAGGGCGATGGATGTGAATAGTTTTTCCTTCATAGACATTCCTCGGTCGATTGATCCAGTCAGTATTACGGGCCTGTTTCCGCCGGTTTCCCGGGGCTGCGGTGACAACCCTGCGCCTGGCAGGTGCCGCCGGGAGGGTTGGACAACAATTTCCGGCAGATTACTTCCGGAAGATCCAGTGACGGCCTGCCGCGCTATCCACCGCCTCCAGCCCGAACCGCAGGCCGGCGCGCTGCCCGGTCTGCAGCAGCGTATGGATATCCTCCATGATACTCCGGTCCTCGGAGAAGTAGGAGTGGCCAAGCAGTCCACCCGAGGCGTCACTGGCGTCGATGGTTTCCACGCCGCCGGCCACGACCAGGGCATCGCCCGATTCGCCGGCGCGCGGATAACCGTGGAAGGCCTTGGAGGCCAGCAAGGCCCGGTCGTTGGACGAGGCATAGAGGGTGAGATGGATGCCGGTGCGTGCCAGGCGCGGGGCCATGTCGGTACGGAATACCCCGGCGTCGATATCGGGGGCGATCATGATGATTTCACGAAACAGCAGCAGGTCGCTTTCGAGGCGGTCGCTGGCCAGTGATTCCATGGCACGGCCGATGATGCGGTTACCCATACTGTGTCCGACCAGATAGATGTTCCGGACCGGGATATAGTCGAGCATCTCCCCCATCAGCCGGGCGAAGTCCGCCTGTGCCCACTCGGCGTTGGTTTCGTCCACGGTGTACCCGGTCAGACTGCCCTGCGAGGGCCAGCTGAACAGGACGACCGGGCCGGGAAATTTCAGGTCACTGGCAAACTGCGCCACCTGCTTGCACACGGCCGGGAAGTCCTCGTTATAGCCGTGTACAAAGATCATCAGCTTGCCGTCCGGGCTGGCCTTCAGTGCGTCGCTCAGCCGGCTGGCGAAGTTGTCGCGCGTCATCGTCAGTACGCTTTGCAGCCGGATGTGCTTGTGTGCGTCCGGTTCCAGCTGCAACTTCAGCAATGACGGCTCTTCCTGCTGCCCGATCACGTGGCCGGGCGGTATCCCGACGGTGGAGATGCCGTAGCTCAGCTCGCCGCGTTCCCCGCTGAAATACAGGCCACCGTCACCATCCGGTGCACGGTCGGTGACGAAGAACAGTCCCACCTGACGAGGCAGGGTCTGCTCCGGTACGGACGAGCGGGTGGTGAACAGACCGCAACCGTCCAGCAGCAGGGTCAGTACCAGCGGCAGGAAGAGAAGGGCCTGTCTCAGGTCAGTCATGGAATTGGCTGTGTGTCCGGCCGCCGCGGCCCGCTGGCCGGTGTTACGCCACCGTGGGCTGCAATGTCCCGGACTCGCCACCGCGTGGCGGGCCAGCAGCTTACGGATTGCCATCGGGGTGGCCCAGTGATGAGCTGTAGTTTTCCAGGTCACTCTGGTACTCCGAATCGTCCTTTTCCCGTTGCCGGATGCGGACCGGCAGAAAATGCAGCGCAGGGGCACACCAGAACACGGTCTCACGCTTGCTGTTGTCCCGCAGGCGGGAGACCTTGACGGTCCGGAAACTGCCGGCCGGCACCTCGATGGTTTCCTCGCCGATCACCTTGAAACGGAACTCCTTGAGCTTGCCGCCGTCGGCAACATTGAACCGGATATCGGTCTCGCCGTTGTCCAGTTCGTACATCATGCCGAGGTGGGAGACCAGCTTGTCGAGTGTTCCGGCCGGGATGTTCATCTTCCATTGACTGTCCTCGACATTGTTCTCGACCGTAAGTTCATTCCAGTCGAATACCAGCTTTGCCTCGCGCTCGGTCGTGCCGCCGGTGCGCTGGTAGGTGTAACGGTCCGGGCGGATCCCGTGCGCCGTGATCCGGCCCTTGCTGGTCTCGCTCAGCTTGTCCTTCAGGAACCAGGCTACCCAGCGTACCGGTGTACTGCGCGAACGGTAGGTGTAGCTGCCATTGCGTGAGATCGACAGTTCGACCGAGGAGTTGCCGATCTTCATCGAGCCGCGGGTAAGTTCGTAGCTGGCCCTGAAATCCGGTGGCATGGCGGCCAGCGCGGTTGTGCACGGCATCCACGCCGTTAACAGCAGTGTCGCCAGCCAGCGACTCAGCATGGCAGCGGCTGCTCGCCGGCGAGGTCGCGCGGGCCGGTTAACGGCGCGTCGTCGAACAGGATCCGGCCGCCCTCATCCAGCCGAACGCGCTGTCTGGCGAACCACTGGATGGCGAGCGGGTAGAGCCGGTGCTCCTGTTGCAGGACCCGCTCGGCCAGGCGGTCGGGGGTGTCGTCCGGCAGGATGGCCACCCGTGCCTGTGCCAGTACCGGCCCCCCGTCCATATCGGTACTGACAAAATGCACGCTGGCGCCGTGTTCGCGATGGCCGGCCTCGATGGCACGCCGGTGGGTGTCGAGCCCGGGCAGCAGCGGCAGCAACGAGGGGTGGATGTTCAGCATGCGGCCACGGTAGTGCGCCACGAACCCGGCGGTCAACAGGCGCATGAATCCGGCCAGAACCAGCAGTCCCGGCCGGTGACGGTCGATCTCGTCCTGCAGTGCCCGGTCGAAGGCGGCGCGGTCCGTATAGCCGGTGTGGTCGACCACGGCCGTGTAAATCCCGGCCTGCCGGGCGACTTGCAGGCCATCGGCGTCCGGTCGATTGCTGAGTACGGCACGGATGTCGACCGCCAGTGCGCCGTGGCGTGCACAGTCGATGATGGCCTGCAGGTTACTGCCGCGGCCGGAGATCAGGATGACGATCGGCAAACGCGGTGTTTCCATGGCGGTCATTGCGGCAGGCGTGCCGGTTACGCTGCCCGGGGTATCAGCGGGTCAGCCGGACATCAGGCTCGCCGTCGCCGGCCTCGATCACGCCGATCCGGCGGGCATCCTCACCCTGTGCCCGTAGCGCTGCAATTACGGCATCGGCATCCTGCGCGCTGACACACACCACCATGCCGATGCCACAGTTGAAGGTGCGGTACATTTCGTGTGGTTCCACGCGGCCGTGTTGCTGCAGCCAGTCAAAGATCGCCGACGGCTGCCAGCTGCCGGTCGAGATCACCGCGCGGGTGCCGGCCGGCAATACCCGGGGGACATTCTCGGTGAGGCCGCCGCCGGTGATATGCGCCAGTGCATGCACCTTGAAGGCCTGGCACAATGCCAGCAGCGGTTTGACATAGATGCGGGTGGGTGCCAGCAACCAGTCGGCCAGGCTGCGCCCGGCCAGGTCGTCACTCAGCCGGCTGTGACTGACCTCGAGGATCCGCCGGATCAGCGAATAGCCGTTGGAGTGCGGGCCGGAGGAGGCGATGCCGATCAGGGTGTCACCGACGGCGACCTGGCTGCCGTCGATGATGGCCGATTTCTCCACGATGCCGACACTGAAACCGGCGAGGTCATAGTCGGCCCCGGCATACATGCCGGGCATTTCCGCCGTTTCGCCGCCGACCAGTGCCGCGCCGGCGATTTCACAGCCGCGTGCAATCCCGCCAATGACGCTGGTGGCCACGTCCAGCTGCAGCTTGCCGGTGGCGTAGTAGTCGAGAAAGAACAGTGGTTCCGCGCCGGTGACCACGATGTCATTGACGCACATGGCAACCAGGTCGATACCGATGCTGTCGTGGATGCCGGCCTCGATGGCCAGTTTCAGCTTGGTACCGACCCCATCGGTGCCGGATACCAGTACCGGTTCGCGGTAGCGGTCCAGCGGCAGCTCGAACAGTGCGCCAAACCCGCCCAGGCCGGCCAGCACGCCGGGCCGGTGGGTGCGGGCCACGGCCGGTTTGATGCGTTCGACGAGTTCGCCGCCGGCCTCGATGTCCACGCCGGCATCACGGTAACTCATTGGGGTGGAGGCCCCCGGTTTTTCCTGGACGCTCACGCGCAGACTCCTGGCGAAACAGGGGCGCTATGGTAGCCGCCGGCCGGTGACAGGTAAACCCGGACCGGCCGGTGCACGGATATGGTCAAAGCTGCCGTATATCCGTATGCTGTGCAGCATTTCCCGGGTAGTCACAGGTAACTCATGGATAAGTATCGACAAAGAAGCCTGCTGCTGGTGTGTCTGCTGCTGTTGTGGCCGGTCATGGTTCCGGCGGCCGGCCTGGCGCAGTTTGAATCGGAAGTCGTTGTCACGGATCAGTCAGCGTCGGTACGCAGCGAGGCCCTGCGCACCGCGCTGGGCGAGGTGCTGGTACGTATCACCGGTCAGCCCGGTGTCACCGCGACCGAGCCGGCACGTGCCATGCTGGCCAGCCCCGAGCAGCTGGTCCAGCAATACCGCTACTTCACCGAATCCGGCCAGGAGCCGCCGTTGCTGAAGCTGTGGGTCCGCTTTGACGGTGATGCCATCCGTGACCAGCTGCAGCAACAGGGGGTGGCGTACTGGGGCGGGGAACGTCCGGATACACTGACCTGGCTGGCGGTCGAGGACCATGGCAACCGGTACATGGTTTCCGCCGATGACGGCAGTGAGGCACACCGTGACCTGGAGGCCGCCGCGCGTGCCCGCGGGGTGCCACTGCTGTTTCCGCTGATGGACCTGGAAGACCAGACACAGGTGCATATTGCCGATTTCTGGAATGGCAGTTTCGACCCGGTGATCGCCGCGTCCCGTCGTTACCATCCGCCGGCCATCCTGATCGGCCGCATCCAGCATATGGCGTCGGGCGTCTGGGCTGCACGCTGGCGGCTGACGATCGGTGGCGGCACCCGCAGCTGGTCGGATTCGCACCCGCAGCTGGCGGCGCTGGCGCAACAGGGGATCAACGACGTCGCCGATACGCAGGCTGCGCTGCTGCGCGCGAACGGAACGACGGCGGCCGGCACGGCGGTGATCGAGGTGTCCGGCATTTCCTCGCTGGCGGATTACGCGCGGGCGCGCAACTACCTGTCCGCGCTGTCCACGGTCCGCGACCTGCAGGTCGACGAGGTCACTCCGGTCCAGGTCGAGTTTCGCCTGCACCTGAACGGCAACCTGCAGGACCTGACACGGACGGTTGCCATCGGCAGCGTACTGGAGCCGGCCGCGGACGGCATGGACGGCAGTTACCGGTTACGGCAATGAAGGCGGCCGACCTGCCGAACGCCATCACGGTATTCCGCTTTCTGCTGGTGCCGCCGGTCGTCGGGCTGTTGCTGATGGACCGGTCTGCGGCGGCGCTGATCGTGTTCGGCGTGGCGGGTGTATCGGACGCGCTGGACGGATTCCTGGCCAAGCGCTTCCACTGGACCAGCGCGCTGGGCGCCCTGCTGGACCCGCTCGCCGACAAGCTGTTGCTGCTGTGTTCCTTCATTACCCTGGGATACCTGGGCGCCATCCCGCTCTGGCTGGTGCTGCTGGTCATCGCGCGTGACCTGGTTATTGTCGGCGGTGCACTGACGTATCACTTCCTGATCGAGCCGGTGCTGACTGCACCCAGCAGGGTCAGCAAGCTGAACACGCTGCTGCAGATCCTGCTGGTGCTGGCGGTCATGTTCGACCGCGGTGTACAGGGCCTGCCCGGGTACTGGCTGCAGGTTCTGATCTACGCGGTACTGGTGTCCACGCTGTGGAGCGGGCTGGACTATGTGTGGACCTGGGGACGCAAGGCCTGGCAAAAACGCAGGGACTGAGTGCGTGGGTCCGCATCCATGACGACAGCACGGGTCAATCCGCAACTGCCGCTCGGGCTGGCCCTGAGCGAGAGTGCCCGCTTCGGGAATTTCTTTCCCGGCGACAACCTCGAGGCCATGCAGGCGGTGCAGGCCTGTGTGCAGGGCGAGGGCGACTCCTTCGTGTACCTCGCCGCCGCCTCCGGACTCGGCAAGACACACCTGTTGCAGGCGGCGTGCCGGGCCGCTGCCAGCCGCGGCCTGGGTGTGGCCTACCTGCCGCTTCGGGAGGTGACAGGACTGTCTCCGGAGCTGCTGGAAGGACTGGAGCAGCAGGACCTGGTCTGCCTGGACGATGTACACGCCATTGCCGGCAACGACGACTGGGAAAGGGCCGTATTCGGTCTGTTCAACCGGGTACGCGACCGCAACGGGCGACTGCTGGTCGCCGCGACCCGGCGTGCCGGCCAGTGCGGGTTCAGGCTGGCGGACCTGGTGTCACGGCTGGACTGGGGCGTGGCCTATGTGCTGATGCCGCTGGTGGACCGGCAGGTGGTGGCGGCACTGGGTCTGCGCGCACGCCGGCGCGGGCTGGAGTTGCCGGACGAGACTGCGCAATACCTGCTGAAACGCATGCCGCGTGACCTGCCATCCGTGTTCAACCTGCTCGACCGGCTGGACGAGGCGTCGATGATCGAGCAGCGGCGCCTGACGGTGCCGTTTGTCAAATCGGTGCTGGACCTGGCCTGAGCGGCGATCAGGCCGTTTCCGCCGGTTTCCTGCCGGCCTTGATGTAGGCGATTCCCCCGACGAACCAGAGTGTGCTGGTCAGTATCTCCAGCAGCCCGAGTGTTTGCGTGGAGGGCGTGTTCCACGCACTGACGACACCGTGTGTGAAATAGAACAGCGCGAGGAAACAGCTCCAGGCAATGGTGTAGCGCCGGGCATGCAGGATACCGCGCAACGGCAGCAACAGCGGCGTGACCAGCACCAGCAGCACCAGCGCCACGGGAAACAGGGGAGACGGGGCCAGCCAGGCGTACCAGGACAGCAGCAGGGCGAAGGTGCCGAGGTGACCGGTCAGGACCAGCCCGTAGAAGAAACCGCTGCGCGTCATGGCCGGGTGCCGGCTCAGTCGCCCTGGAGGCGGCACGCCGCCGTGGCAAGACGCCTGCCCAGCGCCACGCAAAGTGTCTTTTCCTCGTCCGTGAGCGGTCGCGTACTGTCGGTGCCGGCGGTGTGGCTGGCGCCGTAGGGCGTACCACCGCTGGTGGTGGTGAGCAGTTCGGTTTCCGAATAGGGCAGGCCCAGCAGCAGCATGCCGTGATGCAGCAGCGGCAGCATCATGGCAAGCAGGGTGGCTTCCTGTCCGCCGTGCAGGCTGGAGGTCGAGGTGAACACGGCTGCGGGCCTGCCGGCCAGGGCGCCGGACAGCCACAGGCTGCTGGTCGAGTCGATGAAATACTTGAGCGGTGCGGCCATGTTGCCAAAGCGGGTCGGGCTGCCCAGTGCCAGGCCGCTGCACTCGCGCAGGTCATCCAGCGTGGCATAGGGCGGCCCTTCGTCCGGTATGGTGTCGGCCGTCGCCTCGCACACGGTGGACACCGGCGGTACGGTACGGATACGGGCGGCGCAGGCGTCGACCGAATCGATGCCGCAGGCAATCTGCTGCGCCATCTGCGCGGTGGAGCCGTAGCGGCTGTAGTAAAGCACGAGAATTTCGTTCATGTTCTTCATGGATATTGACACAGTGGCGAATCGTTCCTGTTTGAACCGGAACTCTGGTAATCAGCCACGGAAGCACGCGGAACAATCAGTAACCATTTCCGTGTGCTTCCGTGACTGTTTATCTGTTTGCAGAACAATATGCCTCAAGCAAGTACCATTCGCCATAGCGGCTTACAGAATTTCCAGCACCTTTTCCGGTGGCCGGCCGATGGCGGCCTTGCCGCCGCAGACCACGATCGGGCGCTCGATCAGTTTCGGGTATTGCACCATGGCGGCGATCAGTTGCGCGCGGGTCAGCGCGGGATCATCCAGTCCCGCGGCGCGGTATTCGGCTTCCTGTGTGCGCATCAGTTCCCGCGGCTCGAGCCCCAGCCAGTCGAGCAGGCGGCCCAGGGTGGCGGCGTCCGGCGGGGTGTCCAGGTATTCCACCACCCGCGGCTCAATGCCGTTCGTACCCAGCAATTCCAGCGTGGCGCGCGACTTGCTGCAGCGCGGATTGTGATAGATGGTAACGGTATCGGTCATTCCACAGCTCCGTGTTCCAGGTATTTAACTGACGACGGGAATATCGGCAATCCGCATGCGCCACTCGCGCGGGCCGTTTTCGTGGATCGAGTTGCCCTGCGAGTCAACCGCCACCGTAACCGGCATGTCCTCGACCTCGAATTCGTACACCGCCTCCATGCCGAGATCCGCGAATGCCACCACGCGCGCGGAGCGGATCGCCTTCGAGACCAGGTAGGCGGCGCCACCGGTCGCGATCAGGTACACGGAACCGTGACGTGCGATTGCCTGCAGGCCGGCCGGCCCGCGCTCGGCCTTGCCGATCATGCCCAGCAGGCCGGTGCGCGCCAGCATGGTTTCGGTGAACTTGTCCATGCGGGTGGCCGTGGTCGGGCCGGCCGGTCCGACCACTTCGTCGCCGACCGGGTCGACCGGGCCGACGTAGTAAATGAAGCGTCCGTGGAAGTCGAGACCGTTCGGCAGCGGCTCGCCGCGCTCCAGCAGGTCCACGATGCGCTTGTGCGCCGCGTCGCGCCCGGTGAGCAGGGTGCCGTTCAGTAACAGCGTTTCACCCGGTTTCCAGCGGTGGATTTCGTCCGGTGTGATGCCATCCAGGTGGACACGCCGGCTGGGTGTCGCGCTGTCCTGCGTGACCTGTGGCCAGTCCTCCGGCCGCGGGGGCACCAGCCGTGCCGGACCGCTGCCGTCCAGGCTGAAATGCACGTGCCGGGTCGCTGCGCAGTTGGGGATCAGTGCCACCGGCTTGGAAGCGGCGTGCGTGGGGTAGTCCCGCAGCTTGACGTCCAGCACCGTGGTGAGACCACCGAGCCCCTGTGCGCCGATCCCGAGCGCGTTGACCTGGTCGAAGATCTCCAGCCGCAGTTCCTCCAGCCGGTTCTGTGGGCCACGGGCCTGCAGCTCGTGGATGGAAACGGGTTCGAGGATGGCCTCCTTCGCCAGCAGCATGGCCTTCTCCGCGGTGCCGCCGATGCCGATCCCGAGGATCCCGGGCGGGCACCAGCCCGCGCCCATGGTCGGCACCTGCGCAAGTACCCACGCCACCAGGTCGTCGCTGGGGTTGAGGATGGCGAAGCGCGACTTGTTCTCCGAACCGCCGCCCTTGGCGGCGACCGTGATCTCCACGTTATCACCGGGGACGATGTCCTTGTGGATCACAGCAGGGGTGTTGTCACCGGTGTTGCGGCGCGCCCCGGCCGGGTCGGATACGATGGAGCCACGCAGCGGATTGGCGGGGTCCCGCCAGGCACGCCGTACACCCTCGTTGACCATGTCATCGATACTGCAGTCGGTGTCCCAGCGCACGTCCATGCCGACCTTCAGGAATACGTTGACGATGCCGGTGTCCTGGCAGATCGGGCGACGCCCCTCGGCGCACATGCGGGAATTGATGAGTATCTGTGCCATGGCGTCCCGTGCCGCCGGCGACTGCTCGCGTTCCCAGGCCGCGTGCATGGCGTGGATGAAATCAGCCGGGTGATAACACGAGATGTACTGCAGGGCGTCCTGGATACTGTCGATGAAGTCCTGTTTGCTGATGGTAGTCATGCGCCGGTTGCGGAACCTCGTTCGCGATTGCCAGTCCCAATTGTAGCCGTTTCGGCGTGTGCCGGGTAAATCGCCGCGCCCGGGCGGGAAGACGCTATACTCGCTGCGAACCTGATTCCCGGAGTCCCGTATGCGTATGTTGCTGTTACTGGTGGCCTGCCTGGCCGCCCCGTCCATGGCCGCTGACGTCGTTGACTTCACCCTGCCCGATCTTGATGGCAAGCCGGTTTCCGTGTCGGATTACCATGGCAAGTGGGTGATCGTGAATTTCTGGGCAACCTGGTGTCCGCCCTGCCTGGACGAGATCCCCGACCTGGTCGATCTCTACGACAACAACCGGGACCGCCTGGTGGTGCTGGGGGTGAACTACGAAGAAACGAACCGGGAATACCTCAGGGAGTTTGTCGACACTCACCTGATGAGCTACCCGATCATGCAGATGGATCCGGAACCGATGACCTCGCTGGGTCCGGTGACGGGATTACCGACGACCTATATCATCTCCCCGGAGGGCGAACGCGTGGCGCGCCAGGAAGGGCCGATCACACGCGAGGCAGTCGAGAAATACATCAAGCGCAAGGAGGCTTCCCGGGCCAAGACGGTCGCTGCCGAGCCGGCGGGGCCCTGAACGGCATGATCTGCCGGCGTTGCCTGGTGGCGGGCAGGGTGCAGGGGGTGTTCTTTCGCGCCTCCACGCAGCAGCAGGCACGGCGACTGGGCGTGCAGGGGCTGGCCCGCAACCTGCCGGATGGACGCGTGGAGGTGCTGGCCTGCGGTACCCCGCAGGCGGTGAAGGCCCTGTGCGACTGGCTGCATGCCGGTCCACCGCAGGCCGAGGTCAGCGCGGTGGATTGCACGGAGGTCGAGGGCCCGGCGCCGGACGGATTCCACGTGGCCTGATCAGGGCGCGACACGGGGCAGCTGCGCAGTCCATTCCCCGGGATCGAGTATGGTGTCGGCCGGCGGCTGCGTGTTATCGGGGAGCGGGTAATCCAGCGTGTAGTGCAGGCCGCGGCTTTCCTTGCGCAGCTGCGCCGAGCGGATGATCAGCGCGGCGACCTGGGCCAGGTTGCGCAGCTCGATGAGGTCGCTGGAAACCGTGAAGTGGCTGTAATACTCCTGGATCTCCTGCTGCAGCAGGTCGACGCGGCGCCAGGCGCGTTCCAGCCGCTTGTTGGTGCGCACGATTCCCACGTAGTTCCACATGCAGCGGCGCAGTTCGTCCCAGTTGTGGCTGACAACGACTTCCTCGTCGGAATCGCGTACGCGGGACTCGTCCCACGCCGGCAGCGACACCGGTGCCGGTGCCGGTGACTGCCGGCTGGCGACGATGTGCCGGGCCGCGGCCTGTGCAAATACCAGGCATTCCAGTAGCGAGTTGCTGGCCATCCGGTTGGCGCCGTGCAGGCCGGTACAGGCCACCTCGCCGATTGCGTAGAGTCCCGGCAGTCCGGTCTCTCCGTGGAGACTGGTCATCACCCCGCCGCAGGTGTAGTGGGCGGCCGGCACCACCGGGATCGGCTCCAGTGTCATGTCGTAACCCAGTTCGCGGCAGCGCGCATAGACGTTCGGGAAATGTTCCTTGATGAACGGTGCCGGCCTGTGACTGATGTCAAGCAGCACGTATTCGGCACCGAGCCGTTTCATCTCGTGGTCGATCGCGCGTGCCACGATATCGCGCGGCGCCAGGTTGCCGCGCGGGTCGAAGCGTTCCATGAACGGGGTGCGGTCCGGCAACAACAGCCGCCCGCCCTCGCCACGCACCGCCTCGGTCACCAGGAAGGACTTGGCCTGCGGGTGGTACAGGCAGGTCGGATGGAACTGGTTGAACTCCATGTTGGCTACCCGGCAACCGGCGCGCCAGGCCATGGCGATACCGTCGCCACTCGAGGTGTCCGGGTTGCTGGTGTAGAGATAGACCTTGCTGGCGCCTCCGGTCGCCAGTACCACGTGGCCTGCGGCGAAGGTTTCCACGTGGTTGCTGTCGATTTCCAGCACATAGGCGCCGAGGCAGCGATTGGGCTGCCGGCCGAGCTTGTCGGCGGTAATCAGGTCGATGGCGATATGTTGTTCGAATACCGTGATGTTGTCGCGCTTGCGGGTCTCGCTGACCAGCGTGGTTTCCATGGCCCGTCCGGTGGCGTCGGCGGCATGCAGGATGCGGCGGGTGGAATGTCCGCCCTCGCGGGTGAGGTGAAAGGCGTCCGGATCGCTGGTGCTGCCGTGGCGGGTGAACGGTACGCCAAGGTCTACCAGCCACTGGATGGCCTCCGGCGCGTGCTCGATGGTGAAGCGTACCGCGTCCGGGTGGTTGAGTCCGGCCCCGGCATTCAGGGTGTCCTCGATGTGTGATTCGAAGGTGTCGCTCGGGTCGGTGACTGCCGAGATACCGCCCTGTGCGTAGAGCGTGCTGCTTTCCTCGAGCCGGCTCTTGGCGAGGACGGCCACGCGCAGGTTCGCTGGCAGGCGCAGTGCCAGGCTCAGCCCTGCGGCGCCGCTGCCTATGATGAGTACATCGAATTGCCGGTTGCCTGTCATCGGTTAACTGCCTTTGAACAAACGATTATCTTTATGTTTCGCGCCGGATTCGGACGTTGGAGCGTGTACAATTCCGGTACTGCTTTGTGGTACACAGACGTGTTCTGCGAACTGACTGATTTTCATACATTATCATGAACTATCCGGAATACGTGCGGTCAATTGGATGGTTCCGGGTGGAAGGGAGACGGCCCGGATGGGCGAACGAGGCATCGATCAGGCACTGGTAGAACGTGTCCAGCAGGGCGACAAGCGGGCGTTTGATATTCTTGTTCTGAAATATCAGAACAAAATCATACAGTTGGCATATCGCTACGTGCATGATCACGATGAGGCCATGGACGTGGCGCAGGAGGCCTTCATCAAGGCCTACAAGTCACTGGGCAACTTCCGTGGCGAGAGCGCCTTTTTTACCTGGATCTACCGCATCGCGATCAATACCGCGAAGAATCACCTGGTGGCCAGCGGGCGCCGGCCACCGAAAACGGATCTGGATGCACAGGAAGCGGAACAATATGAGGGTGCGTCGGGTCTCAAGGAATACGATACGCCGGAGCATGTGCTGCTGCGTGACGAGCTCAAGGAGACCATCGCCACCGCGATAAACGAATTGCCGGACGATCTGCGTACTGCAATTACCTTGCGCGAACTGGAAGGACTGAGTTATGAAGAGATTGCCCAGGCCATGGATTGTCCGATCGGGACGGTACGATCGAGGATATTCCGGGCGCGTGACGCAATCGATGCCAAGGTGAAGCCACTACTGGACCATTGATCACAGGTTGCGAGTTATGAACAACGATATACACGAACAGCTTTCGGCGCTGGTTGACGACGAACTCTCTGATGCTGAATCAGCACTGCTGGTCAGGCGCCTGGCGGCGGATTCCGACCTGCGGCATACGCTCTCACGTTACCACCTGGTCAGTGACTCGATCCACGACAACCTGCCGCGGCAGGTGGACTGCCGTTTTCACGAGCGTGTGCGCGCTGCCCTGCAGGACGAGGCCGCCATCCACGCCGTGCCCCGGTCCACTGCCCGCTGGTACCGCCCGGTGGCCGGGTTTGCGCTGGCCGCGTCGGTTGCGGTGGTCGCCGTGCTCACCCTGCAGAATACCCGGGAGGACAACGGTCCCGCCGCCGATATGCAGGCGCTGGCAACGGTCCCCTCACCGGATAACTTCATCCGGGCCGAGAACGTGTCGGCCCCGGGATTGCCATCCACCAGGGCACCCGGTCTCGAGGACGTCTACCTGGTGAATCATAACGAGTTCGCCGCCAACCGCGGGATGCAGGGCATGCTGCCGTATGCACGGATCGTAGGCCAGGAGACGTTGCCCGACAGTAACGGGGATCACGAATGACACCGGGCGCATGACGGGTTCAGGGTGTATGCCGGTGCCTGGCCATGGATACGGATTGCGCAGGTGGATGCTGGTCATGCTGGTGGCGGTATCCACCCCGCTGTACGCGGACGACACGGCGCGCCAGTGGCTGGATGATATGTCCGGGGCACTCGAATCGCTGAATTATGACGGTACCTTCGTGTACCTGCATGACAACAGGCTCGAAACCATGCGCATCATCCACCGTATGGACCAGGGCGGTGTGCGTGAACGACTGGTTGCGCTGACCGGCAGTGCACGGGAGGTATTGCGTGATGACAAGACGGTGACCTGCATCATGCCGGACAACCGCTCGGTCATGGTGGGCCAGAGCCGTCCGCGCCAGCCGTTTCACGTGGTACCGAAGGACCTCGACAGCCTGGCCGCCAATTACACCTTTGAAGATGCCGGTGAAGACCGTATGGCGGGTTACCCCGCGCGCGTGATCGCCATCAGGCCGCGTGACGCCATGCGCTACGGCTATCGATTCTGGATCGACCGGGACTCGAAGATGCTGCTCAAGTCGGACCTGAACGGTGTCGACGGCAAACCGATCGAGCAGGTCATGTTTACTCACCTCGATATCGGCTCGGATATCCCTGCCAGCGCCCTGCAGCCGTCGCTCACCGGTGACGGCTACTCCTGGCACAGCCAGATGAACGGCAACCACATGCCCACCGGCTATCACCAGGAGGACGGTGATCCCGACTGGCGAGTCCGGCAGCTGCCGGCCGGGTTCACCCTGAGCAGCTTCCAGCACAAGCGCATGCACGAGGATCAGAACGATGCCGAGCACATGGTGTTCAGTGACGGGCTGGCGACCATTTCCGTCTACGTGGAAGATGCCGCTACGGTGCATCATCCGCTGATCGGGCATTCCGGCATGGGTGCGATGAATGCCTACGGCGCGCAGCTTGACGGATTCCAGGTAACGGTGGTCGGTGAAGTGCCGGAGGATACCGTGCGGATGATCGCCACCTCGATGAAACAGATCACGGAAAGCAATGATTGAGGAATCCGGCCAGGTGGTCGATGTTGAGGGTGGCTTTGCCTGGATCGAGAGCGAGCGGACCAGCACCTGTGGCGGTTGCAGCATGCATTCCGGGTGCGGCACCGGGGTGATTGCAAAGCTGCTGGGGCAGCGCCGCCTGCGCCTGCGCGTGGTCAATTCCATCGATGCAGGTGTTGGTGACCGTGTCGTGATCGGGATTCCGGAGCCGGCACTGGTTCGCGGGTCGCTGGCGGTCTATGCCGTACCGCTGGCCGCATTATTCTGCGGGGCACTGGCCGGCAACGGCATCGCCATGCTCTGGTTCCCGCCGCTGGCCGAGGGCGGTGCGATCGGCGGGGCGCTCTGCGGGCTCGCAGCCGGATTTGCCTGGTTACGCGGTTTCAGTCGCCGTACCGGGAACAACCCGGCCTGGCAGCCGGTCATATTGCGCAGGGTGTATTCCAGGCTGGCCGCCACGGGCGAGGGCGGGCCCGTACTGATCAATCATTCCACACTGGAGAAATTCTAGTCATGTTAAAGGCAAGCAGGTTTACCACGATTTCACTGGGCATGTTGTTTGCGATGCTGTTCATGGTGCAGGGTGCACGGGCCAGCCACCTGGAAGGATTCGCTGATCTGATCAAGAGTGTCAGTCCGTCGGTGGTCAATATCAGTACCACGCAGAAGGTCCACTCCGGCCTGCCGAAACTGCCGGAGGGATTCGAGATCCCGCAGTTACCGGAAGGCAGTCCGTTCGGTGAACTGTTCAAGCATTTCTTCGAACAGGAACAGGAGCAGGGCGATGAGCCGGACTACCGCGACGCCAAGTCGCTGGGCTCCGGATTCATCATTTCCTCGGACGGCTATGTGCTGACCAACTACCACGTCGTGGACGGCGCCGACGAGATCATCGTACGGTTGAGCGACCGGCGCGAACTCAAGGCCGAGATCATCGGTGAGGACCAGCGCAGTGACATCGCCCTGCTGAAGATCAACGCCAGCAACCTGCCCGTCGCAAAGATCGGCGAGTCGCATGACCTGCGGGTGGGTGACTGGGTGCTGGCGATCGGTTCGCCGTTCGGGTTTGACCATTCCGCCACTGCCGGCATCGTCAGCGCCAAGGGCCGCAGTCTGCCACGCGAGAACTATGTCCCGTTCATCCAGACCGACGTCGCCATCAATCCGGGAAATTCCGGCGGACCGCTGTTCAACCAGGATGGCGAGGTGGTGGGCGTCAACTCGCAGATCTACAGTCGCACGGGTGGCTACATGGGCCTGTCATTCTCGATCCCGATCGAGGTGGCCATGGACGTTGTGGGCCAGCTCAAGACCAACGGCAAGGTCAGTCGCGGCTGGCTGGGCGTGCTGATCCAGGACGTCACGCCGGAACTGGCTGAATCCTTCGGCATGCACAAGCCGCGCGGTGCGCTGGTGGCCAGAGTGCTGCCGGACAGCCCGGCTCAGTCCGCGGGCATCAAGGTCGGTGACGTGATCGTGAAGTTCAACGGCGTCGAAGTGACCAACTCCTCCGGTCTGCCGCCGATCGTCGGCAGTACCAAGGTGGGCGTGAAGATCCCGGTCGAGGTCGTGCGCGATGCAAGGGACATGGTGATCCAGGTCACCCTGGGTGAATTGCCGGAAGACACGAATGAAAAGGCGCAGGTCGATCAGCCATCCGTGGAGAAAACCAACCGGATCGGTCTCGCGGTGTCGGCGCTGACCGATGAACAGATGTCCGAACAGAACGTGACCAGCGGTGTGCTGGTGACCCACGTGGTCAGTGGTGCTGCCTCACGTGCCGGCGTGCGCAAGGGTGACATCATCCTTTCCCTGGACGGGCATATGATCAAGAGTACCAGCCAGTTTGCAGATCTGGTCGATGCACTGGAGGCCGGCAAGTCGGTGGCCGTGCTGGTACAGCGCAACGGGAGCCCGACCTTCCTGGCGATCAAGGTGCCGGAATAGGACGGGGCACACCCGCGGCTGCGCTCGTGACGACCCGGCTGACCGTCTACACACGCCGTGGCTGCCACCTCTGTGAAGACATGACGCAGGCGCTGGAGCGCCTGCGTCATGAGCTTGGATTCGGCTACTCTACCGTCGATATCGATCCCGAGCCAAAACTGGTTGAGCGTTACGGCACGCGTGTGCCGGTGCTGGCCGCAGGGGAAACCGAGCTCTGCTACTACTTCCTGGACGAGGAACTGCTGCGCGCCTGGTGTGCCGGGCATGCCGGTGAGTGACTTGCGGAAAGGTTGCTGTATAATCCGGAACCCTTCGGGCAATCAGTAACTTGTGGGCTGCTGGCTGCCTGCACCACACTAATCACCGGCCGCGTGCCCGCTTGCGCGGGCCGCGCTATTTCGGGCTCCATGACAGACAGCCGGTACATACGAAATTTTTCCATCATCGCACATATCGATCATGGCAAGTCGACGCTGGCGGATCGTTTCATCCAGCTCTGTGGCGGGCTGACCGACCGCGAGATGGAAAACCAGGTGCTGGATTCCATGGACCTGGAGCGCGAGCGCGGCATTACCATCAAGGCGCAAAGTGTCTCCCTGCGCTACCCGTCCCGATCCGGACAGGTGTACGAGCTGAACCTGATCGACACGCCCGGACATGTCGATTTCTCCTACGAGGTATCGCGTTCACTGGCGGCCTGTGAGGGTGCCTTGCTGGTGGTGGACGCCGCCCAGGGCGTGGAGGCGCAGAGCGTGGCCAACTGCTATACCGCGATCGACCTCAACCTCGAGGTCGTGCCGGTGCTGAACAAGATCGACCTGCCGGCCGCGGACCCCGAGCGGGTGATCCGCGAGATCGAGGAGATCATCGGGCTGGAAGCGGTGGACGCGGTGCGCTGCAGCGCCAAGACCGGCGAGGGCGTGGTCGACGTGCTGGAGGAGCTGATCCGGCGTGTGCCGCCGCCGTCCGGCACGACAGATGCCCCGCTCAAGGGCCTGATCATCGATTCCTGGTTCGACAACTATGTCGGTGTGATCTCGCTGATCCGCGTGATGGAAGGCCGCCTGACCCGGCGTGACAAGGTGCGCGTGATGTCGACCGGCCGCAATTTCCAGGTGGAAAAACTGGGGGTGTTCACGCCCAAACCGGAGGAACGCAACGAACTGGAAGCGGGCAACGTCGGTTTCGTGATCGCCGGCATCAAGGAGATCGACGGTGCCCCGGTCGGTGATACCCTGACACTCACGAATCACCCGGCGGACAGGGCCCTGCCCGGTTTCAAGACCGCCCAGCCGAATGTCTTTGCCGGCCTGTACCCGGTGAGCTCCGACGATTATGAAGACCTGCGTGACGCGCTGCAGAAGCTGCGCCTGAACGATGCGGCACTGCACTATGAGCCGGAAACCTCGGAGGCGCTCGGCTTCGGCTTCCGCTGCGGGTTTCTCGGCATGCTGCACATGGAGATCGTGCAGGAGCGGCTCGAACGCGAATACGATCTCGACCTGATCACCACGGCGCCGACGGTGATCTACGAGGTGCTCGACACCCGCGGCGAGCAGCTGAAGATCGACAATCCGGCCAGTCTGCCGCCGGTGAACCAGATCGAGGAAATCCGCGAGCCGATCATCCTCGCCAGCATCCTGGTGCCGCAGGACTACGTGGGCAACGTGATCACGCTGTGCATCGAAAAGCGCGGGGTCCAGCGCGACATGCAGTATCTCGGCAGCCAGGTGTCGCTCAACTACGAGCTGCCGCTGAGCGAGGTCGTGCTGGACTTTTTCGACCGGCTCAAGTCGGTCAGCCGTGGCTATGCATCCTTTGACTACCACTTCCTGCGTTTCCAGGCGGCACCGCTGGTGAAGCTGGACATCCTGATCAACGGCGAGCGCGTTGATGCACTGTCGGTGATCGTCCACCGCGACCTGGCGCAGATGCGCGGCCGCCAGCTGGCCTCGCGCATGAAGGAGCTGATTCCGCGCCAGATGTACGATGTGGCGATCCAGTCCGCCATCGGGGGGCAGATCATCGCACGGACCAACGTGAAGGCATTACGCAAGAACGTCACCGCCAAGTGCTACGGTGGTGACATCACGCGCAAGCGCAAGCTGCTGGAGAAGCAGAAGGCCGGCAAGAAACGCATGAAACAGTTCGGCAAGGTGGAAATTCCGCAGGCGGCCTTTCTGGCCGTGCTGCGGGTGGATAATGAATGAGTCAGGCCATGCTCCTATAATGGCCGGGACCGGGACCAACCTGAATAACGAGGCAAAACATGAATTTTGATTTTCCCCTGATACTGGTCCTTGCGACCCTGTTTACCGGCGTGGTCTGGGTACTGGACATGGCATGGCTGGCGCCGGCCCGGCGGCGGCGGGCGGCCGCCCTGGTCGCCGGCGGTGCGGGACAGGAGTCCGACCAGGTGCGCTCCGCCCTGCGTGAATCGACCCTGGCGGAATACTGCAAGTCCTTCTTCCCGGTAATCCTGGCGGTACTGCTGCTGCGTTCATTCGTGATGGAGCCGTTTCGCATCCCCTCGGGCTCCATGATGCCCACCCTGCTGGTCGGCGATTTCATCCTGGTCAACAAGTATGCCTACGGGCTGCGGCTGCCGGTCCTGAATACCAAGTTCATCGAGGTGGGCGAGCCGAAACGCGGTGACGTGGTGGTGTTCCGCTATCCCAAGGACCCCTCGGTCGACTACATCAAGCGTGTCGTGGGCCTGCCCGGCGACCGGATTGGTTATTTCAACAAGGTCGTTTACATTAACGGGAAGCCCGCCGGGCAGGTGCCTGACGGCGTGTTTAACGGTGTCGGGTCCGGGCTGAGCATGTCCGGCGCCAGCCGGCATCGCGAGCAGCTGGGTGATGTGCAGCACGATATCCTGGTGATGCCGCACACACCGGGGCTGGAAGGCGAATTCGTGGTGAAGAAAGGCGAATATTTCGTAATGGGCGACAACCGTGACAACAGCAACGACAGCCGCTACTGGGGCACGGTTCCCGAAGCCAACCTGGTCGGCAAGGCGTTCCGGATCTGGATGAACTGGGACAGTGCCAATGGCGGTGTGGATTTCGATCGCATCGGCATGAAAATTCAATAGGGCAAACACGAGGGAAAGACTATGCGTTCATTGTCGCAACAGAAGGGGATGACGGGTATTGGCTGGCTGATCGTGCTGGGCCTGATCGGCTTCTTCACCTTGCTGACGCTCAAGATGGTGCCGTCCTACCTCGAGTACTTCAAGGTGGTTTCGACGCTGGATTCCATTGCCAAGGAGTCCGGTTTCGAGACGCCGGCGGAAATCCGCAACCTGCTGGAACGCCGTTTCGACGTCAACTATGTCAACACCATTACCCACAAGGATGTGATCATCAAGCCCGTCGGACAGAATTTCAGTCTCGAGGCGAAGTACGAATCGCGGGTTCAACTGTTCGGGAATGTCTCGGTGGTAATGAGTTTTGACAAGCAGGTAATGGCACACAGGCTTTGATTCGCGATCCGGACCAGCTGCAACAGCGCCTTGGTTACCGCTTCCGGGACACGGCGCTGCTGCAGCAGGCACTGACCCATCGCAGTGCCGGGAAAAACAACAATGAACGACTCGAGTTTCTCGGTGACGCCGTGCTTGGTGCGGTGATTGCCGCCGAACTGTACCGGCGCTATCCGGCAGCCAGCGAGGGGCGCCTGAGCCGGTTGCGTGCGACGCTGGTCAGACGCGAGTCGCTGGCGGAGGTCGCCGGGTCGTTGCAGCTGGGCGAATACCTGGTGCTGGGTACCGGCGAACGCCGCAGTGGCGGACACCGCCGGGGCTCGATCCTGTCAGATGCGCTGGAGGCGCTGCTGGGGGCCGTACACCTGGACGGTGGTTATGCCGCCTGTCACCAGTGCATCGTGGAACATTTTGCCGGCAGGCTGGATGCGCTCGACGAGGAGACGGTGCTCAAGGACCCGAAAACCCGCCTGCAGGAATACCTGCAGGCGCAGCACCGGCCCCTGCCGGAATACCGGGTGCTGGAAGTCAGCGGCGAGGCGCACGCGCAGTGCTTCCGGATATCCTGCGAGGTCGAAGGTGCCAGCCCCTGTGCCGGCAGCGGCAACAGCCGTCGCAGGGCGGAACAGGATGCGGCCGGCAGGATGCTGCAACAGCTGACGACGGGTTCGACATGAGCACGGATTTCCGTTGTGGCTATATTGCACTGGTCGGCCGGCCGAATGTCGGCAAGTCGACCCTGCTGAATCACATGCTGGGCCAGAAAATCAGCATCACCTCGCGCCGGCCGCAGACCACGCGTCACCAGGTGCTGGGCATCAAGACACGCGAACATGCACAGCTGATCTATGTCGATACGCCTGGCATCCACGGTTACAGCGGCCGGGCCATGAACCGCTACATGAATCGTACGGCGAGCACGGTGCTGCAGGATGTCGACGTGGTGGTGTTCCTGGTCGAGGCGCTGCACTGGCTGCCGGACGATGACCTGGTGCTGAAGAAACTGGCCGGGGTCTCCTGCCCGGTGATTCTGGCGGTCAACAAGGTCGACCTGGTGAAGGAGCGCGATGCACTGCTTCCTGAACTGCAGGCGCTCTCGGCACGGTTCCCGTTTGCCGAGATCGTGCCGGTCTCGGCCAGCAAGGGTCATAACCTGGCCGCGCTGGAGGCCTGTATCGAACAACGCCTGCCGCTGGCCCCCCCGTTCTTTCCGGAGGACCAGGTCACCGATCGCTCCGAGCGGTTCCTGGTGGCCGAGCTGATCCGGGAAAAACTGTTCCGCAGGCTGGCGCGGGAGTTGCCCTACGGGCTGACCGTCGAGATCGAATCGTTCCGGCGCGAGGCACGCATCACCCATATCCATGCACTGATCTGGGTGGAGCGGCAGAGCCAGAAGAACATCGTCATCGGCAGGCAGGGCGCCCTGCTCAAGGAGGTCGGCCAGCAGGCGCGTCGCGATATCGAGGCACTCATCGACAGCAGGGTCAACCTGAAACTGTGGGTGAAGGTCAAGGAAGGGTGGGCGGACGACGAGCGCTCACTGCGCAGTCTCGGTTACACCCTGGACGAGCCGTAGCCGGCCGGTAGCGCCATGACCAGTACCGTCCGTGTCACCCTGCAAGCCAGCTGGATCCTGCACCATTACCCGTACCGGGATTCCAGCCTGCTGCTGGAGGTGTTCAGCCGCGACTACGGCCGGATCGGGCTGGTGGCGCGTGGTGCGCGTTCGGCGCGCGGTCGCTGGCACAACCAGCTGCAGATGCTGCGCCCGCTGTGGCTGTCGTGGAATTTGCGTGGCGAACTGGGCACCCTGACCGATGTCGACAGCCGCGCCCATGCGCCGCAGGTGTCCGGCCGGCAGATACTGAGTGCGTGTTACCTGAACGAATTGCTGTTACGGCTGCTCAGCCGGCATGACCCGCACCCGGGTCTGTACGATGCCTACGAACGGGCGCTGGCGCGGCTGCCGGAGAGCGAGGAGCAGGCCCTGCGCTGTTTTGAGAAACAGTTGCTGCAGGAACTGGGTTACGGACTGCTGCTCGACTGCGAGGCCGACGGTATCACCCCGGTTGTGGCCGATGCGTGGTATGAATACCGGCTGGAGAGCGGGCCGGTACGCTGTACACGGCAACTGACGGACGAAATCTGCCTGGCGGGGGCCAGCCTGCTGGCTCTGCGCGACGAGCGTCTGGAGAGTCCCCGTGTCTGTCGGGAAGTCAAGACACTGATGCGCGCGGCCCTGGCGGTCTATCTCGGTGACCGGCCATTGAAGACCCGCACCGTTTCACGCCAGCTGTCGGCCTATGCGCGCACTGCTGCGGACGGCCTTGCGACCGGCGAGGGCGAACGGCGCGGTTAACCTGGAGGGAAATCCGGACATGTTACTGGGTGTCAATATCGATCACATTGCAACCCTGCGCCAGGCGCGTCGGACACCCTATCCGGATGTGGTGGCAGCGGCCCTGCTGTGTGAACGCTCCGGAGCAGACAGCATCACGCTGCACCTGCGCGAGGACCGCCGCCATATCCAGGACCGGGATGTCACCACCCTGCGTGACCGGCTGGAGACACGTATGAACCTGGAAATGGCGGTGACCGACGAGATGCTGGCGATTGCAGAGCGCATCCGCCCGGCGGACTGTTGCCTCGTGCCGGAACGGCGCGAGGAACTCACCACCGAGGGCGGTCTGGATGTTGCCGGCCAGTTGCCGCGCGTGCGTGCGGCCTGTGCCCGGCTGGCCGCAGCCGGCATCCGGGTATCGCTGTTCATTGACGCGGTCCCGGCCCAGATCGAGGCGGCCGCAGCCAGCGGTGCACCCTGCATCGAGATCCACACCGGGCACTTTGCCGACGCGCCGGCCGGCCCGTCACAGCAACAGGAACTGGAACGGATCGTGGCGTCGGTACGGTTTGCCATGGCGGCCGGGCTGAAGGTGCATGCGGGCCACGGGCTGCACTATGACAACGTGCAGCAAATCGCCTCGCTTCCGGGGATCCGTGAACTCAACATCGGGCATGCGATCGTGTGCCGTGCCGTGTTCGACGGGCTGGAGACGGCGGTAGCCGAGATGAAACGCCTGATGCTGGCAGCCGCGTCTCAGGAATCGGTGTAATCACCGTTGCCGCCGAAATGGATCAGCGTGTCCATCGTGGTAATCAGACGGTGGTAACAGACGTCGATGGTGGGCGGGTCTTCCGTCTTCAGGGCGCGGCGCAGCTCGCGTAAACCCTCTTCCAGCGGGCCACAATCACAATACACGACCGCCCCCAGGATCCGGTGCACGCTGTGGCGCAGGGCCGGGTAGTCAGCCGTGGCATGCGCCTGTGCCATCTCCCTGCGGTGCATGGGCAGTTCCGCCAGCAGCCGGTGCAGCAATTCCCGGCCGAATTCGAGCCCGAGAGTCTGCAGGTGTATATCGTCGGCCGGCAGGGGAGGCGGTAACGGTCGTTCGGGTGGCCGGATGGCCGGCGGCGGCGTAATGGCGTGACGGATTCTTTGCAGGATTCTTCCGGTGAATTTCCGGGTCCTGCGGATGATGGCGATTTGAGGCATTACCTGCTCCTCTGGATTGTTTTTCGCGTGTTGACATGCCATGGCTGGGTGGCATTCATGCTAATGCATCCCGGATATCGCTGCCACGCCCGGGGTGTAGGTCATTTCCGACAATTGCTGTCTGCCGGTTCCGGTTCTTCGGTATACTGACATCCTGCTGGAAACTGTGGAACAAACATGGACTTCCAAACCCTCGAGGCCACTATCGGCAACACCCCGCTGGTACGGCTGCAGCGTCTGCCGGGCCGTACCACGAATGCCGTGCTGGTCAAGCTGGAAGGCAACAACCCGGCCGGATCGGTGAAGGACCGGCCGGCACTGAGCATGATTCGCCACGCCGAGCAGCGCGGTGACATCCATCCGGGCGATACCCTGATCGAGGCCACCAGCGGCAACACCGGGATCGCACTCGCCATGGCGGCCGCCATGAAGGGGTACCGCATGGTGCTGATCATGCCGGAGACCATGAGTGTGGAGCGGCGCGCCGTGATGAAGGCCTTCGGCGCGGAAATCATCCTGGTCAGCAAGGCGGCCAGCATGGAAGGCGCTCGTGACCTGGCGCTTGCCATGCAGGCACGTGGCGAGGGCCGGGTGCTGGACCAGTTTTCCAATCCGGACAACCCGCTGGCCCACTATGAATCCACCGGTCCGGAAATCTGGCGCGATACACAGGGAACGATCACCCACTTTGTCAGTGCCATGGGTACCACCGGTACCATCATGGGCACATCGCGGTACCTGAAGGAACAGGCTGCCGCAGTGCAGATTGTCGGCGTCACACCCGCGGAAGGCTCTTCCATCCCTGGTATCCGCCGCTGGCCGGAGGCCTACCTGCCCTCCATCTTCAATGCCGCCAGTGTGGATCGCACCATCGAGGTCACCCAGCGTGATGCCGAGGCCACCACGCTGGCGCTGGCGGCACAGGAGGGCATCTTTGCCGGCATCTCGTCCGGTGGTGCCGTCGCCGCTGCCCTGTCCCTGTCCCGGGAAGTGCAGGATGCGGTCATCGTTGCCATCATCTGCGATCGCGGTGATCGCTACCTCTCGACCGGGGTGTTTCCCGACTGAATGCAGGGCACGGCGGCACGGCTCGGTTGGCTGGTACTGTCGCTGGCGGTATTGCTGGCAGATTCTCCCCGGCCCGGATTTGCCATCGATACGGCTGTCGTGCATCTGGGCAGTGTTTCGGGGGCAGGCTGGTCCGCACAGGGGGTGACGCTGCAGCTGGACTGGCAGGAGGGCACCGGGACCGCGGTGGTGATGCGGCTCGCGCGCCTGCAACTCCCGGCACCACTGGGTGAGTTCACCGCGGTCAGCCTGCATTGCCCGCAGCTGCACTACGACGGGACACAGGCCGACTGTCCGGCCGGGCGACTGGAAGCGCAGTCCAGTCGTTTCGGACAGCAGCGCGTGAAGGTCCGTCTGCACTACCACGTGCCGGACCAGTCGCTTGCGCTACAGCTGGAGGACGTACGCTATCTGGGCGGTAGTCTGGACCTGCAGGCAGGCTACTCCGGTTCCGGCTGGACGGCAAAGATCGGCGGCAAACGCCTGCAGGCGGCGGCGTTCATCCGGCAGGCGATCGCGCTCGGCTACCCGGTGCCGGGCCTGAGTGGCGACGGCCGTGTCGATCTGCAGGCTCACCTGCGCGGCATTGCCGACACGCTGGCGGAACTCACGCTCGACCTGCAGCTGCAGGATGTGACATTCACCAATGACGCCGGCAGCCTGGCCGCTGAACACGCCGCGCTGAATGCGGGCATCCGGGTCCGTCCCCATGGCCGGGACTGGCAGGTCCGGGTGCAGGCCAGCACGCCCGGAGGTGCCTGGTATTTCGATCCCGTGTATCTCGAGGTCACGGACCGGCCGGTCCGGCTCGATGCACGCTTCGACTGGCAGCCGCAGCAACGCCGCCTGAACCTCCGGCAACTGGATTACCATCATCCCGGGGTGGCCGAGTTGCACGCCAGCGGGCAGCTGGTGTGGCAGGACGGGCTGAAGCCGGATACGTTGCAGGTGGAACTGCATGAAGGCGTGCTTCCGGCGCTGTACGACACCTACCTGCAGCCCTGGTTGACGCGGACGGCAGCAGGCGCATTGCAGACCCGGGGCCAGCTCGAGGGCAGCCTGCAGATTGCGCACGGTACACCGGTAGCGGCCCGACTCACGCTGTCGGAGGTCGGCGTGGAACAGCGTGATGCCCTGTTCGGGGTGCAGGGCATGAACGGAAAGCTGGACTGGTCCGCGCAACAGTCGCGTACGTCACAACTGGGCTGGCGTTCCGGACATGTCTACCGGATTGACCTGGGCGCCAGCCAGCTTGCACTGGAATCGATTGGCCGCCGGGTCAGCCTGGCACACGCCACGCAGATACCGGTACTGGACGGCGACCTGGACATCGAGACGTTCGAGCTGGAGCAGGCCCCGGACCGGCCCCTGCACTGGGCGGTCGATGGCATCCTCACGCCGGTGTCCATGCAGAAGCTGACGGCCGCGCTCGACTGGCCCGGGTTCGGCGGCACGCTGTCCGGCGTGATTCCGCAGGTATCCTATGATGACGGCAATCTCACGGTCGGCGGCATCCTGCTGGTGCGGGTCTTCGATGGCGAGGTGACCCTGCGTGACCTGAAGCTGGAACAGCCGCTTGGACAGGTGCCGCGCCTGCAGGTCGATGCGCGGGCGAAGAATATCGATCTGGAGCAGCTGACCCGCACCTTTTCCTTCGGCCGGATCGAGGGCCGGCTGGATGGTCGCATCGACGGTCTGCAGATGGTGGCGTGGGAGCCGGTGGCCTTCGACGCCGAATTCGCCACACCGGCCGGGGATCGTTCGCGGCACCGGATCAGTCAGAAGGCCGTGGACAACATCTCCAATATCGGGGGTGGCGGGGTCGGCGGTGCGCTGTCACGCAGCTTCCTGCGCTTCCTGGAGGATTTTCCCTATGACCGGCTGGGCATCCGCTGCAAGCTGCAGGACGGGGTCTGCGCGATGGGCGGGGTGGCACCGGCCGACAACGGCTATTACCTCGTCAAGGGACGTTTCATCCCGCCGCGGCTGGACGTGATCGGCTACTCCGACCGGGTGAACTGGGCGGGCCTGGTCCAGCAGCTGAAGCAGGTCACGCACGGGCAGGCGCCGGTTGTACAATGATTCCGTCTGGCCGGGTTGCATCTGTGGTGTGTTAACCTGTTCGTGACAGTTCCGTTAGAATCCGGTGCAACCCGTTCCCGAGGAAGTCCCGTTTATGAAAACCCTGCGCAAATCGACAGTCTTGCTGATGCTGCTGGTCAGCACGGCCTGTGTAACCATTAATGTCTATTTTCCGGCCGAGGCGGCCGAGAAGGCGGCCGACCGGATCATCCTGGA